>CBHTUB010000195.1:0-10558 GCA_966095595.1 uncultured Chryseosolibacter sp. | reverse complement strand
AAATGCCCTGATGTGAATGTGATCGATGTGCTTCCCACGGTGAGAGAAGCCAGGGCATCGATAATAAGGCATAACCCGGATATTCTGATCCTCGACATCCGGCTCGACGACGGATCGGCGTTCGATCTCCTGAATGATATTGAGGGGAATCACAAGATCATTTTTATAACGGCCTTCGAAACTTATGCGCTCCGCGCCATCAAGCTTGATTGCGTCGGTTACCTCGTAAAACCGTTTGCGCATGCAGACCTTGTCGATGCAGTACATCGCGCACGCCGCTCGCTTGGTCATACTGTCCAGACCGGAAACGTGTTCAACACGATTCACGACAAGTATCTGGTGCGAATGCCGGTGGATAAAGGAATGATACAGATCGAGACGGATCTTATTCTTCGTTGTAATGTCGAAAAAGAAGGAGCCACCCTTTATTTAAAGAGCGGCAAGGAATATCTGGTTAAAAACTCAATTTCAGAGTTGCATCGGTCCTTGCAGAATTACGGATTCTGCCTCGCCAATGAGGAGGAGTTGATCAACGTGAATGAGGTCAGGGAATTTGTAAGGGAAACAACGGTCGTAATGACCGATGGTGTTGAAATCACACTTTCTCAGAATCGAAAGGAAGACTTGTTAACTAATTTTATTAAATTATAGGTCTGTAAGTAGAGCGAAAAAAGCACCTCGAGCTTGCAGCCAGGATCTGATTGCTTTCTTAATTTTATACTTTGGCATGCCCATCCGCCACTGGCTTATTGTATATTTCTGCATAGCGCTGTCATCTGCGTATGCGTCACCCTATCCGGAGTATGATACCCTGGAGGTACATAAGCTTTTGTCCCGTGCGCAGGACCTAAAGGTAAAATACTCTGATTCAGCTTTTTACTATGCAAAGAAAGCCGATTCCATAGCCCTGGCCCACAATGAGCATGAATGGCACGCCAGGTGTACACGTTTTTTCGGCGTACTTTATTTTCTGCAAGGTAACTACTTGAAAGCTCTCGAGTCGAACCAGGATGCACTGGACTATTATGAAACGACGGATAGGCACCAGGACATAGCGAAGACGTTATACAATATTGGCCTCGTATATTCTAAAACTGGCTATTATTCGAAGGCTACCTCATACTTTTTAGACGCCCTCAAAATCGCTGAGGCACACAATTTTCCCGAGCAGGAGGGAGCAGCTTACAATAGTCTTGGTGTGGTATCGAAACATCTGAAGCAATACCAGGATGCCAGATCCTATTATCAAAAGGCGGTGGAAGTTTATCGGCAGAAGGGAGATTTTCAACAGGTGGCCGGATCGTTGAGCAATATCGCCAACCTTTATTTGCTGATGGAAAAGCCTGACTCTGCGATTTTTCTTCACAAGCAGGCGCTGAAGATGTTTGATTCACTCGATTCTGATCCAGGTCGCGTGGCATGTTACAATAATTTGGCCGAAGGCTACCGGAGAAAGGCGCAGTATGATTCTGCCGGGCGTTATATTGAAAGATCGCTGGCACTCTCCGCCGGAAAGAAATCCTTTCATACAAGTCGCTTGAGCTCGTTAATGATCCAGTCCGAAATTTTGTATGACCGGGAGCGGTATGATGAGGCGGTCGTCATTTTGCAGGAATTGATCGGGCGGATCGACGGTAAAGAAAGGGCGACATTGCTGAAGGCGTATAACCTGCTTGGCAATTGTTACGAACGTCGCGGAGAATTTCCAAAGGCTCTGAAGGCAGTTCAACAGGGACAACAGATAAAGGATTCACTGTTCAACGAGCAAATGACCAAGGCGGTCACCGAGACGAAGTTGGATTATGAGCTGGAACGGAAGACGAATGAGATCGCCGTTCTTAAAGCCGAGAATTCTGCCAAGGATATCTATTTCTTCAATATCTTCCTGATCGTGGCACTGGTTGTTGTGGTGATCGTGCTGGTTGTAGTCAGCTGGAACTACAGGTTGCGGAAGAAAAAAGCGAGTGCGGAGGTCAAGGCTCTCCAGGCTCAAATGAATCCGCACTTTATCTTCAATTCGTTGAATTCGATCAACCGCTATATCACCATGGCCGATACGGAAACGGCATCATCCTATCTCGTAAAGTTTTCGAAGCTCATCAGGCAGGTACTGGAAAATTCCAATGAAGATTCGATCAGTCTGGAAAACGAGTTGACCGTTCTGCAGCTCTATGTGGATATGGAGCGATTGAGATTCGACAATAGCTTTGACATGGAGATCCATATCACCGTTCAAGTCAATATCGATCAACTGTACGTTCCGGCGCTGATCTTTCAACCGTTCGTTGAAAACGCTATCCTGCATGGGCTTGCTCGTAAAAACGGCCAGGGCAAGATCAACATTACGATCAAACAGAACCTGGATCATTTGTTTTGCGTCATTGAAGACAACGGTATTGGTCGTGCGGCGGCAGCAAATAAAAGGCGTCGTTTGCAAAAGACCTCGCTCGGAATGGCTACAACCTATCTCCGGCTGCGCGCACTGGCCGGCAATACAACCTATAAAGAAGTCAATGTTATCGACCTGTACGACAATGAGGGGGCGGCGGCGGGTACGCGCGTGGAATTCAAGCTCCCGTTGATCGGTCACGAATCTTCGGCACCTTCGGGGAATTACTTTTCATCATTTATATTTAAAAAATCCCCTTCCGTCTGAAGAGGATTTTTTAGTAGTTGGCTGGTTTCTCTATGCTCAGAAACCACGTTGCAAGTGTCCGCTTGCAAAAGCAAGGTAGTGCGAATCATTATCTGCGAATCACCTTTCTTATTCAACAACATTTTTAATTACCGGAAGGCAGTTTTCCTGAGTATGTGGCTTGCCACTCGCAGTTTCATTGCGGCATTTTAAAGGTCGATCACTCAACAGAAATGCGAAGCGATAAGTATTGTAATAATGGTGTCGTTATGTGCTCTAATATTGTAGTGCAAAACGGGTTGAAAGTTATTGGGTGGATGGTTGTATGGTCAGCAGAGCCGGGAAACCGGCTCTGTTTTTTTATCCCGAATAAGAAAGAGTGTAGCGATTATTAAAGATCGATTGATGTCCGTTAGCGGCGGACGATTGCTGTTATGATGAGTCGACATTCGTCGAACTCGGTCATCCGGAGTAACGATGAACAGAAAACAGAATATCTAAATTTTGGAGGTGACAACCTCGAATTCTAGTCCGTCCTTCCAACCGCTCAATAAAATTGTCACCTGCGAAGTTTTCTGAGGCCGTCGATCTCAATTGTCGTTTTTTGTGGACTGATATTGGCGCAATGCAGTTCGGCAGACAGCCGGTATCACTCCATTATGCGATGACATCGATCTGAAAATTCGAATAGCTTTGACGCAAGGTACGGTCCACACCATGCGTTCCAGGTTGCTTTCAGGTGTTGTTGCATTGTATACGGAGATGGCACACGCACCACTCTGATCCATTGAATAGACCAGCCGGAAAATATCTCCCGGTCGGGATGGGCGTGAATGACTTGAATTAAAATAAATACTACAATGCGAATATCGGTGCCTTTAAATGTTCATATAAGGACTTCTTTGGTGGTGTTTTGTTGTCTCGCATCGGCGCTTTCCATTGCACAGGACTACACGCAGACGCAAAACCGCATCAAGTCGATCTACATCTATAACTTCATCAAGGATATTCAGTGGCCTTCATTGCTGGCGGATGAGGATGTTCAGATCTGCCTATTGCAAAAAAATGACTTCTACCTGGAACTGGAGAGGCTGACAGCGACCAAAAAGGTCAACAATAAAAAACTCTCGCTATTGCAGATCACGTCCCTGGGAACATGTGAAAAATGCGATCTGATCTTTCTTGAGGAGGAGAATAAGCCTTTGAAGCGCGACGAGCAATGCGCAAGCCTGATCATCACTTCCGGATTCTACGATAAGTACCTGTCGAATATCGTTCTGATGTTCCAGGAGAACAAGCTGCAGTTTTCGATCAACCAGCCTCTGTGCGATAAATTCGGTATCAAGATCTCTGCCCATCTGAGCGCGCTTGCCAACCCAAAAATTATCCAGTAATGAAACTTCGCAGTACAATTGCCGCCGCGCTCATGCTGGTTGCCGCAAGCGCTTCGTGCCAGGTAGCGTTGCTCGATAAGGTTTATGATTTTATAGGCGCACGCGATCTGGCCAGGGCTGAAAGCGCCATACTTCAGGCTGAGAAGCATGTGACCACCGCCAATGATGCGAGGACATTTTATCTCAAAGCCTATGTTTATAAGGAAATGTTCTCGAATGCCAGTGGCGCCGAGAGAAAGAAGCTTCGCCTGAAAGTCTTCGAGAGCGTGAAGCGATGCGAAGCGCTGGATGTCGATCATGCATTTAAACCGGTGGTCAGGCAGTTGCACGACTACATGATTGCCAGTGTCTTCAACGACGCGTCGGATGCCTTCAATAAACAGGATTATCATGAAGCAATAGAGGGCTTCAGGCAGTATCTCGATATCTCGGTGATCAATGACGAGTATTGGCTGGATGCAAATTATTTTCTGGCGAGTTCCCTGAACGGGGTCGGCGAGACCGATTCCGCGGTAGTGTACTATGAGTTGCTGAAAGATCGAAACTACGATCAACCCCTTGTGTTTGTCGACCTGGCATACATCCACCTCAAAAAAGGCAACCTGACGCCTGCAAAGCAGGTGATACAGGAAGGAGTTCGGCGTTTTCCGACGTACTACGATATACTGGTGGCCGAGTTGAATGTTTTATCTGCAAGCCGGGATTTCCGGCAGCTTGAAGCCAGGGCAGAGCAATTTCTCAAGGAGAATCCGGAAAGCATAGACGTCATGCTGATGCTGGCGGGGACGTATATGAAAGATGTTACCCAGGAAACGCGATACGCTGCGTTCCAAAAAGCTGTGGCCGTTTATCAAAGCGTGATCGCTGCCGATCCATTGAATTACGATGGTAACTACAACCTTGGCGTGTTGTATTACAATGAAGCCGTCGACATCGTCAATCAAAACAACTTCGATACGGATATCGATCAGCTCACGATCATTCTCGAGAAAAGCACGACTTTCTTCCAGAGCGCCTTACCGCTCCTTCTCAAAATTTATGATCTGAAGCAGAACGACCTCAAGCTTCTCAGTGCCTTGCAGGCAATCTATTACAACCTGAATATGAAGCCCGAGTTGGCTGAGGTCAATGGAAGGATCAAATCGCTGGAAGCAAAGTAATGGTATGCATGCCATCAACGCTTTTTGTCGGGTAGGGAAGATCTTGTTGTTGCTCTGCGCTTTCAATTTGGGAGTGCATGGGCAATCCATGACGGCCGAAGAAGAGCTCTTTATCAGTAATTCGGCGGAAGATTTTGTTTCGTTCGGAGATTTTGAATCGGCACTCGATCTGTATTCGCAGCTCGATTCGCTTCGTCCCGGCAATGCAAACTATGCATTTAAACGTGGGTTGTGTACCTACCATGCTGGCGACAAACCGGCCAGTCTGCTCTATTTCTTAAAGGCATATAAGCTCGGCTACAGAAAACCGGAGATCTATCTTTTCCTGGGTAAGGCATATCATTTCAATTTCGATCTCGAGAATGCAGTTTATTATCTGGAAGAATATTTGACAATTCTGCCCGCGGATACCTTGCACTATGATTTTCTTCGAAATGAAGCACTGTCGTTAAAAAATCAGATCCTGTCCTCCAAAGAGATCCTCGAGAAAAAACTTTCAGTGGACATCCGTAATCTGGGAGCTGCGATCAATAGTGAATATGCAGAGTATGTGCCGATCAGCCTGGGCAGCGACAGCGTCCTTGTTTTTACCTCGCGTAGGAGCAATAGCACTGGCGGGAAGCTGGCGCCCGACGGTTTGCATTACGAAGATATCTACGTATCCACCCGCAGTGCAGGCGGACAGTGGCAGACGCCGGATCCCTTTCCTCAGTTCAATGGAAGCAGGCATGATGCAAACGTGGCGATAAATAAGGAGGGCTCGGTCCTCTACATCTTTAAGGCGAACCGCAATGGCGACATTTTTTACAGTACGCGAAAGCAGAACAGCTCGTGGACGAAGCCTCGCCGTGTAAAGGGCATCAACAGTCGTCACTGGGAAGGAAGCATATGCCTTTCGCCAACCGAGGATACCCTTTACTTTTCAAGTGACAGGCCTGGTGGTCATGGCGGGAGCGATATCTATTATGCGACACGGGAAGGATCTAAGTGGACGAATGTCCGGAACCTGGGCAGTGTTATCAATACGGAGCTCGATGAAGACGCGCCCTACATGTACAGGGACGGGAAGACATTTTTCTTCAGCTCGAAGGGTCACGGTTCCATTGGAGGATACGATGTGTTCTCAATCAAACACATCGAGGGTCAGTGGAGTGGATTGAAGAACGTGGGTTTTCCCATCAACTCCATTGCCGATGATATCTACTTTCAATTGAACTCGGCGGCGTCGATCGGATACTTTACATCATACCGTTACAGTAACTTTAAGGAAAGCTCGATAGGAGAGAAAGACCTCTTCGAGATCGAACGACCGCATTCATCACCCGTCTACTTTGTTTTTAAAGGACGTGTCTTCGATGAGAAGACCAGAGATCCCATCCCGGCGATCGTAACGATCAAAAATCTGGAGGACACCACAGCGGCAACGCAACGATTGGTCGTCGACATCAACAGCGGTAAATTCCGGACAGACCTGAAGTTCGAGAATCGTTACAGGATCAACGTTGAGGTGAATGGGAAGGTCTATTTCTCGAAAGAGCTTTATTATCCCTATCAGCCCGATCTGTTTGAAACATTTCTCGACATTCCATTGCGAAATGTTCCCGTCTTTAAAATGAAGCTGACGGATGTCCTGTTAGGCGAGGCCGATTCTACCGCGAACACGATATTGGACGACAGGAAACAAGAGACCATCGTGCTCGTGCGAAAGGTACCGCTGAACGATCCTCAGCTTCAGGAGCTTCTTACTTCACAGAAGATCCCGGCCCTCTTCCGCAAAAGGATACTCGAACAACTTCAGGGTAAGGTCTTCGCTGATCAGCCCGACGAAGGTAATCTTGTCGGCGACCTCATCAGGGAAATGCGGGAAACGTTGCCGGAAGAACAACCGCCTGTTTTTTATGCAAAGCTTGATGCTGAATCTACAAACACGGTCTCGAATGTCTCCGTCGCGGAGTTGCTTACGGGGGCCGGGGACGATTCAATAAACGAAAACGCCAAACGGTATGAATCTCTTTCAGAAGAAGAAAAAGCTGTAGTGGAAAGAATGGTGGAGGCACTCATCAGCAACGATGATCAGGCTGCGACATCGTTCGATGAAGTATACTACGCGAGCCTGACGCCGGAGGAGCGGGAAAGGATCAATGCTATCGTTGCAAGTGAGGCTGACCGACTGATCGCGAATGATTCGACGCTGGATGAAGGTGATCGGGATCGGGCTTACCGGGATCTCTATTCTTTTATCGACAATAAAGGGTTTAAGCATAATGGGAACATGCCTTTGCGATTTTCCGATAAGGGAGCCTGGGGCATTCTCCATACCATCGAGTCCACTCGTTTTTCCCATAAAGAAAGTGAGCGGATCGTATTTGAAGGACAGGTCCTGTTCAGAAATAACCAGACACCGGCCGGAGAAGTGGAGCTGCTATTGACCGATGACAGCGGAATGATCTATTCGCGTAGGAGGACTGATCACGACGGGATGATCCGTTTCCCGGATCTGATCCCCGGGAGAAGATATCACATCCTGGTCAACGACTACGCTATTGTATTGCTGGGATATTCACGCTATGTCATGAGGATTGTGGAAATGCGTGCGAACGAAGAGGACTACATGGCTTTTTATAACAAGCTTACCCCGGAAGAGAAACGTTCGGTAGATCGCATCATTGCGGCAAGGCTTTCCGAGAATAGGGGTGAAGGCGAAAAGTGGAACAGCGGTGTTGCTTTTGATAAACTATCTGATACAGACAAGAATTTTATTGAACGGGTGAAAAAGTATGTCAAGGCATCTTCGATGGATAATCCTGATTTCTTTATGGATAAGAAAGATGCGTATTATTACGATCAGTATAACAGTTTTCTCCGCGAGTCGATCAATCAGTTGATCGCCGAAGGTATCACACCGGACAAGCGCGACTCATTGTTCTTTGATCGCCTGGATTCGAAGGAAAAGGGATACATCGACAAGATCATGCAGGGCAGATCCGGACGGAGAACATTGTTTGACGACATTCTGAGCTCGCAAAGGGAATCCGATTACTGGTACATTCTCGACGAAATAAAATGTAATTCTGATACGATAACAGGAGCCGTTTCCATTTCCGGCAGGGTACTATACAAACATAAGGCGCCAGGTCAGGAGATCCAGGTTGCGCTGATGGACGAGGGCAGACAGATCGTGTCGGCAAGCGTCACCGACTCTTCCGGTTACGTGCTTTTCACGGGACTCGAATGCGGAAGATCCTATAAGGTGATGATCAACACAGGGAGCGATATTGGCAACCTCGCCGATTATTCTTTTTCGGAACAGCAGACGCATCACGATGTGGACCGGTTTCTGAGCTCATTATCGGCCGAAGACAAGCGCATGATCAACCGCATCATTGCCATTCAGCTTGCCGGAGAGCAATATCAAAAAGAAGATTCGCTGCACCATCGCGACTTGCATACGTACAAGTCGTTGTCGCCGGAGGGTCGGAAGTTCATAGAAAGATTGCGCCATCATTTGTTCAGCGACTCGATTTCCGCTGAGAATGCACGCCTTACCCGATCAGATAACAATACCTACTACATGTTGTTGGCGCCGGATGAACGGGACTTTATCAACCGCGTGGTTGTTAAAACCCACTTCAGCGAGATACTGAAGACCCAGGAGGTCAAGCTCAATGGACGTGAAAAAAAATATTACGATCAGTTGTTACTCAACGAGAGGGAAGTAATCAACAAGCTGCTGCGTCAAAGAAGAGCTGAACGGGACATCTTTGCAGAAGATCCCGTTCTGATAACAGAGAAAGCGTGGACGCTCCTGGATTCGATCAGTAGCCAAGGGGTTGAGGCAGACTTTCAGATCACCGGAAGGATCCTTTACGCGAAAGACTCTACGGAGGCAACAGGTATTCCGGTAATGATCACCAACGAACGTCATGACATCATAGGAATCGTGAGCACCGACTCGACGGGATTATTCGTTATGAAAGGAGTTCCTCCAGGGAACGACTATTTTATTCTGGCGCAGGATAAACGCAACCTGTTCAGTATGAAACCATCGTATATGCTCGCGGATCTTCGCATGGTTTTAACAAAGACCGACTCCTCCGTTCTTGAGATATTGCCTGTGGTCTATTTCGATTTCAACAGCTATCATATTCGTGCTCAGGAGCTCGGAAAGATTTCCGAATTTGTTAAAACGCACGGTCATGAGACGATCGTTATTATGATAGAAGGACACACCGATCATGTCGGTTCGGATGCCTATAACCGGCAGCTGAGTTTGAAGCGCGCCCGTAGTGTACGGGATGAATTGGTTCATCGCGGGTTCAATCCGCAATTACTCAGGATGAAAGGTTCCGGTGAATCGAATCGCATCTATTCCGGAGAAAAGGAAGGAATGAACCGGCGTGTAGAGATCATCCGCATTCGCCCCTGAGGTTCGAGACTGGATTTCTATACCCAGATTCCCGATCTGGTGTCGCTGCCATCAGCGTTTGATTGCCTATATTGTAGATGACAAGGCATCAACACTTGATTATCGTCATAGATGAATCCGTGGCAAATAGGGCGCACAGAAATTTTTACGCACTTCAATTCATCCCCTGAAGGCCTGACGAGTGATTTTGCCAGGGCGAAGCTGTCGGAAGTTGGCCCCAATGAGCTCGAGGAGAAAAAACGCAAATCGGCGCTAACGATATTTCTGAATCAGTTCAAGGATTTCATGATCCTGGTTCTGCTCGTCGCAGCCATAGTTGCCGGAGTCGCAGGAGATCTCACCGACACTTTGATTATAGGTGTGATCGTAGTACTCAATGCAATTGTCGGATTTATCCAGGAGAACAAAGCTGAAAAGGCGATGGAGGCGCTTAAAAAGATCTCGGCCCTGCAGGCGCGCGTAAAAAGAGATGGAAGGATCATCACCGTTCCCGCGTCTGAGTTGATCCCGGGCGATCTTGTAACGTTGGAAGCCGGAAATGTCGTGCCTGCGGACGTAAGGCTTGTCGAGGCACACAGCCTGAGGATCAACGAATCGATGCTGACGGGAGAGTCTGTTCCGGCCGAAAAAAATACCAATGTGTTGTCACAACCGGATCTGCCCCTAGGCGACAGGCTGAATATGGGTTATAAGGGAACGCTCGTTACCAACGGCAGGGCCACCGGAATCATTGTGGCTACCGGGATGGGCACCGAGATCGGTAAGATCGCCAGAATGCTTCAGCAGAGCGAGGAAGGAACGCCGTTGCAAAAACGCATGACGGATTTTGGCAAGAAGCTTTCGTATCTGGTTTTGTTGATATGTGTCGTGTTTTTCGTAGTCGGTTACATGATGAAGGAGGATCCCGTCAATATGTTGCTCACCTCTATCTCATTGGCGGTTG
>CBHTUB010000194.1:0-10598 GCA_966095595.1 uncultured Chryseosolibacter sp. | reverse complement strand
CCGGCAATGTGTTCACGAGCCGGGCGAACAAGGCCATCGAAGGAGCACAACTCGACCTCTACATGCTGGTACCGAAAACGCTCCATGTCAATTTGCAGGGCCTCGTCTTCAATCAAAAGACAAAAGATCCCGTCCTCGCCAACGTGGCGATCAGTATCGCTGATAAGGAGCCCCTTTCCCTGAAGTCTGGCGTAGATGGACAATTCACGACAAAGTTTGAGGAAGTAAAAGCATATACGGTAAACGCTACAGCGGAGGGCTTTTTGCCAAAGCAATTGTCGTTCACGTTACCGGTTATCTACAACGATACAACGGTCAGCATAGAGGTGCCGATGACACCTGTAGCTAAAAAGTTACTGATCACTGGAAATGTGTATGACAAGAAAACCGAAAAGCTCATCCCTGCCCATATTTCCGTGACCACACGCAGTGACAAAAAATACAATTCGAAGATCGTGTCAACGGATGGCGCCTATCAGCAGGAAGTGCCAAAGCTCGGGTATTACATATTGACGGCTTCATCGGAAGGTTATTTGAATGCTACGGACAGCGTTGAGGTCAACAGCGAGGAGATGAGTCCGTTCACGAAAGATCTCTACTTGCAGCAGATCGAAGTTGGTGTCACCGTCAGGCTCAAGAACATTTATTTCGATTTCGACAAGACAACCCTAAAAAAGGAATCGTTCGTAGAGCTCAATAAAGTAGTGGAGTTCCTGAAGGAAAATCCAACCGTTGAGATCGAGATCGCCGGTCATACCGACAACAAAGGTTCAGACGAATACAATGCTAACCTGTCTCAGGGGCGTTCCCAGTCAGTGGTGGATTACATTGTAAGCCAGGGCATCGCGTCGTCACGGATGAGTGCTCATGGGTACGGGGAATCGAAACCGATCGATACCAATGACTCAGACGCCGGCCGCGCGAATAACCGGAGGGTGGAATTTACGGTGTTGAAGAAGTAATGAGGGCTTAAGCTACGGTTTGCGCAAGAGTCAAAATGCGATTTAAGATTTTCGAATAACGATTTTAGATTTTGGAAGTGAATGCAGAATTTGGTGTGCCGGAATGGTTTAGGGATGGAATCTAAAATCAAAAATCTTAAATCTGAGATCTTAAATCATGCCGTCAGAGCACGGTAATACCGTAAGCCAGATACCGCACGGCAACTTCTTCCCGAAGCCTTCGATCAAAGCACGTGATAAACCGAAAGATAATCCTTGATCATGTGAACCGTCTCTTCCACGGTATTCGCGACCATCACCTTGTAGGTGCCGATGTTTTTGAAGAAGCGTATGGTGATCTCGTCTTGCTGGAGCAGGATAACTTTTTTATTGGCTTTCAGCGCAAGCGATACTTCTGAGGCGGTTCCCGCAGCCATTCCGATCACCACGATGATGTGGCTGGAGAGAATGTTGATCATGTTTCTGGCGCTGCCCATTCCCGTCATGATCTTGATATCAGCGTGGTCGGAAGCGTTGGTGCTGTTGTCGTTCGGGAGGATACCGATCGTGAGTCCATCGCCTTCGTGAGCGCCTCTCATGGCTGCGTCCATCACACCGAAGCTACGACCCCCGGTCAGGACGATCCATCCCTTTTCAGCGACTGCCTTTCCAAGTTCGAATGCGATTTCGTTCTCTTCCGGGGTTGCATTTTCGCCCGGGCCCATAATGCCGATAATTGTTTTAGCCATAAGTTTGAATACGCACTAAGATAAAGATCGGTTGCCGATCTGCAAACCTTTCAGAATTCATTATCACAGTCGAGGCAGTGATTCACTTTACGGTGCGGAAATAAAACGCCAAAAAACAGGAAGGTAAGGCTGTCGCTTTCCTCTTTCGGAAAATCCCGGGTGATGCGGAGCGAATGACATTTGGGACAACGGGATGAATGATCGGCATCGGTCGATAGTCGCGTATGGTCATCCAGTATGGCATGTGCCCGCTCTTCGTCTTTCGCAAACAGGTGAAGTCTCACCTTGAAAGCCAGGAACGGTTGTCCCGGGTAAAGATTGGACATATTTTCCTCCGTGAGAAAACAAGGTACTCCATAGGCATCGAGCTTGGTCTTGGCGATGTTGGCGTCAATTACCGTGTCATAGTGACTAAACACGATGATATCGTCTTTTTCTGTAATCACGTTTTGATCATAACGATGATTGCCTGGGATTCTTTCAAAGAAAGTTAATGAAAAAGCACCGGATTGATGCCGGTTCAGGTTTGCCTTATTGCTCATGGAACGGTAAAGCCGCAGGGTTTGATAAAAATTTTTAGGTAGTTTGTAACATCTGCCACACCCTGGCGTCTTGCTATTGAATTTCAACGGATGAACATCGAATCTTTCCAAAACCGGGTTTTGCCTGCCAAAAACAAGCTTTTTCGCTTTGCCTTGAGATTCCTGGGTAACGAGGAGGAAGCGAAAGATGTAGTTCAGGAGGTATTTATCAGAGTTTGGAACGGCCGTGATCAGATGAACGAGGTGCAGAATTGGGAGGCCTGGTGTATGCGCATCACCAGAAACCTTTCCCTTGACCGCATCCGCTCACTGACCAGAAAAAATACTCAGCCGATAGAGGAAACATTCGATGTCCATCATGAGGCCTTAAGCCCACACGAGTCAGCCGAAATGCATGAAAGTATGCAACGTATATCACAATTTATTGCCTCGCTTCCCGAAAAACAACGGCAGATCATACACCTGCGCGACGTCGAAGGGTATAGCTACAATGAAATCTGCGAGATACTGGAACTGGACATGAATCAGGTAAAGGTGAATCTGTTCAGGGCAAGGAATGCAGTGCGCGAAAAACTCACAAAGATCAATGCCTATGGACTCTAAGAAAATAGAAGAACTGCTCAGCCGCTACTGGAACTGTGAGTCCTCACTCGAGGAAGAGCAGCAGTTGCGCGAATATTTCCGGGCAGGAAAATATCCTGAGCACTTCCGTGAGACTGCCGCGTTGTTTGTGTACTTCGACGAACATAAAAAAAAGTCCATCAGCGATAGCGCTTTTGATTCGCAGGTGGTGGACAAGGTGAATGCCGCGCCGAAAGGCAAAATGGTCTCGCTCGTCCGCAATTCCATGCGAATCGCTGCGGGAATCACAGTGCTGGTGGTTGCCTTCCTGTTTGTAAAGAACGAACTCCGGGAGAGCACGCCGCAGCAGATCGTAGACACCTATGATGACCCGAAGCTTGCTTTCGAGGAAACCAAACGCGCACTCAGGATGATCTCGAAGAGTTTTGGCACCGCCGAACAGGAGGCACGCAAGATCAACATGTTCAACGAAGCCCGTGAAGAAATTCGAAAACCATCCGACGAACAAAGTCTTTAATCTTTAAAAAAGCATTAACCATCACGATTATGAAAAAGATATTGGCGATCGCATTTACATTGATGACAATGACTGCCGCACAGGCGCAGGATGCGATATCGAAATTTTTTAGCAAGTACCAGACGGATGAAAGCTTCACGCAAGTGAACATCTCCGGCAAAATGTTCAGCCTTTTTACCAACATGGAAGCCGACACTCCTGAAGACAAGGAAGTGCTCCAAGCCATCAGCAAGCTGAAAGGTTTGAGGATCCTCCGCAAGGAAAACACCTCCGATGCCAGGAACCTGTACAAGGAAGCCTTCGGTCTTATTCCCATGAAGGAATTCGAGGAACTCATGTCCGTTCGCGACAAGGACCAGGATATGAAATTCTACATCAAGGAAAGCGGCGGAAAAATATCGGAGCTGGTGATGATCATGGGCGGCATCGACGACTTCATGGTGATGAGCATCTTCGGAGAGATCGACCTCAAGCAGGTGGCCCGTATCGGGAAGAAGATGGATGTCGACGGCCTCGATAAACTCCAGAAGATCGACGACAAGAAAAAAGATTAAATTCCCTATGCGCCCGCCGTTGGCGGGCGTATTTCCTCTTGCCTCCTCTGTGATCATGGGATTTTAAACGCGGCTCCTTTCGGACAAAATCTGATTTGATGTCACCATGTCTTTAAAATCTAAAACCACGAAGACGGCAAAGGAGATGCATAGGGGGCAAAGGTTTTAGAATGATGTTAAATTTCCGGACAACGGCAACAACCATGAAACATATCTTATCCCTGATTTTTGCGGCATTGGTAGGCACCGCGCTGGCGCAAAGCAAGACAACCGAAGCACTCGCGAAAAAATACGATGCGAGCACTTTCTTTTTTTATAACAACACGTTGCGGATGATCAATCAGACCGAAGATCCCGGTTTCGACGAGGTGATCAAGGATATCGAAAAAATGAAGATCCTCCTGATCAAGAAAGATCCGGCAATGCTCAACTATAAAAAAGTTGTCGACGACTATACGTCTGAGGCGTTCCAGGAGATCATGACCAGCAGGCATGAAGGGAAAAACTTCGATGTGTACATGAAGGAGAAGAACAGCAAGACAACAGGGATGCTTGTGCTGATCAATGACGCCAGCAACCTTTTTGTTCTTGACATCGTGGGAAGCATAGCGTTGAACAAAGTGGTCACGCTTTATAACACACTCGACAAAAGCTCCGACATCGGCAGCAAGATCCGTCAGTTTACGGACGACAAAACCGAAAAGAAAGACTGATCAATGTGTAACCGGTCGCGCGCATCTGCGACCTATCTGTTGTAAACTCAGGAATATTGGAAACGGTATTATCAATTTCAAATCTTTCAAAACACTTCGGCCGGATCAGGGCAGTAAACAACCTGAACCTTGAAGTAAAGGCCGGCCAGGTTTTCGGAATGCTTGGTCCAAACGGAAGTGGAAAAACAACAACGCTCGGGATGCTCATGGGTGTAACAAACCCGACATCCGGAAGCTTTACCTGGTTCGGAAAGGAGCCTGATCACACGATCCGTAAAAAGATCGGTGCCGTACTCGAACATCCGATATTTTATCCTTACCTCTCGGGACAAAAGAACCTCGAGCTTAACGCCATGATCAAGCAGTGCGACCCCGGAAATATTCCGAAAGTGCTCGAGCTGGTCGAGTTGTCGGCGCGCAAGGATGATAAATACAAAACATATTCGCTGGGGATGAAGCAACGCCTGGCCATTGCATCGGCTCTGTTGAATGAGCCTACAGTGCTAATATTGGATGAGCCGACCAACGGTCTTGATCCTATGGGCATTGCCGAGATCCGCGAGCTTATCAAAAAAATTGCAGCAAATGGTAAAACTATCATTCTTGCCAGCCACCTGCTCGATGAAGTGCAAAAGGTATGTACACATTTCGCCGTCCTGAAAAAAGGAACGCTCATGCACAGCGGTCCCGTATCCGATGTTGGAACCGGAGCAGAAACGATAGAAGTAATGGCAGAAAACGCCAGCCTTAACGACGTGCTGCTTACCTTTTCAGGAACGTCGTCCATCAGCCGCGAAAACGGGAGTTACCATGTCGCATTACGGGAGGGGTTCAGGAGCAAGGATCTTAACCAGTTTCTTTTTGACAAGGGCATTGTAGCTTCTCATCTCGTAACACGCAAGAAAACGCTCGAACAGCAATTCCTCGAAATCCTTTCCGAAGGTTAATTATCGACAATCATGCAACAGACTCTTCACCTGCTCAGGATCGATCTGAAAAAACTTACCAGCTACCGCACGTTTTGGGTAGTATGCGGATTATATTTTGTCACACTGGCGTTTACAACCGCCAGCGGGATGGAAGTGCTCAAGTACCTCGCGACAGTGATCGAAGGCTTTGGCCAGGAGATCAATATCAACAGGATCCCGCTGTATCATTTTCCCGACGTGTGGCTGAACCTCATCTGGGTCAGCGGCTTTTTCAAGGTCGTGCTGGCGATCATGGTGGTGATCTCTGTCACCAACGAATATTCCTATCGCACGCTTCGGCAAAATGTTATCGATGGCATGAGCAGGACCGAGTTCCTGTTCTCGAAGATCCTCACCAACCTGTTGCTCAGCTTGATGAGCGTTGTCATGATACTGCTCATCGGTTTGTTCACAGGGCTTATTTATAGCCAGGTGATCACATTCGATCGTATCCTCACGGACATGGAATTTTTCCTCAATTATTTCCTCGAGCTGTTTTTCTTCCTGTCGTACGCGCTAATGATCAGCGTGCTGTTGCAACGCTCGGGCCTCACGATAATCATTCTCCTCCTTTCGCAAATGATCGAGTTGATCGTCGTGCTCAATCTGGATGATTACATCCCGGACGGAGTGGCCTATTTCCCGATGCGCTCGCTCTGGAACCTGATCGAGTGCCCGTTCCCGCGCTACGGCTTTCAGGAGATCAAGGATTACATCGATTTGAAGACGATCAGTATCGTTGTGTTCTGGACGGTGTGTTTCAACTACATCAGCTACTACAAGCTGAAAAAATCCGACATCTGATTCGATGTTGCTTTTCGTGTCGAAACGTCTGGTAACTTGTCGGTGACAACGTCACCCTCGGAAGTCGCTTTAGTCTTAGTGGAAAGTTGCGACTTTACTCACCTCAAAGGCAGAGACGTAATGTTGCGTTTAAGGAAAAACATTAAAGGTTCTCCACGATCAGGTAAAGCACGAAGCACGTAACGACAACGGTACTCGCCACAAGGATCAGAATATTGATCAGCCGCAGCTTCATCGATAGCGTGAGCACCTTCGCTTTTGATTCCCAGCCGATGTGTGTAATGGCCAGCAGGTTTATAATGATGGACAAGACAGGCAATGCCAGCAGCAGGATCGGCTGAAGGAACCATGTGGCCGGATTGCGATCTACACGCGTAACAAAATCCTCAATGGATGTCAGAAATGCGGAATCGATCCTCATATAGTACTTGAGCAGCACAAAAAAGAGGAACAACGCCGGTATTGCTATGACCCATACACCGAACGTTGCAGATGCTTTGGCGTTCAGGATGGCCAGCTTCAGGTGTGGCGGTGGCGTAACTGCGCCCTCCGGTTTTTTAAGATTTTCCATATGTTGTTTGAATTCATCTGGTTTCATATCCATAATGCTGGGTTTGAGGTCCGGTTGCACTTTTAATGATAGATTGTCTGAGTTTTTCGAGCCCGCGGGAAAGCAGCGATTTAACGGTGCCCTCGGGTTTTCCGAGTATCTCGCTGATGGCGGAATTATCCTTATCTTCAAAATAGCGGAGTGCGATCACTTCCTGATATTTTACATCGAGCTCCAGAAGATGCAATCGTATCGTGTTGAAAGCCTCGAGGTCGCTTAGTTCCCTTTCGAGAGCTTCGCGTTCGTCGTTTACACCAGTGTACAATTCGAGAGCATTGAAGTCTTTGATGTTCGACAACAGTTCCGGCCGGTATTTTTTCTTCCTGAAATAGTAGCTGGTCTCATTTGTTGCTATTCGGTATAGCCAGGCAGATAGACTGATGCCTCTCCACTCGAACTTTTTGATATTGATAAAGGCTTTTAAAAATGTTTCTGCCGTGATATCAGAGGTAAGATCATAGTCACCGGTGCGGCGAAAGACATACTTGAATATCCTCGGGTAGAACTCATCATACACTTTGCCAAACGCGCTTGAGTCGTTGCGTATAGTTTGAAGCAAATGTTCCTCTTGTTGGGGAGTCATCGTGTTGATAATGCAAGCCGGGTCATTCGGTTGCACGCCGGGCTTATGTTAGCATGAATAAATTTATGCAAACGATTTAATCGGTAAACAATTACGGCATCTTACATTTTGTAACATTAGAAATCGAAGGGTCGTATTTTTATGCAGAAATCGTAAAGGACAAAAATGGATTCTATTCAAATTCTCGGACTTGCTGCAGGATCATTAACAACAGCGGCCTTTTTACCGCAGGTTATCAAGACCTGGAAAAGCCGTTCGGCGAAAGACCTGTCACTGGGGATGTTTTCTTTGTTTTGCCTGGGTGTCTTGCTATGGCTTGTGTATGGATTGATGGTAAGCGACGTTCCCGTAATTGCAGCTAACCTCGTTACCCTAATGCTCGCTTCAACTCTCCTTTATTTCAAATTGTCTTTTAAAGAATAGCTGGCGACCATTCCGGAGAGCCATAAGCATCGCTGGCATACACAGGTTGGACTTGAGGAGGCCCGCAATGCCCACCTGTGTGGTATAAAATTTTTGACTTTATCTACACACTAAAAATTACTGCCTGGGCAAGGCATTACCACCTTAAGTGACTATATGTTGGTTAATCTGGCAGGGTTTTGAAGTGAATATAAGTCATAGTGGCAATAATCGCGTCGTTTTGACTTCTTATAGGAAATGGTATATGCCTTGAGCGAGTTTGTGCGGAAGGAGTAAAAAAATGAAAAGGAACAGTAATAATTATCTTGACCTGGTAACGTCTATTGATGTTCTGAATACTGTTAATGGTGGCGTGAGTGAGCCTCAGATGAATATGAGTCATTTTGAGGACTACCGCGAGATCAGACTCAAGGTTCCGGGTATAAAACAGGAAGACGTCCACGTTGAAGTCCATAACAACAACCTGTCGATCTACTATTATATCAACATGGTTTCAGGCGATAAATTTATTCAGCTGCCGCGTTTCGTTTACAACCGCAGCGTGCCATATTTTATCGACATCAACAAGATAAAAGCCAGGATAGATGGTGAGGAACTCGTGGTACACTTGCCGTTCAACCGGCTGGCGAACGGGTATCATAAGGAGATCAAGATCAATCAGGGGTAACAAAAAAAGGTGAGGTACAAACCTCACCTTTTTCTTTTGCCGGGCAAATGGATTCCGGCAACATCATACTATGTTTTGTCGCGGCGTCAGTTGTCGACCGCATTTGTGGGGGTTTCTGATATTAGACCGTTACATGAGACCAGTTTTCACCGGTCTTGATGCGGTGGATCTGCATGTCCGACACTCTGAATTGTTTTGCAAGCGCTTTCAGCGTAGGTTGATTTTTAGCCTTTAGCGCCCTTTTGATCTGACGTACCTTCTGAACATTCAACTTCGGACCTTCATCCGGATTTTGACGCAGCACCACGTTCGGATCGTTGAGGGCATGCTCGATCTGGACTTCGTGCGTTACCCATTTGAGGTTGTCCGATTTGTTGTTCTCCTTCACATGATCGAGGTGAATAACGAAGCCGTGTTTGGGCGTCGGTTTCTTGGTAAAATATTCAGCGACGAGCCGGTGCAGGTAATAATTTTGTCTGTTTGCTTCACGGCCGATGGTTACGCTCGGGTATCCCTGGGTGAGTCGGGGTCTCAGAAGATAGCCTTCGTCGACTTTGTTTTTAAAGCTTACAATCCTTCCATGATTGGAGATTGCATAACGTTTTGTCGTCACACCTTTTTTGAGTTCAAGCTCCTTCCAGCGTTCGCCGTTGATGGGCTTGATGGTGCTTTTCTTTTTTGTTGTTGCCATAATTTTTAAAGGTAATGTTCAGCGTGGGGTTAGGGGTGTGATCTATGGGGAGCCCATATGTGTGTAGAAAATGGGCTTGAGTTTCGTGTCAACAATGGATGTTCACAAAGTTTGAGAACTACCCGATACACCCCGACGGAATGGCAGCAACTTCCCTTACTGGTGAAGGGAGTAAAGAGGTTTTTCAGGTAATTTTTTAACATATCGCGTCCAGCTTGTTATACAAAGTCGAATCATTTGGCGACAACTGCACAAACCCGGATCCTTAACGTAATGACTCTAGAATATACGAAAAATTTGTGACTACTCTATGGCTATGCTCTTTTCGTTATAACATGGTTTACGTGACGGCAAAATAAGCCCGTGTAAATTACCGCGCCTTGTTCCATGAGAACGTTGTTAGTTGGTTATTCGTTGGTAGGTACTGGCTTGAGGTAAATTAAAGGCTATTTTCAATAAACGTCAAGCCATTTTCCGCTTTTCCGCAAGGTAAATTATCTTTAAAGATACACTGGTCAGATGCTGAAAACCTTCTTTACCACAAGAATGCAATAATCTTTCCCGACAGGCAGATACCCCTGATCATAGCAATAAAAATATTGCGATCCATCCTTTGTGCGATAGGTACTGGTGTAGTAATCGAAGTTGAAACCGAGATTTTTGAGCTTCTCGAGTCTGATGCGACTCTTTCCCCGGGGATTCAACTCTGTCAGTATACGCCGATTCCTTTTCAGGATATTGTTTACGTTCCTGATGTAGTTGTTTTCACTGCTGTTGATGCGATTGTTGTGCGCTGTCCTGCAAAGATCGGAGCAGAATTTCTTGTCGACTCTTCCGTGGAATGGCGCATGGCATTCCAGACAAACGCGGTCTTTAAGAGAGGTCATAGTTATAATCCGTTTACAAACGTCTACAAACGAAAATAATCGATTACAAACGTTTATCATACGAGTAATGCTTCTTTTCTCTTTCAACTTGCATTGTCAGTTCATCACACTGGCTGAATCAAAGTAAAACTTAAAAGAACTAAGACTCATGAAAAGTTTAAGAAACAGCGTACAGCTTATCGGACGACTGGGCAAGGATCCCGAGGTAAAAACATTCAACAGCAGCAAGAAGGCGTGGTTCACCCTGGCCACCACGGATTCCTACAAGAACCAGAAAGGAGAAAAGGTGGAGGACACCCAGTGGCACAACATCGTTATCTGGGGCAAGCTGGCCGGCATAGCGGAAAAGTACCTGAAAAAGGGACAG
>CBHTUB010000193.1:0-10616 GCA_966095595.1 uncultured Chryseosolibacter sp. | reverse complement strand
ATAAAATTCCGGCGATAATCATGTCTCCCACGAGCAAGGGCGCACCTGCAAACTCATGGGCATCATCATTCATCCTGAGCCAAGTCGTGCCCTTATCGGTCGATCTGAAAAGACCGGTAACGCCCGACACCGTTCCCCAAATAAAAATGGTAGGATAGCTCGCGCCAGGCATTGTCTTTCCTATCCCGACAGTTTTGCAATAGGTTACATTGGAAACAGTTGTATACGTCGCTCCCAAGTTCGTCGAATACTTTAGTCCATTGCGGCCAAGAGGCACCCACACATTCCCTTCCAGGCCGGGCACTGTCCGAATCAACGTTGACTCCCATGGGTAATTCGCAGTAGTTCCGCCCGGTGTACCGGCTACTGAAAAGCTTACACCCTTATTGGAGCTCCTGAGCATCTGTCCGTTGGTTGGATTATAGATATAAAAAATGTCTGGATTGACCTGGTCCGCCACGGGAATGGCATTTCCCAATGACACACCCGAACAAGCCGACCAGCTTGCTCCGTTGCTGGACGTGTAGTAGGTCGTTGTCGACCATCCGGGGCAATGCAATATCGTACCGCCGTCTGCGCTGATCGCCACCCTTCCATCTGTACCTTTATTCGTGGCGCATCCTGTCCATGAAGAACCCATGTCGGTGGAATAGTAAACGACACTTCCTCCGTTGGAAGCCCTTACCAGTTTGCTTGTGTTGGCACCGGCATAGGCAATGCTCTGGTTGTTCCCGTCGGTGGGAGAAAGTCTTTTTGACGGATAAGAAGTCAGTGGCTGATGCACAAAACCTGTTACGTCTCCGAAAGAAGAAATAAATGGACCTCCGGGAATGCTTATGCCGTCGAGCAATGCTGTCTCTTCAATTCCTGTCACATCATATTTCCAGGACGGATTTGTAGCTGTTATATCGGAGCACGTATATACTCCACCGCCGCCTATTACGCGCACCTTATTAAGATCAGACTGGTCAAATTCGATACAGTCCATCCAGTTTACCGCTCCACCGTTTGACCACTCCATACCGTTACTATCATAGGTGGCGTTCGTGCCATTTTTTAGTGTCCAGGTCGATCCTCCATCTGTAGTGAGGAAAACGAAGTCTCCCCAGCCAGCACCAAACTGGTTGTTCCAGTACATGCCGCAGGTAGAAACTATTACTCTATTGACATTTGTGGGGTCGATGCTTACTCCTCCATACGAATAGTCCTTCCAATGAACGGGCGTAACGTTCGTCCACACATCTGTAGAAGTGTCGAGCTTATATAACTTTCCATCTCCATTGGTGGATTGCGGACCTGCATCATCTGAATAAGTGATGTACATGGTAGTTCCCTGCAATGCTGCGCGGTGCGGCATAAAATCCGTGGTTGCCGAAATGTCGGTAAAGCTGACTCCACCATCAGTGCTTCTGTAGATGTTCGGACTACCCGTGCGGGAAACACCGATGTAGATGGTTTGAGATGCTCCTTGCACCACACTGCCTGAAGGATCAAAAACCACGAAACATATTCCGTTGCCATTGGCAGTGGTCGTTACCCCATTCCAGGCAAGGTTCCAGGTAACGCCGGCATCCGTACTCTTCCATAAACCATTTTCTCTGGTTCCGCAGAATAATATGTCACCATTTTGAGGGTCGACGGCCAGACGTTCTCCGTTGCCTCGTCCGCTTCCGTTTCCATGTGCTTTAAATTTGGAAGTAACATCAGTATTGGTGAACGTATTTCCTTTGTCGGTCGACTTTAATATCGCCGTTCTTCCGCCGTTGATATAGGAAGTCCCACAAAGCATATAAATATTATTGGCATCCTGTGGATCGAGTGCCAAAGCTTCCACTCCGATAAATCCGTTTTCTGATTCATTGAACCAGTCGAGTAGCTGAACCCACTCACTCTTCGCGGCATCCCAGCGGTAGGCTCCACCTACATCCGTGCGGCAATACCGATCACCCGATGTTCCGTGTGTAACGATCCCGGTCACAAATCCCCCACCACCGATGGGCGCATTTTTCCAGGTATAGGTTTGAGATCGTCCTTCCGTCGGCGGAATCAAAAAAAGTAAAATTACGAGCAGGGTCTTGAAACAGGTAGTAAAATTCAGGCGCATATTTCTGGTCCAACAATAACTTCACATCTTCCATCGATGACGAAAAATGCTTAGGCAAGATATACTCCGGACATCTGCCTGGAGGGTATAAAAAGTCTAGAATCGATGATCCATAAATCTCCAAACGGCGTAAAAAGTCTGATTTCAGGTATGCCGCGAGATGTATGATGAGCGCGCGGCATTTAATTTCTGCCAATGCCCTGATGGTTTCTGAACTGATGTCGTGAGATCAGAGTGTTTTCGGATAGCCGATCGCCCTGATATTACTCAAACACTTTCCTGTCGGTCAGCAACTCGCCCAGATACTTTTCATCCTCCGATTGTTGCACGAGCACCGCAGGCTTCAGCCCCTTTGCAAAGGCGATAGCTCCGACACGACCCTGGCCATTGAAAAGTACATCGGGAACATCTTTGGCTATCGGGTCGGCATAAGCCTCTTGTGGCGAGATGATCTTCCAGCCTTTATCTCTCAGGAACTGAATAAGATCGCCGAGAAAGAGCGCTGCCAGATCGTTTTCATGAAGGAGCAACACATGTTTGGGCGAACGACCCAGGGTCTGGCGACCAATCTTATCGTAGAATTGAATGCTGTTCCAGATATGCTCGATATAAAATTCCTTCAGCTTGTCGTAATTGACTTTGGCGTTGCTGCTGACCGCTTTGGCCGCCGCGCCGTTAATGTACCAGTCGTAGTTGTCGATGGTGATGTACGCATTCATAAGGGAGAGCTCACTGAGTGCAGCGCGGATCGAATCACGCGAAGGTTTCGTTTCACCTTCGTTAAGGAAGGGGTATCGGTACCACGGTTGATAGGGCAGCTTGATCGCTTTTAATATCGAGTCGGCTTTCTGGATGTCGCGGATGTAATTGGCGGTGCCCATTGCCGCGATCCAGTTGTGCGAGTGCGAATGGTTGGCGAGCAAGTGTCCGGCATCGCTGTACATTTTCAAACGTTGAAGGCCATCATCGTCGATCCGGGACGTGATAACGAAGAATGCTACCTGCCTGACACCATGCGTTTTCAAGGTTTCAATGATCCTCGACGTCCGTTGCATCCCCGTAAAAATTGCTCCGTCACCCTGAGGGGCGTCATCAAAAGTCAGGGCGATTTCCTGCGAGAAGGAGGTCAGGGAAAAGAAAAGTGTGATAATAACCAGGATTATTTTTTGCATGCACTTAAGGTATACTGATTCTGTGTGTGAAATTAGTGTCAACCGAATTGTACTGCCAACCACGCCAAAAAAAGCGTCAGTAATATACACGCAACTATCTCGGCAACCAGCAGGGCCTTCAGTTTTCTCTTCATCGCCAACGGAATTGAACAAAGATAGAGGTATATCGTAAAGCTTAAGGGCTATAAAAGTCCACATTACCTGCTGCTTTCGTCCCGCGAATCTGCCAGTTGGTTAACTTTTCTTCTGCCCCCGGCGTATTCGGACGGAAGAACGTTAAATAGTTCCTTGAAATATTTCGCGAAGTATTTCGGACTATTAAAGCCTACCCGATAGGCAACCTGCGAAACTGAAAGCTGGCTCTTTTCCAGGAGCTGTGCGGCATGTTGCATTCTGATATGACGGGCAAACTCCATTGGTGACTTGCCGGTCAACGTATATAACTTTTTAAAGAAACCGGAACGACTCACCCCGAGCTCACGGCATAAATCATCGACACACAACTGCGGATTTGACACATTCCTTTCAATCACCTCGACCACTTTCTGAAGAAACTGCTCGTCACGCGACTTGATTTCCAGTTCAGAGACATGTATTCCGAATCCTTTTATCAGCGCACTTTTCAAATGTGCGCGCTGCGATATCAGGTTGCGTATTCTCGATTCCAGTATCTGGAAATTAAAGGGCTTGTTGATGTAGTCATCAGCCCCACTTTCGATCCCTTCCAGGCGATCAGTGTCAGTAGCACGCGCGGTCAACAAAATAATCGGAATATGGCGCAGTTTCTCATGCGCCTTCAACTTTACGCAAAGGTCGATACCGCTTATACCGGGCATCATGACGTCGCTCACAATAATATCCGGTGGATCCGAAAGTATTTTATTCCATCCTTCCTCACCAGAGTCAGCCTCCTGAATACTATACTCGTGTTTCAGGTTATCCTTGAGGTAGAAACGGAAGTCATCATTATCCTCGACCAACAGCACGACGGACTTGCCGACCGGCACAGTCAACTCCCTGGCTTCAGCTCCGTTTCCCGACTCCACGAGGGTCACCTCCAGGGCAGTATCTTTGGAAACATCCTTCGATGGTTGTTCCATCTCCTGCAACGGGAGGCTTACTGTAAAGCATGAACCCCTGTCGGGTTCGCTCTCGACATGGATTGTTCCTCCATAGATTTGAACAAACTCCTTCGTTATGGATAGTCCTATTCCGCTGCCGTGATTCACAACAGTTCGGGGGAGATCATTCTGGTAAAAAAGCTCGAATATCCGCTCTATTTTTTCCGCAGAAATGCCGATTCCCGTATCCTTCACTTTGATCTCAATAAATTTCTGCTGTTCCCCTTCAGGGAAACTCAGCGCGACCGACACTTCCCCGTTCTGGAGTGTGAATTTGAACGCATTGGACAAAAGGTTAAAAAGGATCTTCTCAAGTTTATCATGATCAAAGACCGTTTGCAGTGAGGCAACGGGGGAAGTAAAATGAAGACGTATGTCCTTCTTTTCAGACAGATCGGAAAAAGACGCAACGGCGTCGCGAATGAAAGCAATGATGTCGCCGGGAGTTGCGTGCAATTTGATATCGCTGGCCTCCAGCTTCCGGAAATCGAGAAGTTGATTAACAAGATTCAAAAGGCGCTTGCCATTTCTCCGCATGATCTCAAAATGTCGCCTTTGCTCCTCATCGCGGGTCTGTGCGATGATCGTTTCGAGCGGCGAAAGGATGAGACTTAGGGGCGTTCTGAACTCGTGACTTACGTTTGTAAAGAACTTTGTCTTCATCGTATCCAATTCAACTGCACGAAGTGCTTGCTCCCTCTCCTGCTCCACCGCGTACTTCATCTTCTCGCGCTCCTGAATGATCCTGCGGATCACGAATAAACAACCTATGACGATCATGACATACAGGAGAAATGCAGCGTTGCTCTTCCAGAAAGGCGGAAGCACCTTTATTCTCAGGGACGCCCCTTCTTCATTCCAGATCCCATCATTGCTTGCCGCTGCCACGCGGAATATGTAATCTCCGGCGTCAAGATTGGTAAACGTAACCTTATGCGACTTACTGTCTGCCGTGAGCCACTGATCATTAAAACCTTCCAGCTTGTACCTGCACGCATTATTTTCAGGTTGAATAAAATTCAACACGGCAAACTCGATCGAAAAAACGTTCTTGCTTGAAGGAAGTACAATTGACGGCTGTTCTACCACGGACATGTTCAGAATGACTTCGCCATCGATCTGCTCCAATGGACGCACAGTCTTATTGAATAATTGAAAATCGGTCAAGACAACCTTTGGCTGTCTATCGTTCTGCCCGATTTCCGAGGGGCGAAAAATATTAAAACCGTTGGCACCACCGAATATCAGCTCACCCGCTCGCGTCCTCAATGCCGCGTTCTCGTTGAACAGCTTGCCCTGCAGTCCGTCGGCCTCGGAATAATTCCGAAAGCTTATGCCGGAGGAAGTGGTGTCTGCGATGATCATCTGCGTTACTCCGTTGGGCGTCGTGAGCCAAAGGTTTCCAACCGAATCCTCCAGCATGGTGATCACGGCGTTATGCGGGAGCCCATCTTTTTGTGTAAAGGTCCGGAATGCACCGGTAGCCTTGTCAAAAAGGCTCAATCCCCCCAGTGTGCCGACCCAGATCCTTCGCTTTGCATCCTGGTGTATGCATAGGATGCTGTTGTCCATCAGAGTAGCAGGATTATTTTTTTCTGTAGTGTAATGAATAACCTTTCCGGTTGCCTTTTTCAGCACATCGATGCCTTCCGACGTCCCCACCCAGATATCTCCTTCGTCATCCTCCGCCAGCACGGATACGTACGGGCAGTGGAAGGCGTGACGTTCATCGAAACGGCGAAAGACATTTTTTCCGCGATCGAACAAATTCAATCCTCCGTCAAGTGTGCCGATCCAGAGGCGTTTTTGAGAATCCTCCAGGATCTCCCATACACTAGTCCCTGAAAGACTATTCGGATCTGCCGGGTCGTTCTTGTATCGCTTGAAATTCTTTCCGTCAAAACAGTTGAGTCCTCCGAAATAAGTCCCTATCCACAATTTCTTTTGATGATCCATACAAAGACTGACAATGACGTCACTGCTCAAACTGTTCGCGTTCAAAGGATCGTGGCGGTATGTTGTAAACTTTCCGTTTTGGCGATTGAAGTAGATCAATCCTCCTCCGTTAGTGCCAATCCATAAATTGCCGAGATCGTCTTCCACCATCCGGTTGATGTCCTCGTACGGCAGACCGTAAGGCTCGGAGTATCGGTTGTATAGCGGGAATCGCCTGATGTTCTCGTGATAATAACTCACTCCTTTTTTATAGGTGCCCACCCAAATGATCCCTTCATTATCCTTGACCATCGTAGTGATGCTGTTAAGGGAAAGGCTGCTTTCGTTTTCGGGATGGTTTCGGATGTTGCGAACGCCGAATGTTCTTTTGTCGACAACGTTAATTCCACCGTGATCCGTAGCTATCCAGATCATTCCCTTGTTATCCTGTACCATGGCAGAAACGATATCGGTCGTCAACCTGGCCCCTGCTGACTTCGAATGGATGTGCCTCAGCTTTCGCGTATCTGTTTCAAAAAAGAAAACTCCGAGGGGACGGTTGAAAACATATATCCAAAGATCGCCATCGCTGTCGATCAGAATATCGCCGGGGAAGTAAGCATTATTGCCCTCACTTATTTTTCCAAAGAGGTACTTCCTGTGGGGGATCCTGAAGCCCGATTTGGCCGGCACCAGATTTTCGAGTACTCCATTGGAATGAAACAACCAGTAGGATTTGTCGGGATGCTGTACTATCGCCGTGATCCTATTGGACGCTATTGTCGTGGTATCCCCTGGATCATGCCTGAGACGCAACGAATGTTTTCGTTCGGGATCATAACGCACGATGCCCGAGTCGGCAAGCAAGAACCAGTAGTGACCTTCGTTGTCTTTCACGATCTTGCTCAGTTTCTCAGTCGGAAGTCCGAATGTTGTTCGAAGCCGGAATGGATCAGATGAAAACGTTTCATCCTTCGGGTTATAAAAGCAAACACCTGATGCGGTGACTACACACATCCTTCCGTCCGGGCTTTCAAAAAGACCCCTGATGTCATCGTGGGGAAGCGAAGTCGAGTCGTCCGCGTCATGGCGGTACACTTTGATGGTGTTACCATCATAACGATTGAGACCTGAGATCGTAGCGATCCACAGGAAACCTATTCTGTCTTTATAAATACTTGTAACACGATTGTGAGAGAGTCCGTGGGAGACATTGACGTGCTTAAACCTGTAATCCTGCCCAACTACCACAGTGCTGCTACAGACCGATAGCGCTGTGACAAAAAGAATCGTTAACACTTTCATTCTATACCCTTTCGATTTTTACATCCCGGAACAGCCAGGTCACCAGCCGGTAGCGGAGGGTCTTGCGCTAGTCACCGACGCGTGAATACATCCAGGCGTTCCTGGCAATTCGGATTTTGAAAAATATCAACTTTTGTTGGTGCAATCGTTGGTGTTATACTTTTCATGTCCCTCTTTAAGACAATTTGTAACCACCGCGGACTTTTAGTGTAGTCCTTTAACGCTCCCGATACCCCATCGCCCCCGGCAAAGCCGCTAACTTTCGGAAACGATTTCAGTCCGGAATTGACCCCGCCCAGAACCGTGAGATCGGGACATATTATTCAACCTAAAACCTTAATGCACCTATGGACAAAACTCGGGTAAATCTGTGCCTGCGAAGGCATTCGAGCTTGAAGTTGCTACACTTTCAGGTTCTCGTTTTTTTTCTCCTTGTCTCTTTTCAGTCGTTCTGCCAGACTTACAGCTGGAAGAACGCTCCTATTGGTGGTGGCGGATTCGTGACGGGAATCGTTACACACAAAACTTCGGGCGATCGGTATTGCCGCACGGATGTGGGCGGAGCTTATCGCTGGGATGCCGCGAACAATAAATGGATTCAATTGCTCGACTGGCTTGCCGATTCACAAAGTGACCTTTATGGAGTGGAGGCCCTGGCGCTTGATCCGCAGAATGCAAATAATGTTTATATGCTCTGCGGAACCAATTATGTCGGCAACGGAAAGTCTGCTTTATTGAAGTCCACTGATAAGGGAAATACTTTTACTCAAATAGACCTTACCGCTAAGTTTAAAGTGCATGGAAATGGAAGTGGGCGCGGTAATGGTGAACGATTGGCAGTTGACCCAAAAAATAGTAACATATTATTCTGTGGGACAAGGGCGAACGGATTGTGGAAGAGTACAGATGCCGGTTTGACCTGGAGCCAGACCTGGAGCGGTGTAACTACCACAACCAACGGTAACGGGATTTGTTTCGTGCTTTTTGATCCTTCAAGCAGCGTAGTGAATGGAGCAACTCAAACCATTTACATCGGTGTTTCCCGCACTGGCGGAGCGACCCTCTACAGGAGTACAAACGGAGGCGCCAGCTTCACCGATATTTCCCCGACCACCGATTTCATGCCACACCGGGCTGCCCTGCAGGGAACTACCATGTACGTTACCTATGCGAATGGTGAAGGTCCGAATTTAGGCGAAGGATCCGGGAAAGTATATAGGCTCAACACTTCTACAGGTGCCTGGACCAACGTTACACCGGTTCATTCGAAGGATTATCCTTACGGAGGCGTAAGCATCGACCCTACGAATGTCAATCGTGTTATAGTCTCCACCTGTGGGATGTATTGGAACAACCAGTTCGGTACTGGTTGGGGAGACTTTGTTTTTCTTACTACTGACGGGGGGGCGAACTGGACACTTAAAATCAGTAACACATCCACCTATGACGCTAACGGCATGGGATGGTCAAGCGGAGGAGCAATCAATTGGATGGACTGCATCGAGTTTGACCAGGCTAACCTTAATAGGGTGCGCGTAATCGGCGGAGGTGGAGTATTCACATGTCCTGATATTACGGCCACGAATACCTCCTGGAAGTATGATGTGGTAGGGATTGAAGAAACAGCATTCCTTGACGGTGTCAGCATTCCCGGAGGCCCGTTCATTTCCTCCTTCGGAGACGTATCAGGCTTTGTACATGAACCGCTGACTTCTGTTCCATCAGCAAAACTTTCTCCTGCCGGGGGCTATAATAACAACAGCATTGCCTATGCTGCCGGCAACACAAACAAAGTGGTAAGAATTGCCAACGAAGGAAATGTCGTCTACTACTCTAACGACAAAGGCTCCACATGGACGGCAGCGTCTTCGAACATGGGTGCAGCAGGAAGAGTGGCCGTCAGCGCTGACGGAGGTACAATTGTTCATTGTCCCGCAGGTTCCTCGACAACCTATTACTCGACCAACAACGGCGGAAGCTGGTCAAGTTGCTCGGGTGTGTCGCTCGGAGATGCTGCTCCGGTAGCTGACCAGGTGAATTCGAATTATTTCTACATATTCCATCCATCCACCGGACAGATGTTCAGAAGCACTAATAAGGGTGTCAGTTTTTCAGTGGCAGGCACACCGGGCGCGTCAACCGCGAACCATCCATGGGAATCTGTCTTGATACGGGCAGTGCCCGGTTTTGAGGGTCATGTGTGGGTGCCCCTTGGCAACAACGGATTAAAATACACGACCAACGCCGGATCGGCTTATACAACCGTGGCGAATGTAACATATTGCAAATCCATCGGAATAGGAAAGGCAATTTCCGGTTCAAACTATCCAACGATTTTCATCTGGGGAACTGTGTCTGGTGTGACAGGCCTCTTTAGATCAACTGATCAGGGAGCTACATGGTCCAGGATAAATAATAATTCGGCTCAGTTTGCGGGTGCGCCACTGCTTGTCGGAGATATGAATGTTGCCGGAAGAGTATTCATGAGCGCCGGCGGAGGAAGAGGTGTAGTCTACTGGGAACCTTCCGGCTCCTGTACACCTACGGCCATCACCCCTTACATACAGGTTAACGGTACCTGGACTCAAACGAGTAGTGCTACCGTTGCGTCAGGAGCAACTGTGATTCTTGGCCCCCAGCCTACAAGCGGAGGATCATGGAGCTGGAGTGGGATGGCTTCAGGCACATCGAGAGAAGTAACGTTAAATCCAACATCATCTGGAACTGCAACGGCTACTTACACGAACGCTTCAGGCTGCCAAAGCACACAAGTATTTAATATTACCGTGAGTGGAGGTTCCACTACTTACGTAACAATTGCAAACAGAGCTACAGGTTTGTTGATTGATGGCATGGGCAGGACTTCTGCAGGAAGCGCTTGCGGACAGTACGCCAGCAGTGGAAGCACAAACCAGCAGTGGACACTCGAAACCAGCGGAGCTTATGTTTACATCAAGAACCGCGCTACAGGATTGTACA
>CBHTUB010000192.1:0-10686 GCA_966095595.1 uncultured Chryseosolibacter sp. | reverse complement strand
GGATTGTTGCGATAATGATGGAACTATTTCGGAATCATTCACGTAGACCATCGCTGATACTTTCTTACCTTGCCAATGATTGGATTGTCCAATGACCGGGGAGCCCGTTAAAATTGCCCTCTATGAAAACCTCGCTGACAGCGCTTGCATTTTTACTTATCATTAACACATATGCGCAGCATACACCTCATTCCTTAAAGGAAGAGAAGGTGCTGCAGGAATTGAAGCAGAAGACCAATTATTTCGACAGTCTTGTCGTGATCGACAAGTCGAGTTATTGGAAGGATAACCCAAAGATCAAGGGCTTCGGATTCAAAGGCACGTCGGTGTACAGGCTTGAGATAGCGTTGAAGGAAAACGACAGCGCTGAGCTCCTCGTAAAGAAATTAGTCAAAAAGAAAGTTTCGAGACCCGCTACCGTCAGGCAGCTTCTCGAGAGCAGGTATACTTTCATAAATAATCTGAATGAAGATTCCCTGAATCTCAAGCCACCGCGTTTGCAGGTGACCGATCCGGAAATATGGAGCTTGCTGGTGGTGAACCACAAAAACAATTCTTCCCTGCTGCGACAATCATTTGCCCCGCGCTCATTCCAGCGCACCATACCTACCCGCCAGCGCCTGATTTTCATAGAGTTTGTCGAGGCGCTCGAAGAACAGCTGAAATAATATTTGCACATGAATATTGCACAATGGCATTCCCGGATCGACGAGATTACCAACGCTTTTGTTACGGAGTTCGGGAATATGACTGCTGCGGAGCTTAACTGGAAACCTTCGCCGCCGGTCTGGAGCGTTGCCCAAAACATGCATCACCTCATCGTTATCAACGAGAGCTATTATCCTATCCTTAAATCCGTGCGCGACAACACCTATGAACTGCCGTGGATCGGCAAGCTCGGTTTCATGGTCCGGTTTATGGAACGCGTAATTCTGAAGTCCGTTCAACCTGACCGCAGGAAAAAAATGAAGACGTTCCCGCTTTGGCAACCATCGTCGGGTGATCTGGGGACAGACGTCATTGAAAAATTCAGGAAGCATCAGGAAGATCTGAAGAAACTGATCTCGGATAGTCAGGATCTCCTCCAAAAGGGAACATTGATATCTTCACCCGCCAATAGAAATATTGTTTATAGACTTGAGACTGCGTTCCAGATCATCATTACGCATGAGGCCAGGCACCTTGAGCAGGCGCGGGAATTGATCAGGTTGAAAAAAGCATCTTCAATAGGCGCCTGATCAGTAGTCCACCCGGAGTTCTTGTGTAGTGAAGTCCGAGTCTTCAAAGGTCACGATGAGCCGTCTGTGAGCCCTGTCCATCGATTTAACACGCGGAGTTCCTGTGATGGGGTCACCCGAAGTTTTGATCTGGCAGATCGGGCTAATGGAGAGAACATTCGTGTCGAGTGTCAATAGCTCATAGGTATCACCTGGATGTCGGGCGATTTGACGGGTGAAGACCACCACCCCACGGTCCTGATCAAAGTGCTCCATGCTATGTCCACCAATCGACCCTTTTGTTTGGAATATCACTTTCCTTTTACCTAAATCGTAAATTCTGATCTCGCTTTCGGCTTGTTCGTCGAAAATCAATCTTGTTGATGATTTGTTCCACACGGCAACAGGCGCAGGCAAGTCATGCAAAATTGTTGTTGTTAACAATGAAGAGTCGCCCTCGCTGTCACGAAGCCAATAGGTCCATTCGGAGTTCGAATCACCACCCAGGTCTTTCGTGACAACTGTTAAGCTGAAATTTTTGTCTGGCGAGAAACTGTGGCTAAAGATTTTTATCTGGCCCACAGCCTGTATAGAAATTATCAGCAAGAATATACAAACGATTTTCATGTCGTCGGCCTCGAATTTATACAGATACCAGGGATGAAGAATGCCGTTCGATCACTTCGTTCAGTACTTCTCTCACTTCTTCGTATGTGTTCGCTTCGACTAGCCTGATCCTGAAGGGCTTGAAGTCCGCAATGCCTCTGAAATAGTTGGTGTAGTGCTTACGCATCTCGAAGATGCCCAGTCTATCACCTTTCCATTTCATGGAGAACTCCAGATGTTTTGTGGCGGCCCTCACACGTTCTGCAACGTCCGGAGGCGACATTCTCTCGCCATGTTTGATATAGTGCTTGATCTCGTTGAATATCCACGGATAACCGATTGCCGCCCGCCCGATCATGACACCATCTACACCGTACCGGTTTTTGTATTCGATTGCCTTTTCGGGTGAGTCGATATCACCATTGCCGAAGATAGGAATATGCATCCGCTGGTTTTCCTTGATCTTTCCGATCAGGGTCCAGTCGGCGGAGCCTTTGTACATTTGCACGCGCGTCCTGCCATGCACGGTGAGCGCCTTGATGCCAATGTCCTGGAGGCGTTCGGCAACCTCAACGATATTTTTCGTGCTGTCGTCCCACCCAAGTCGGGTCTTGACAGTAACCGGGAGGCTGGTGCACTTGACGATCTCTTCCGTCATCCTCACCATTTTAGGGATATCCTGAAGAAGTGCTGCACCTGCGCCGCGACAGGCAACTGCCTTCACGGGGCAACCGTAGTTGATATCGATAAGGTCCGGGTTTACTTCGCTGGCGATCTTTGCCGATTCCACCATGTTTCCGATGTCACCTCCGAAAAGCTGGATGCCGATCGGTCGCTCGTATTCGAAAATGTCAAGTTTTTGGCGACTCTTGGCGGCATCACGGATCAATCCCTCGGAGGAGATGAATTCTGTATACATCAAATCGGCACCCCCCTCCTTGCAGACCGCACGGAATGGCGGATCACTTACGTCCTCCATCGGAGCAAGCAGCAATGGAAAGTCCCCTAACGCAATATTCCCAATTTTCACCATATTTGCCGGAATTGATTAAGCCTTGAGGCTAAACAACTTGCAAAGTTAATTGATTTCCCGAAACCATGTCGTCCGGCGAACTTACCCATAACAGAATACATCCGGTCTTTGGTGTGCTTCTGGCGCTGCTGCTTGCATTCTTTGGGTTCCTTATAGGCGGTGTGATCGGGGTTTATGTCTGCCTTCCTTTCTCAGGAATAACGGAAGGACAGCTATTCGACGCGCTTGCCAACATTGAACTGCATCCGGAGTTGCAGTATGTGCTGTTTGTTTCGCAGGCAGGAGCTACACTGCTGGGTCTGTTTTACGCACCTTATATCTGGCTGCGGATTCAAAGACTTTCATTCACGGATATTTTTCTGGGACCCGGTCATAACCTTACCTACTATATCCTCACCGTCGCCATAGTGGCCGTGTCGATTGGTGCGTTGTCGGCGGTGGTGTACTGGAATCAAAACATCCACCTTCCCGAGAGCTACCGGTGGCTGGAGGAACTTGCCAGGAGCTATGAGGACCGGGCAGAGGTGCAGACGCGCGTGTTGACCAATATGGACTCCGTTGGGACGTTGCTGATTGCACTTTTGGTGATCGCCGTTCTTCCGGCAGTAGGGGAGGAGCTTCTTTTTCGGGGCATTATCCAAAACGAGCTGTACCGCGGTACAAATAATATTCATGTGGACATCTGGTTCGCAGGTTTTCTCTTCAGCTTTATTCACCTTCAGTTTTTTGGATTTTTCCCGCGGATGTTGCTGGGCGTTCTTTTCGGTTATTTGTATCATTGGTCGGGAAACCTCTGGGTTCCGATCACGGCACATTTTGTCAATAACGGACTCCAGGTGTTTCTCCTGTATTTATATCAGCAGGGTTCTTTCGACTATGATATCGAAAAAATGGAACGTGCTCCGACAGGTTACGCCATCGTAAGCGGAGCATTGACCACAATGCTGCTCGTTTATTTTTACAGGCAATACATCAAGACTAAAACCACAGTCCACCAACCGTGACAGAGAGCATTCGCAAATACAATAACCTCACGCAACGAATCATTACGGGTGTCCTGGGTTCAGCGGCCATTATCACGGGCATTTGTATCAGTCAATGGGCGTTCTTTGCGCTGTTCCTTTTTCTGGTAGTCCTCACCCTGAACGAGTTCTATAAACTGATCGCCATGGATCAGATCTTTGCCGAGAGATTATTCGGTATCATCGGCGGCGCATTCCTTTTTAGCATCAGTTTTCTCATTGTGGCTGGCTATCTTGATCAACGATATTTCCTGCTGATCTTCCCCATCATTGCCACGGTTTTTATTATCAAACTTTACAAGGTTGAAAAAAAACCTTTCACCAACATAGCCTTCACGTTACTGGGGTTGGTTTACGTTGCCGTGCCCATATCCCTTCTTAACTTCATTGCTTTTCGTGGTGCAAGCTATCGTTATGAATTGATCCTTGGCACACTTCTCATTCTGTGGGCGACTGACACCGGCGCCTACTTTTCCGGTACCTATCTCGGGAAGCACAAATTGTTTCCAAGGATCTCTCCGAAAAAGACCTGGGAAGGATTTGCGGGCGGTGCGCTACTGGCGCTCATTTTCGCCGGGGGACTTTCCTACTTCTATGACATTGTTTCCATAGTCGATTGGATCGTGATGGGCATCATCATCATCGTCGGCGGTACATTTGGCGACCTTGTCGAGTCGTTGCTGAAACGCAGTATCGAGATCAAGGATTCCGGAAACGTCCTGCCCGGTCATGGAGGATTTCTCGATCGTTTTGACGGGCTTCTGATAGCATCGCCGTTTCTGGTTGCCTACATCGAGCTGGTCGCGAAGTAAGGGCCGATGGACTTGACTAATGAGGGGTTGGCCTAACTACTAACCTCGTTATGATCATAAACTTCATAGTTGCGCTTTATAACGCGCATGGCGACCAGACTTTCCAGGGATGCATTCGTTCCGCAGACCATGCTGACCGCTTCTGTTTTCTTTCTGTTTTATGGCCCGGGAAAATTTTCTATCGAAAATTATTTGCACGGTAGAAATAAACACTGACCTGGTGGATTTTTGCAGAATTTAGCCTGCATGGTATTCGAAATCGCTTATAAAGGAGTAGCTTTGCAACCGTTTGATTAGGGCCCTTTTCGGGCTTTAACCGACGGTATGGCGTATTTTTTTATATAACCATTAGCAAATCACAGATCTACGTATGGCATATATTGAACCTGCTCCGCTGAGTAAAGACAGGGAGAATCCTTTTGAAGCAATGATGTCCAGATTTCATGTTGCGTCTCAGATTCTTGGACTCGAAGAAGAAATCTACAATGTGTTAAAGGTGCCCGCGCGCCAGGTGATCGTTTCCCTTCCCGTAACGATGGATGATGGAACGATCAAAGTGTTCGAAGGCTATCGCGTCATACACTCCACCATCCTGGGTCCGTCAAAGGGCGGGATCCGTTTCGATATGAACGTTAACCTGGACGAGGTAAAGGCGCTTGCTGCGTGGATGACCTGGAAATGTGCTGTGGTTGATATTCCCTACGGAGGTGCAAAAGGTGGCGTGGCTTGTAACCCGCGCGAAATGTCTGCCGGTGAGATCGAGCGTCTGATGCGCGCATACACCCAGGCGATGGCCGATGTGTTCGGTCCGGACCAGGATATTCCTGCGCCTGATATGGGAACAGGTCCGCGCGAAATGGCGTGGTTGATGGACCAGTATTCAAGAAATGTCGGAATGACATCTCCCGCTGTAGTTACGGGAAAGCCGATCGTCATGGGTGGTTCGCTGGGAAGAACGGAGGCAACGGGCCGCGGCGTAATGGTGACCTCAATGGCTGCTATGGAAAAATTGAAGATCAATCCCTACAAGGCTACATGTGCCGTTCAGGGATTCGGGAACGTAGGATCATGGGCTGCCCGTTTGCTACACGAGCGCGGTTTGATCGTACAGGCGATCAGCGACATTTCCGGCGCTTACTTTAATGACAAGGGGATTGATATCGAGGCTGCGGTTAAATACCGCGAGAATAACAAGGGAACGCTCGAGGGATTTGCGGGAGCAGAGAAGATCTCTAACGAAGATCTGCTGACGTTGCCGGTAGACCTTCTTGTTCCTGCGGCGACAGAAGATGTGATCACCGGATCGAATGCACCGAATATCAAGGCAAAGCTGATCGTTGAAGGCGCCAATGGACCGACCTCATCAAAAGCTGATAACATCATCAACGAAAAAGGTATCATGGTCGTGCCCGACATCCTGGCGAACGCCGGTGGTGTGACGGTATCTTATTTCGAGTGGGTGCAGAACCGCCTGGGTTATAAGTGGACCGCTGACCGCGTCAACAGAAGATCCGACCGGATCATGAAAGATGCGTTTAGCACGGTTTATAAGATATCACAGGAGTATAAGGTGCCGATGCGTATTGCCGCATATATGGTGGCGATCGACAAGGTAGCGAAGACCTACAAGTACCGCGGAGGCTACTAAAATCTCCCTATCAGACGATTCGTATTTCCGATTATAGAACTAACTTTACAACGGCAAGCCGATACAAGCTTGCCGTTGCTTTTAACCTGCTGTTACCTGCAACTTGTCGTTATTCTTAAACTTGCTATTACTTTAGGTAAAACTGCTCTGATAAAATGACCATACATCGCGAAGGCCGTACACTGCTGTTTGTTTTGTTGATTGTTCTGTTTGCGCTGAACTGGGGAGTGTTGTATTTCTTCCCTCAAAGCCCCGTGATCTACAACTCAGCGATCCTCGTCAGTGTGATCTTCTATTTGTTGATACTGCAATTCTTCAGAAATCCGATCTTCCAGATCACCGAAAATACGAAGCACGTGCTGGCACCGGCCGATGGGAAAGTTGTCGTGATCGAGGAGACGATCGAATCGGAATACCTGAAAGACAAGCGCAAGCAGGTTTCGATCTTCATGTCGCCGGTCAATGTTCACGTCAATAGAATGCCGGTGGCGGGAAAGATCAGCTTCCTCAAATATCACCCTGGAAAATACCTCGTGGCATGGCATCCGAAGTCGAGCACGGAAAATGAAAGGACTACTGTTGCCGTGAAGATGAGCAACGGTGTGGAAATTCTTTTCAGGCAGATCGCAGGAGCACTTGCACGTCGCATCAAGTTTTATATCCAGGAGGGCCAGACACTTGAGCAGGGACAGGAATTCGGTTTTATCAAGTTTGGCTCGCGGGTGGATGTTTTTCTTCCCATCGATGCAAAGATCACAGTGAAAATAGGCGACATCACGAAAGGTGGCAGAACAATTATCGCAGAATTGCCATAGGTCGCCAGCAACCTAACGTACGTTGTTGAATAGATTTTATTTGGCTGGTTTCAATCCTCGGCTACTTTAGTTACCTTCGGGAAATCCTGATTTATTTCCGCTAGCAATGAAGTCATCAACAATTCGCTTTTCGTCAACCAGATCTGATTTTTTTTCGACACTGAACGGTAGAGTAAACGATTATTTCAAGCAGAACAAGATAAGTCGTCATGGAGATGTCAGGATGATCGTAAAGACCTTGTTCATGTATGTTCTTTATTTTGTCCCCTATGCCTTGATCTTGTCCTCGGCGGTTACCAGTCCATGGTTGATGCTGGTGTTGTGTGGTGTTATGGGAGTGGGAGTTGCCGGCATCGGTTTGTCGGTAATGCATGATGCCAATCACGGCGCATATTCCAGCAAAAGCTGGGTGAACGATCTTTTGGGCTACTCGTTGAATCTTGTCGGAGGAAATGCATTCAACTGGAAAGTTCAGCACAATGTTCTGCACCATACCTATACCAACATTCACGATGTGGATGAGGACATCAGCCCGCGCGGCGTTCTTCGAATGACGCCTCATGGAGAATGGAAAGCGATGCATAAATTTCAACATCTCTATGCCTGGTTCTTTTACGGCCTGATGACACTTGTTTGGGTGGTTGTCAAGGATTTTGTCCGCATCATCAAGTACCACAAGGACGGTCTGGTGAAAAAACAGAAGACATCGATCGGACGTGAGTGGATCATCCTCATTCTCACAAAGGCTATCTACATCGGTTATATTTTTGTGATACCATCGATGGTGCTTGATATTCCGTTCTGGTATATCCTCATCGGCTTCGTAGCGATGCATTACGTTGCGGGATTTATTCTCGCAATTATTTTTCAGCCTGCACATGTGGTGGATGGCACTGAATATCCATTGCCCGACGAGAACGGAAAAATGGATAACTCATGGGCAATCCATCAGTTATATACAACAACAAACTTTGCTCATAAGAACCGTGTGCTTTCGTGGTATGTCGGCGGTCTGAACTATCAGGTTGAGCACCACCTTTTTCCGAATGTTTGTCACGTTCATTATAGAAAGCTTTCGCCGATCGTAGAGGCAACGGCAAAAGAATTCGGGCTTCCGTATAAATCGATTCCAACGTTTATCGGCGCGCTGGCCGGCCACGCGAAATTGCTTAAGGAGCTCGGCAAGCGTCCTGCATTGCATGTGCCTGCTGTAGCATAGCCATGAATCACACTCTCTTATTGCATGGCGCCCTGGGTGCGTCACCTCAGCTCGAGAACTTGAAGCGTATACTCGAAGACGCTGGCAGAAAAGTTTTGTCAATGAATTTTTCAGGCCACGGAGGTAAGACCTTCGCAACTGATTTCGGTATTCACCAGTTTGCGAAGGATATTGAATCGTTTCTTGAGCAGCGAAATATTTCACGCGCCGACATTTTCGGGTACAGCATGGGCGGCTATGTCGCATTGTGGCTTTCGCTTCAACATCCGGATCGTATAGGAAAGATCGTCACCCTCGGGACCAAGTTCGACTGGTCGCCCGAGTCTGCCCACCGTGAAGTGAAAAAACTCGATGCCGGAAAAATAATCGAAAAGGTCCCCGCATTTGCCCGTATCCTCGAAACACGGCATGCGCCGAACGACTGGAAAGAATTGTTGACAAGAACTTCAGACATGATGTTGTCGCTGGGCGACGACCCGATGTTGAAGGAAGAGCAATTCCGTAAGATAACGACTCCGACGCTCGTGATGATCGGCGATCAGGATGACATGGCTGACCGTGGCTATAGCGAAGTGGTTAGCGGACTGCTGCCAAACGGACAATTCAGGCTTCTGAATAATACACCGCACCCGGTAGAAAAAGTAGATCAGCAAAACCTTGCCGGGATCCTGAGCGGTTTTTTTGACTAGTTTTTTCGTCTCAACATTTATTGATCAGAGGAATCGTAACCCTACCTTTCCACCCCACCACGATTGAAGGTGTCGGTCACCAAAGTCGCGTTCGTATATTATCGATGGTTTGTATTCTGTAAAAAGCGGCGCGTACTCCTTGTTGTTTTGCGTGACGTATCCGTTCAGAGTTGCTCCGAATGTGATTGAAAAATGTCGCGTGGCCTGAATGTCGAAACCGAGATAGAGCTTGTTCAAAAGGTGCACACTCTCAATTTTTTCCTGAGCAACGATCTGGTTAGCCGTAGCGTCGATGTTCAGATACAACCAACGCGCGAGCCTGCGCGCAGTTCCAATCCCGTAACCGAAAGTCCAGAATGTATAGTCTTCTTCAAACGAATGGGGTTTTGCTCCGGCGGTGAAGATGTTATAAAACTGCCTGACGCCCGACCTGAAGGCGACGTTGGTGTAAAAGACCTCGTCAGCGGAGATCTCGATCTTGTGGTATCCCTTTAATACGATGCTGAATAAGCCGATAGGTATACCGTTGATACTATCTGTAATATTGATAAGCCCGAGCTGGCCACCATTTATTTTTGTGGCGTAGTTCACCAGTCCGATCTGCATTCCGCGCAATTTTTTTCCTGTGAAGTTCAGTGCTCCGGTGATTTGCGCACCTTTATGATCTTTCGCTGTGAAGTTGAGCAGTCCTGATAATTGGAGGCCACGGGAATTTTTTGCGGTGAAATTCATCAGTCCCGCAACATTCAAAGGACCCGCATCTCCCGTGCTGAAATTAAAAAGGCCTGCAGTGTGCGGCCCCTTTTGTTGTCCAAGTGTGAAGTTCCCGATGCCCGCGATATGAACGCCTTCCGAGCTTATTCGCGTGAAGTTTATCATTCCGGCAATGCTGAAATAACGTGCCGTATTCCAATTGATGTTGGCAACTCCCGCGAACTGGGCGCCTTCTACACCATTATAGTTTGCATTGAAAATGCCCGCCATCTGTATACCGGACATTTTTCCTGCAACGGTGTTGAACGCCCCCGCGACCTGAGCAATTTCTACATTCCCACGATCCAGGTTGAACATTCCCGCAAGCTCGGCTTTGCGTACTCCCAGGGAGTAACCGCCAATCATGTTGAAGGAATAGTCGTTGATCACGTTTCCGCTGAGGCGATGGTTGGTTCCGATAAAGGGAACAATTGAAAATTGCGCCTGCCTGTAGAGCGTATCGGTCACGTTGACCAGATTCCGGTTCTTCGGATTCATGATCTGGGTTTTCCAGAAACGCTTGAGCTTTTGTGCAAGGCTGTCGGCCCGCGTTGTGATCTTTTCCTTGTCGAGACGCAATGGAATATTGATCAATCTTCCCCTTCGTGGCTGAACGTTCACGAGCGTGTCGGTGTAGTTTTCGCGATTCACGACAAGCTTGAGATCCTCCGGTGTCTTGCTCATCTTGATCTCGAAGTAACCGTACGAGTTGGTGACGGCAGACGTGAGCGAAAGAGGCTCGTAGACCGTTACGTTCTTGAGTCGCTCACCCGTGCTTTCGTCAACGACGTAACCTTTCAAGACCTGATTTTGATCTTTGCCTGATGTTTTCGCTTTCGATAAGATAATGTGTTTTGAACGCGCTTTATATT
>CBHTUB010000191.1:0-10710 GCA_966095595.1 uncultured Chryseosolibacter sp. | reverse complement strand
TCTACACTGTTAAAGTGAAGAACCTTGACACCCAGTGCGAGCAGACCAGCTCGGTAACACTCTTCAACGATCCTATGGAAGTAAGCCTGACACTTACCAAGATTCAGGACAGATGGATCTGTGACACTGATGGACATCTGCAGATCAACTCATTCACCGTTGACGGCGCAGCTGGGGTCGCGGGTGACTTTAGCCTGGTGTGGAGAAAGGGCGACGCCAATGGTCCTGCCCTCACTGATGGTACCAACCCTATCGACATCGTCGACCTGATCGGTGGTACTGCAGCGACAGAGTATCCTTCCATGGATGCAGACAGGTACTATGCTCAGGGTACGAAGATCGCTGCTCCTGGTTTGGGCTGTCAGACACAGGTGGCCTTCATCGACCTGCTCGATCTCAGTCAGCAACCTGATATTGATTTTGTTACAACGCCGGATCAATCTTGCGACCAGCTCGTTGATTTTGACGGTTCAATAATAGTAACGGCAACCAACACTGCGGTGGCACCGAATCCAAATGCAATGCCAGCGCTCGGATACGCGTTCGATTGGACCGCACAACCTGCGGGATCGACCATTGCCAACGACACCGAAAATTCTTCTTCCGTGATTGCGCTCGATCTTGCGGGCGGAGATAAGCTCAATGAAGGTTTATACACGGTAAAGGTGAAAAACCTTGACACTCAGTGCGAGCAGACCGCATCCGTAACGATGATCAATGTTCCGATGACCGTGGGACTCACCGTTGTCAAAGATGCAGACCGAGATGTTTGCTTCACGGATGGACAACTGAGGATTTCCGCTGTGTCGACAGGAAACTTCGCAGACTTTGCATACGAATGGAGAAAGGTAGATCCTAATGGAACCTTGTTGCAGGATGACACCCCGGCGGATATTACAACCTTGACTTTGACTGGGGGAACCGGTGCGGGACTATATCCCGATATGGATGAGAATCTGTACTATGCTCAGGCACAGAAAGTCGCCGGCCCGGGTAAGGGCTGTCGTACAGCACCGATGCCGATAGAACTTTTCGATATCAGTGAGAATCCTACATTGAGTATCACAGTTAAAAACGATGAATCGTGCGACGCCGCAAGTGCTTCGAACTTCGATGGACAAATCACGGTAACCGCAAGCAATACTATGGTTCCGGCAGCAGGCTACAGTTTGACATGGACAGCCTCGCCAGCTTCGGCGATCCTGCTTACAGGAAATGGCGCAGTTGCTAATCCATACTCGACTGACTATGCTGCAGGAGACAGATTGCTGGAGGGTGATTACACTTTCACGGTAACCAATGAAGACACAAAATGCTTTATTGTTGGCGGCGCAACCTTGATCAATGTTCCACTGGACGTCACCGTGACTGCGGCCAAGATCGCCGACCGCCAAGTGTGCTTCACAGATGGTCAAATCGACGTCACTGCTGTAACGCCTGGTGTCATCGGTGACTTCACCTACGAATGGCGCAAGGCCGATCCTGCAGGTGCAATCCTTGCAGACGCCACGAGTACGCCAATCATCGGGATGACACTCCTTGGTGGAACCGGAGCCGGTGAATATGACGATATGGATGCAAATACGTACTACGTCATCGCGGAAAGGACTGCCGCACCTGGTATAGGTTGTAGAACTGCAGCATTTGGCGTTCTCCTCGACGATGTATCAATCGATCCTACTGTCGAGCTGACTCCGATCGCCAACTCGGCTTGTAACACGTCATTCAACGGTAAGATCATCGTCGAAGCATCGGATGCAAGTGGCCTGGGCGTTGGGGCTCTGTATACCTATACATGGAGTAACTCCAACCCTACGCTGGTCAACGCTGGAAATCCCGTTGCAGGCAATGATGGTGATGGAGAAGGCTTGAACGATGGCGATTTGGTAGATCCATTGGATGCAGATGGTGATTTCGTGCAGACGCTCGACGACGGTAATTATGTTGTGACGGTGATGAACGAGACAACACTATGTCAGACCATAACATCGACTACAATCGCATACGACACTACACGCAGTACACCGAACATCATAGAAGTAGATGTTGTCAGGCCATTCGATTGTAATCCTACGGCAAGCGCCGAGGTAACGAAGATCACCTTGGGAAGTCAATCGAACTCGGTTCTGCAGCCTCCTTTGATACCACCAAATAACGAGGTAACAGGAGCTGCTCTTGACGCGTACGACTTCATCTGGTATAAGGATGAGCTCGATCCGGCAAATGAACAGCCCGACCAGAACACGCCTAATGACCATTTGTTTAATAACATCTATTACGGAACATATTTCGTGCTGGTGACAGACCCGGGTACAGGTTGTATCTCCGCACCAAAAGAAGTGGTTGTAGACAGCTTGCTCGTGAGGTATCCCGCCCTCGATGTGAGACAGACACAGCTTCAGGTTGGATGCCAGCCTATCGGTACGGGTGAGTTGAGCGCAACCGCGGACGTTACGCCTGTGAAGTTGCCTGTAAACTCCCGCGATAACTACTCGAACTATGAATTCTTCTGGTACGTCGGCCTGACCGCAGGAGTAGGTAGCCCGATAAATGTCGCGAGCGATTCAGCGATCTCGGCTCTTGATGAAGGCGACTATTCTGTTCGCGTACGCGATCTGTCGACAAACTGTATTTCAGACGGATTCTATATCGTGCCTGACCAGGCCGGACAGTTTACGCCAGCGGTTTCGTTGTCGTTCGAGCCAAGAAGGGATTGTGAAAATTTTGATGCACTGTTGTTAGCCCGCGAGGTTGGCATAGATCGCACCATATATCCGTTCCTTCCGTTCGCGTTCACGGCAGACCTGTATACAGGAACGCTCGCACAACTCGATTTGAACGGAGACGGCGAGCCTGATTCTGCTGGAGATCCTATGAGCCCAATTGCCGGATTTGACCGCAACTTCGAAACAGCGGGCCTTGATGCCGGAACGTACCTTGTGAAGATTACAGACACCAAAACAAGCTGTAAGAATTTTGCGGAGGTAACGATCACGACTGACTATCAATATCCTGTTGTAGAGGTGCATCTGGACAACCCGTTGGTCAACTGCGACCCGGCGCGTCCTAACGGGCAGCTATCGGCAACAGCTGACGGCGTGATCGGTGGATACTCGTTCGAGTGGTATGCCGGCGAAACTGCAAGCGGTACGCTGCTGTCAGACCAGGAACTTTTGATCGGTCAGGGCATGGGCGTCTACACCGTAAAAGCGACCAATGACATAACCCATTGCTCTGCTGAAGAACAGGGTGAGATAACCGAAGGAAGATTCTATCCTCCGGTGCCGACCGTGGAAGTTGTTCAGGATCGTGCGGACTGCGTGAACCCTGATGGATGGTTAACAGCAAGTGTCGATGGAGTAACATTTAACTACACATTTGACTGGTATGATGGCGGCACTGTGGACGGATCAATAGATTTCACGGGAATCGATTATCAGAATCTTGACATTGGTCAATATGCGGTAACGGCGATGGACGAGGTCACTGGTTGCGTGTCAGATCCTAAGGTTGCCGAGATCAAGGATATCAGGGTGATCCCTACGATCGCCTTCAAGACAACAGCCTCTTACTGCCGCGACGCGGTTGCAACGGGAACCGGTATGGCGGAACTCCAGCTTAATCCGGCCGACGTGGTGGCTGAGAATGTGATCTGGCTGGATGAAAATGGAAGTGTGGCTGGCACCGGTAGTTACATCACCGAGCAGTTCCCTGGCTTCTATACTGCTTATGTGACAACGACATTCGGTTGTGAGGCAGAAGGAACAACAGAGATCCCGACGGAGATCCTGACTTACAACCTTGTCACTACAAACAGTGATGCGAAGAACGACAAGTTCCAGATCGACTGCATCTCACTGTTCCCGAACAACAACGTGAAGATCTTTAACAGATCAGGCGTATTGGTCTACGAGGCGGACGGATACAACAACGACGATGTCGTGTTCAGTGGCGTTGGCGAAAAGGGTGCGTATGTAGCAGGAAATCTCCTGCCTGTAGGAACCTACTTCTGGATCATTGACAAGAAAGATGGAACCAAACCAAGAACCGGATTTTTAGAATTGGCAAGATGATGAAAAAACTAAGTGCTATACTCCTCATTCTATGGATGTCGCTGCCGGGTTACGCTCAGCAGCGACCCATCCACTCGCTGTATATGTTCGATCCATTGATCATCAATCCGGCATATGCAGGTACACACGTGCAGTTGAGCGGAACTGCCGTCTATCGAAACCAGTGGGTAAACTTCCCCGGTGCTCCCAAAACGTTCACCGCAAGTGTGCACTCCGGTTTTCGGAAGGCAAGGGTTGGCGTGGGACTCCTTTTTGGAAATGACCAGATCGGTGTTCATAGTGACAACAGTGTATTCGGTATTTACTCCTATAAAATACCACTGTCCGAACGCAAGGGCGGAGGCGTTCTCTCCTTTGGACTGCAGGGCGGATTCAACTCACTCAAGTCAGATTATTTCAAGGCAACTGGTAAGCAGGGCGATGAGATCGGGGCTATCGCGAAGTTCAACTGGAATTTCGGCGCCGGAGTTTTCTTCCGAAATCGAAACATGTGGGCCGGACTTTCAGTACCGTACATCGTGCACAACAAGGTGATTGGAATCGTCGATGATAACGGCGATCCGATCGATGGATTCAACCCTACCGGACGGCAACAACGGTACTACTACCTGATGGGCGGACTTTCACGACAGCTCTCTCCTATTATCAAGTGGCAACCCTCTACGCTCATCCGTATTCAGGAAAATGCTCCCCTTAGCTTTGATATAAACAATATGATCATTTTCTACGATGCCGTAGGTTTTGGGGTGTCGTACCGATTGAACGACTCTGTCGTTCCGTTATTCGAGCTCCAGCTGAATGAAAACTTCCATGTGGGCTATGCCTATGACATTACAATGTCTGATATCAAGCTGTACTCCAATGGATCGCATGAGATCATGGTCAACTACAGGATCAGGATACCAAAGCTTCACAAAGGTCTCGAATGTCCATCTTACTGGTAACACAATAAGCCTTCAACGGGCCAAAAAAAGCTCTTCTTAAACAGGAAGGGCTTTTTTTATTCCGATATATATTCAGCGACCATCCATACCATTCCACTGCTGCTAATGCAGTATAGCCGGCATGAACTGGATAACGGCGTTGTTACTGCTATTTTTGTAATGTAACAGAAGCCCCAACTGCTTCTACCCCTTAAATAAAGTCAGTTAGTCGTCACGGCTTTAATCGATGCATAAACTGAAATTATGAAAAAGGTTGTGGCTTGTTGGATATGTCTATCACTATCGGTGTGCGCGGCTTCAGCGCAGAACTTCGACATCTACGACAACTATTTCTCTAACCGTTATCTCATAAATCCTGCGGAAGCAGCGACCGATTATTCGATGGTTCACCTGAATTATCGCAAGCAATGGCTTGGTTTCAAAGGGGCTCCCTCCATCTCAAGCTTCACCTATACATCACGGTTCAATAATTCCAGGTCGGGCTTCGGTGCAAAAATCTCATCCGTAGCTGCAGGAATCACCAAAGATACAGAAGCATTATTCACCTATGTCCATGGTATAGGATTGAACGATCACCAGACACTCTCTTTCGCGTTGTCAGCCGGTGGCAGAAGCTTAAAAATCGATGAATCTAAAATCAATATCAACGATCGTGCATTGAGTGATTACATGGCGAGCAACAACTTGCGACCCTCCGCCAACTTCGGTATGCTCTTTCATTGCCACAGCGGACTGAACCTTGGCGTAACCTTGCCGGAATTGTTCACCCGATCCATCAAATACAGCGAGCATGAGTCTCCGATCGTGCCTATGCCGTGGAATGAAGTGATCTTTTCAGGATACTTTTCACGGGATGTGGCCGAAAAAATGGCAACAAAAAGGAAAAATGGCGTATCACGACGGGTCAAAAGCAGTTCTCAAAAAGCACCGCTCGAGCTCTTCTTCCTGTACCGGTACATCGAAAATGAAACCGGGCAGGCAGAGGGGATGCTGAAGATCAATCTTTCTGAGCACGTTGCGTTTGCCGCAGGGTACAGGCAATTTCTCGGTCCCATTGGCAGTCTCTATTTTGATTTTCAGAAGCTGCAACTCTCCTATTCGTACGAACCCGTTAACCGACTTGCCGACGTTAGTACTTCGAGTCACGAAATACAGCTTGGTTTGAAGCTTGGAAAAGAAAAGGCAAAACTGAAAAAGAAAACACCTCAGCTGCGATCTACGCTGAAGACCAGGTCGAACGAGCAGCATGTGGCCAGGTTCCAGCAGGAAACCGAGGATGACCTGCATGACCAGAACAAACCGGAGATAAAAAAATACTATGTCGTCATTAAGTCTTTCAGGGAATTCGATCAGGCAGACGAGTTCAAGCAAAAATTGATCGCCCAGAAATACAATGGCAACGTGATCTACAACGATGCTGATAAGCTATACCACGTTTACGTGTTCGAGACGACACGTTCGGGTGACGCACACTCCGAGGCCAGGAACGTCAAGAATTTTACGAAGCTGAAACAGGCAAAGGTGATCATGATCACGCACAAGAAATAGTGTGCTCAGAACAGGCTTGCTTCCATCACAATCTCCTTGGTGATGTTGTAAAACTCTTTGTGAATATTGAATTCCGGCTCACCGTTACGATCTTTTTTTACATAAGATCCATCCTGCATCAACACGTAAGAGTTCACATTATCCTTAAGGTTGTATCGGAGGTTGTTGATCGCCTGGCGTTTCAGGATGTCTTCCTCCAGTTGAAACAGTGATTCTATCCTTCTGTCGAAGCTGCGCACCATGGCGTCGGCACTGCCGATATACACCTTGGGATTACCGGCATTGTGGAAATAATAAATGCGGGAGTGTTCAAGATACTCGCCGACGATCGAAATGACCTGAATATTTTCACTGAGCCCTTTTCGTCCGGGACGCAGGCAGCACATTCCGCGAATGATCAGCTTGATAGGCACTCCCGCCTGGGAAGCCTTGTATAACTCGTCAATGAAGTCCTTATCCTGTAGTGAATTCAGTTTGATCACGATCCCTGAAGGAATGCCATTTCGTGCATTTTCCGCCTCACGCTGGACGAGGTTACACAACTGAATACGCATGTCGCGCGGCGATGTGATCAGGTTGCGATAGGTAGAGGGCTGAGAATGCCCCGTAATTACATTGAAAAACTCCGAGACATCGTTCGCATATACCTCGCGGGTGGTCAGCAAACCAATATCTACATAGAGCTTCGATGTGTTCTCATTATAGTTACCGCTCGAAAGATGCACATAGCGGTAGACCTTATCATCTTCCCCTTTCCGGACAATCAAAAGCAATTTCGTGTGCGTCTTCAGACTGCTCACCCCGTATATCACAAAACATCCGGCTTTCTGAAGTCGCTGTGCTTCCCTGAGGTTATTCTCTTCGTCAAACCGGGCCTTTACCTCGAACAATACGGAAACGTGCTTACCATTTTCCGCCGCCTTCAACAATGCTGCGGTTACACGCGATTCCTTCGCAACCCGATAGATCGTGATCTTGATCGACAACACATATGGATCATCGGCCGCCTTCTCCAATAGTTCCAGAACGGGTTCCATCGAGTTGTACGGATGATGCAAGAGGATATCGCGTTCTTTCAAAACCTCGAAAAGGTCCAGCGTACCCTGCTCCGGGAAATTCAGTGGCTTGATCGGGGGCCTGGGCTGTGATCGTTTTGCCTTGAATTCCTTGTGTTGAACGATCTGCTGCAAGCTGGCGAAATCGAGCAGACTTTCCTTCGAATTGTAAAAGATGTTATGGTCGTCGAGATCCCATTGGATCTTCAAAAGGCGCATCATCCATGGATCTGGGGTCCCTTCTACTTCCAGCCTTACCACCCGACCGCTTCTCCTTGTCTTGATCTTGCGTTTGAGATCTTCCAGGAAATTCGATTCGATATCTTCGCTTTCCTCCAATGTAAAATCACCGTTCCGATTGATACGGAAAAGGTTGATACTGGCAATCTCGACGTTGCGAAACAGATGATGAATATTCTGACTGATAATGTCCTCGACGGGGACAAACTGGATCACTTCATCAGTTTCTATCTCGTAGAACCTCGGCAAGTTGTGGGGTACCTGAATGAAAGAGACCCGCAGCTGATTGTTGTTATCGGTCGGGTTCCTGGTGACGACGCCGAATAACAGCCTGTTGTTCATCAGGACGGGAAAAGTATGGTAGTTGTCGAACACCATTGGCGTGAGCATTGGGAAGATGATCGAGTTGAAGAACTCGTTCACTTTCCGCACGTTTTCCAGGCTCAGGTCCTCGTATCCGGCAATCATGAAACCGTTCCCGATAAAGTGAGGCTTCAGATGCTGAACATAGTAGTCATTCAAATCCTTTGTGAACTTTTGCATCTCCAGAAGCAGGAGCTTACGAAAAGGTTCTTCGCGGAGGCCGTTGTAATCAAAACGCTCTTTCCCGTAGTCGATATAGTTGTAAAGGCTCCCCAATCGGATCGTGCAAAACTCATCAAGGTTTGACGAAGTGATGGCGAGGAATTTCAGCCGGTCAAAAATGCTTCGATCGGTGTGTTTGGCCTGATCGAGTACACGATAGTTGAATTGCAGCCAGCTGAGATCGCGGCTGATATAATTACTTTCTTCTATCTGATGTGCAATTTTTTCCTGTGAAAGAAGTACCTCACTCATGGGTGCATACTCGCATTTATGATGTTGGAACCTAACTACAATATAATATCAAATATCAACCCGCGCATACTTCGCGTTCTTCTCAATGAATTCACGACGCGGAGCCACCTCGTCGCCCATGAGCATAGAAAACAGGTGATCCGCTTCAGCAGCAGATTCAATGCTTACCTGCTTCAACGATCTCTTCGCCGGATCCATGGTGGTAGTCCAGAGCTGCTCAGGATTCATTTCTCCGAGACCCTTGTACCGCTGTACATTAACAGAATCTTCTTTTCCTCCTGAAAGTTCCGCTACGATAGCGGCTCTCTCTTCTTCCGTCCAGCAGTAACGCTCTTCTTTTCCTTTCTTCACCAGATAAAGTGGTGGCAAAGCGATATACACATAGCCATTCTCGATCAGGTCTTTCATGTACCGGAAAAAGAAGGTGAGGATCAAAGTACGAATGTGACTGCCATCCACGTCAGCATCGGTCATGATGATGATCTTGTGATACCGGAGCCTGGTGAGATTGAGCGCCTTGTCGTCATCAACCGTTCCGAATGAGACGCCAAGCGCCGTGATGATGTTCTTGATCTCTTCGTTCTCATAGATCTTGTGTTCCTGCGCTTTTTCGACGTTCAGGATCTTACCTCTCAACGGAAGGATAGCCTGGAACATCCTATCACGTCCCTGCTTCGCCGATCCACCCGCGGAGTCACCCTCTACGAGGTATAATTCGGAGATGCTCGGGTCGGCGCTGGAACAGTCCGCCAGTTTTCCCGGAAGACCGGTGCCAGAAAGGACGTTCTTCCTTTGAACCATCTCGCGGGCTTTCCGTGCAGCATGGCGGGCCTGGGCTGCAAGAATAACCTTGTTCACGATCATCTTGGCTTCACGCGGATGTTCTTCAAGAAAATTGTTCAATACCTCGCCGACAGCCTGATCAACGGCGCCCATAGCATCGGAGTTACCGAGCTTTGTTTTTGTCTGGCCTTCGAATTGAGGCTCTGCAACCTTCACCGAAATAACAGCGGTAAGCCCTTCACGAAAATCGTCGCCGCTGATGTCGATCTTCACTTTGTCGAGGAGACCGGATTTGTCCGCGTAGGTCTTCAAAGTCCGCGTCAACGCCCGGCGGAATCCCGCAACGTGGGTACCTCCCTCGTGGGTATTGATGTTGTTGACGTATGAGACAAGGTTTTCAGAAAACGAAGTATTGTAGCTCAATGCGACCTGAACAGGTATCTCGCTCTTGTCGTTCTCTATGTAAATCGGCTCAGGGATCAGTTTTTCGCGCGTGGAATCTATATACTCGACAAATTCCTTCAAGCCGCCCACAGACAGGAATGTATCCTTCCGGGGTTCTCCATTCTCGTCCTTCTCACGGACATCGCTCAAATGAATTTTTATTCCGGGATTCAAAAACGCAAGCTCCCGCAAACGCGAAGCAATTGTTTCATAGTTGTATTCCGAAACGTTGAATATTTGTTTGTCAGGCTTGAAATGAATGGTAGTGCCTCTTTTTTCAGATTCACCGATAATGCGAACCGGATATTGGGGATTGCCCCTTTCATATTCCTGCTCGAATATCTTTCCCTCGCGGTAAACGGTCGCTTTCAGGTGTTCTGAGAGAGCGTTCACGCAGGAAACACCCACACCGTGAAGACCGCCCGATACTTTGTAGGTGTTCTTGTCGAACTTTCCACCGGCATGCAACACTGTCAATACTACCTCGAGCGCGGAACGTTTTTCCTTTTCGTGCATGTCGGTAGGAATGCCGCGGCCGTTGTCGTCGACGGTTATAGAATTATCTTCATGAACAGTTACATGGATCGTGTCGCAGTAACCGGCCAAAGCTTCGTCAATCGAGTTATCTACTACTTCCCAGATCAGGTGGTGGAGACCCTTGATACCAATATCACCGATATACATTGCCGGTCTTTTGCGGACGGCCTCCAGACCTTCGAGAACCTGGATATTACTTGCGGAATAATCAGCGGGAACTGTCCCTTTTACTTCACTCATTTTTGCAGT
>CBHTUB010000190.1:0-10721 GCA_966095595.1 uncultured Chryseosolibacter sp. | reverse complement strand
GACCGTTGCAAGATGGTTGTCAGGAGTGAGCTGGAAAAGATCGGCATTGTTCCTACTTCTGTATCCCTTGGAGAAGTTCAGGTGGAGGATGGCATCATTACACCGGAGGTTCAGAAACAGATCGACGAAAGACTTCAGGCCGTGGGCTTCGAGCGCATCGATGACCGCCGCGGAAGGCTTGTTGAGCAGATCAAAAAGAAGGTCATTGAGTTGATCCATCACGCCGACCATGTCGACAGAAAGTTCAACTGGTCGGATATCCTGTCAGAGGCGCTTCATTACGACTACAATTACCTGAGCACTTTGTTCTCTGCCGTAGAAGGTATCACGCTTGAACAGTTCATCATCAGGCACAAGATCGAACGGGCCAAGGAATTGCTTTTTTATGATGAGCTAAATCTGAGCGAGATCGCCAGTAAACTGGGATACAGCAGTGTCGCCCACCTGTCTGCACAGTTTAAAAAAGTCACCGGCTTTACGCCTTCCGAGCTGAAGAAGTCGAGGAACATGGATCTTTCCCGTAAATCACTGGATAAAACATAAATACGGCCTGGTGGGAATGCCGATGCCGAATAAGTGTGTTTTTGATGATGCAACATCGTTTGCGGTAGCGTTCGCTTAATTATTTCATTATCGATTAATTAAGTTTGCACATAACTACAAACCAGACATTAAGTATGCGCAAGCTTTTTTGTGTGCTGTTAACATTGATGGTGTTGGCAGCGCAAGCACAGGTTATCAAATCACCCGATGGTAACCTTACCCTGAAGTTTGAACTAAGGGAAAATGGAATACCCTATTATCAACTTACCTACAAGCAGAAACCAGTCATCAAGCCGAGCCGGCTTGGTATCGAGACCGCAGATATCAAGCCATTGCTTGACGGCTTCACGATCACCGATTCAGCAAAAACAACAATTGACGAAAGCTGGGAACCTGTGGTCGGCGAGCAGAAAGTGATCAGGAATAATTGCATCGAACTGCTCGTCACGCTCTCACAGAAGGAGCAAAAGAACCGTTTTATCAGACTTCGTTTCCGGCTATTCAACGACGGCCTCGGCTTCAGATACGAATTCCCCAAACAACAGGAGCTCAGCTATTTTGTGATCCGCGAAGAAAAAACAGAATTCAATCTCGCGGGTGATCACAAGGTGTTCTGGATCCCGGGCGACTACGATACCAATGAATATCCCTACACGACCTGCAAGTTTTCGGAAATACCGGGAATGATAAAGAAGGCTACAATTCAAATATCTGCACAGCAGCCAATAAAAAATCCCTCAGTTCAAACGCCGGTAATGATGAAATCACCGGAAGGTTTGTACATCAATATTCACGAGGCGTCGCTGATCAATTATCCGGCGATGGCATTGGACGTGGATGGTGCTGGAATGAAGCTGGTGAGTCACCTGGTGCCGGATGCCGTCGGAAATAAAGGCTACATCCAAACCGATGCGCGATCGCCATGGAGGACAATAATAGTAAGTGATCGGGCGACGGACATTCTGGCGTCGAAGACCATCCTCAATCTCAACGACCCGACTTCATATAAGGATGTTTCCTGGATCAGGCCGGTAAAATATGTGGGCGTATGGTGGGAATATTTTGTGTCGGGCAAAAGCACCTGGGCCTACAGCGATGCAACAAACCTCAAGCTTACCGACGATTTCAGCAAGCTGAAGCCCAATGGCCGCCACGGCGCAACAAATGCCAATGTGAAGAAGTACATCGACTTCGCAGCGAAGCACGGCTTCGACGGTGTGTTGGTTGAAGGATGGAACATCGGCTGGGAAGACTGGTTCGGTAAATGGAAGGAAGAAGTTTTTGATTTCGTTACTCCCTATCCCGACTTCAATGTTAAGGAGCTCAATCAATATGCGGCATCAAAGGGTGTTAAGATCATCATGCACCACGAGACTTCCGGTTCGGCCACTAACTATGAGCGCAGGTTGAAAGATGCTTTCCAGTTTATGGTAGACAATGGCTACAACGCTGTGAAAACCGGCTATGTAGGGCCGATCATTCCACGAGGCGAGCACCATGACAGCCAGTGGATGGTGAACCACTACATTCGCGTGGCTACTACTGCGGCAGATTACAAGATCATGGTGAACAGCCACGAAGCCGTTCGTCCCACGGGCTTGCACCGTACTTTTCCGAACTGGTTCGCACAGGAGTCAGCGCGCGGAACGGAGTTCGAGGCGATGGGAGGCCTTCCTCCCGAACACGCAACCATCCTGCCATTCACACGCCTCATGGGCGGTCCGATGGACTACACGCCCGGCATTTTCCAAACGGATCTTTCGCACTATGGAACGGGAAGCAATCAACGGGTAAACACGACGTTGACAAAACAGCTGGCGTATTACGTTACGATGTACAGCCCGCTACAGATGGCTGCGGATATGCCGGAAAATTACGAACGTTTCATGGACGCTTTTCAGTTTATCAAGGATGTAGCCGTCGATTGGGATGAAACGTTCGTGCTTGAAGCAGAGCCCGGCGACTTTATCACCATTGCACGGAAGGCGAAGGGAAAGAATGAGTGGTTTGTGGGTGGTATTACCGATCAAAACCCGCGCACCGCTACGATCAACTTTAAGTATCTGCCAAAAGGTAAGAACTACATCGCTACCATCTATGCCGACGGCCAGGACGCGTCGTGGGATAAGAATCCGCAAAGTTACGCTATCAGGAAGGTGCTCGTGAACTCGGAATCGTCACTGAAACAATTGCTTGCCGCTGGGGGAGGCGTTGCCATCAGTATCCGCGAAGGCTCGAAAGAAGAGATGAAAGGGTTGAAAAAGCTCTGACAATAAATCAGTTAAAGAAAAGCGATTCGATACCGGATCGCTTTTTTGTTTCAATTTTTCTGAAACCGGACACCTTGGTTGATTGTCGCGACTTCTGGTGTTATCTTAACTGATATCATAACTGTATATGGTTAAAAACAAAGTCGTTCTTCGCGCGTTGGTGATCACCCTGCTTCTTGTTGTCAACATCGGTTGTGATCAGATCTCGAAAAAGGTTGTCAGGCAATCCATCGCCTACCATGAGATCATCCCGCTCAATGATTTTATTACACTGACCAAAGTTGAGAACACGGGCGCGTTTCTCAGCGCGGGTGCATCACTGGCAAAGCCGATGAGAATTGCACTGCTTGCCATCTTGCCCATCGTGGCGCTGTTTTTTGGATTGTGGTATATTTTTAATAAACAGGAGCTTACCAAATCGATGCTCTGCGGACTTACTTTCATGATCGGTGGCGGCATTGGCAATTTGTACGACCGGATCGCCTATGGTTCCGTAACCGATTTCCTTCATGTAGACTTTGTATTGTTTGAAACCGGAATATTCAACCTGGCAGACGTTTCTATCATGATTGGAATGGCGATCATTCTGGTCTCAACTTTTTACCAGACGCGTGAGATGGATACGATCGGCGATTAGATCACCGAACCCTTTCGAAAACATCGTCCCACGTAAATTTTTGTCCGGATGAGTTCGTCATCACACCCTGGACAAACAGCTTGTTCCCATCGACACGCTCTTTTATCTGAATTGTATTGCCGCTTGTTACGCCGATGGATGAATACTGGATCACCGGTATGGTCGATTTGCCATCGATGGTATAGGTTCCCATCATCGCATGCTCGAACTTGCCTCCGCGTTGGCTGATCCTCATCCAGTGCGATGGGGTGATGACGTGTAGTCTTTGCGCTGTCTCGCGCGTGTGCTTGTCGGTGGCGCCGTCAAAGGTTTTGTACGATGACGAGATCTGGTCCCAGGTACCGATGGCGGGATTATGGGGATAAGTCATCTTTGTCCTGATGCGTCTGAAGACCAGTGCTTCGAGGAAAACTTTTTTACCGTCCGGCCGCACAACGCTGCCCGATTGAATGAACTTGTCGCCTTCGATCTTCCATGTATAATCCGTCTTCACATTGTCGAATAGCTGAAGCGATGAGATGGTGGGTGTTTCGATGTATTTATTTCCCTTTACTGCCACGGTACCCGCATAGCTTCGGTTGAATGCAAGAGAATCGCCGATCACATCGGTGGCGATCAGAATGTAGTGGGTCGGCGTAATGATCTTGGTCTCCCTGACGGTGGTCGTGTCCATGTAAAAAGCTTCGCCATCGGCATTGATCCCCTTGATGGACACCATTTCCCAGGTGCCAACCAGCGGATGTTGTGCGAACGTATTGAAAGCAATAAAGAGGAAGTACAGAAAAGAAGTGAAGTATTTCATAGGGGTGGGGTGATCCGTTATGCAAATTACAAAAACGTTTTGCTCCAAAGAAGCGGGCAATCGCCTGACTCTAATTGTAACGCACTAACCAGCAATTAGATAAGTGGGTTTTGCAATCAATAATTCCTATCTTTGCATCTTCATTAACCTGAAGTCACATGTTGTCGAAAAAATGTCAGTACGCCCTCCATGCTCTCGTTTACATCGCGGAGCACGATCCATCGAAAGTAGTGACGATTCAGGAGATCGCGACAAAAAAGAATATTCCCCGGAAATTTCTGGAGATCATCTTGTCGGAGTTGAAGCAGGGTGGCGTGATCGTTAGCCGGAAAGGCAAGACCGGAGGATATTATCTCGAGAGAAAGCCCTCCGAGATCAACATACTTGAAGTCATCCGGTTGATCGATGGGGCTGTCGCGATGCTGCCCTGTGTCTCCCTGAATTTTTATGAGTCATGCGGCCGGTGCGAAGATGAGGCTACCTGCAAGATCAATAAGGTGTTCAGCGCCGTTCGCGACCAGACCCTCAGGATTCTGTCAACCAGTACGCTCGCCGATCTAAGCAATGTCCAGGATCTGATAGAGCCAGGCCGGAAAACAAAACCCAAGTCTTCCAAGACCGAACCGCTTCCGGGTCACACTACTGTGCATTCCTGACCAGGAAAACTTACATGGTGTTTTCCATCGGCTGATCCGGTGGCCGCTTTTTGATCTGACCTTCTTCGCGGCGATTGCGGGATCGATTCCAATAGCCTGCCTTTTATAAAAATAATAGACTCGATTGCCCGTTTGTACCGCTTCTATTTCAGGCGATTTGTGACGATTTCTTACATCGGAATTGAGTTCGTGTGTTTATTACTTTACCTTCAATTATCAGGAAACGATTGCGAATGCGGTAATAGCTTTCCTCTTCCGATGCGCAGCCTGTCTAAAAAAATCCTTCTGCAGACCTCTCGACAGGGTGAATTCAGTCATGTCGGGGCTGGTTAACAGGTAAAATGAAATGTGGTGTGGAGTCCTGACGTGAATTGTTACGTACCCGATAAGATACAGTGAGGGGCAAATAGCCATTGCGTTGCACACGGATGCGGATGTGTTGGGACTGTGTCTCGCGGAAACAAATGAACAACCCCAGCTTTGAATAAACAACCCAAACCCAGTTTATGAACTATCTTAAGAAGAACCTTATCAAGATTGCCATCGCGATAGTGTTTGTTCTGATATTGATCGGCGCATCGTTCTCGTATTACAACCGGCACGTCATGAGTATGTCCGCCCAAACCCTTGAACAAACGGAGCTCACGCTGAAGACCTTCGAGCGTGTTTTCGAAAGTATCCAGATGATGGACATCGCAGGACGGGGATATGCGCTGATCAGAAGACCTCAATATCTTTTTCAAACTCCCGAGATGGCCGTTAGTTACAATGCCCTTACATACCGGCGTCTCGACAGTCTCTTTGCCGTTCAGGGGCTCGATACGATGAAGACGTTCCATGCCTTGAAAAAGGCCCTTGACAACTACACCGCTATTTATTCCCAGATGGTCGAGCACCTGCGTAACGGAGAAACGGATAAATATCTTGCGATGCTCGAGCACGACTATGGCAAGACCTTTTTTCAGAACTACGAGCCCTTTTCTGCGCAGATCAAAGCCTATGAGAAGAAGCTGTCAGACGAAGCCCAAAGGGACTACCGGGCCGCGGTTAACCGGAACACGGTCATTCAATTCCTCCTGGTCATCGTAGGGCTCCCTACCCTGATGCTTTTGTTTTTCAAGCTGAGGAGAGATGAAAAAGAGCGCCGGGGACTCTTTCACAAGCTCGAAGAAAACAACCGCAAGTATCTCTTCAATGAAAATCAGGACATTGACGGACTCGAAGGAGAGGACATATTGGATAACTCGATCCGAAGCCTTCAGAAGGCTGCAAAATTTGTGAACCAGATCTCTGAAGGAAATTATAACGTTCAGTGGGACGGACTGACAAAGGAGAATATGGCGCTGAACCATGAAAACCTGGCGGGTCGTCTGATGTTCATGCGCGATGAGATGCGCAAGGTGAAGGAGGAGGATGCAAAACGTATCTGGACGACGGAAGGTCTTTCGAAATTCTCCGAGATTGTGCGCAAGTATCAGAATAACCTCGATGAGCTGACGTTCCAGGCCCTGACTTACCTTGTAAAGTACACCTCCTCGCAGCAGGGAAGCCTGTTCATCGTCGATCCCAATGATGAGACATCCCTTAAGCTTGCCGCCTGTTATGCTTTCGACCGAAAGAAACATATTCAAAAAAGCATTGCGATCGGCGAAGGGCTTGTGGGGCAAACTTTTCTCGAGGCACAGACCGTTATCATGAAAAACCTGCCTCCCGGATATATTTCCATTACCTCAGGTCTCGGCGATGCGCCACCGAATTGTGTCGTGATCATTCCGTTTAAGCACAATGACACGGTTCAGGCGATAGCAGAGTTTGCCAGCTTCAGGGATTATCCCGATCACGTTGTGGCATTTCTGGAGAAGTCAGGCGAATTTGTGGCATCCGCCATCACGGCCGCGCAGAGCAGCGAACGTACGAAAGCCATGATCGCACAGATGACCCAGCAAACAGAACAGCTGCGCGCACAGGAAGAAGAACTGCGTCAAAACCTCGAAGAGCTGGAAGCCACCCAGGAAGAAATGAAACGTAAGGAAGTTGAGCTGGAAAAGAAGCTGCAAACGGTAGGGTAATGGTGATTTCAAGATTTCAAATTTCAGGATTTTATATTTTTTGATGTGATAGGGTTTTGTAACCCTGATCCGATGCCTGTCGAAGATCCCGGCACAGGTCGGGCGAAGTGTGCAACGTAGTGTCAACCCCGCTTCGGTCATCACACTGCTGCCCGCGTAACGGTTTTTTTTGAGGATTAAATTTCATATCTTCCATAAGCCCAATTACTAGCGCGTGAGCATACCCAGCGACCAGTTGAAGGTTGACGCTTTAGCGTTGAACAAGGTTCTAGATTTCCTGCCGTATCCCTTCCTGGTGTCGGAGTCGAGATATGGTGTGTTCCATAACCTTTATGTGAACCGGAAATTCCTCGAAGAGATCGGTTACTCACTGGCAGATATCCCCACCATTCATCACTGGTTCATGAAAGCCTATCCCGAGAAGCAATACAGGAACGAGGTGGTCGCGGGCTGGCGGCAGAGAACGCAGCACGCCCAGGAGCATGGCGATGACTCGGTGACCATGAGCGCATTGATCCAGACGAAAAGGCTGGGACAGAAATGGTATGAGGTCAAGTCGTCCGTGTTCGAAAAGATCAATCTGGTTGCCTTTATCAATATCCATGATGTGGTACTAAAGGAAAACGAGCTCGAGCGACTCAATGAAAACAAGAACCGGACGTTGTCGATCCTGAGCCACGACCTCCGGGGACCGCTGATGAATCTTCACGCGCTTACCACACTGGCACTCAGCTCTGATCTTACACGGGAGCAATTCTTCGAGACCGTGTCGAACGTGAACGAAAGAACATTCCAGGTGCTCGAGTTTGTAGAAACGACGTTGCTCTGGACAAAATCGAACTTTGACAAGGTGAATGTTACCCTCGATGAGATCCACATGTCGGAGGTGGTGCGAAATATCCTGGCGCTCTATGCCGGCTCGATCAAATCCAAGCGTATCCAGGTAGACGTTCAAATCGTCAGCGATGACGCAATTATTTCCGATCACGAGATCATCACGATCGTTTTGAGAAATCTCCTGTCAAACGCCATTAAATTCACCCCCGACGGAGGAAGCATCGTTGTTACCCACCAAAGGTTTCCGCGATCTGTGGTCATCACCGTCGAAGACACGGGAATCGGTATTGCGCCCGAGATGATCGAAACCATTCTTGTAGACAACTATTCATCCCGCAGGGGTACGCGCCAGGAAAAAGGTTTGGGGATCGGGCTGAGGTTGTGCCGTGAGTTGCTCAGGAAGATCAACGGACAGCTTGAGATCTCCAGTCAGATCGGCAAAGGCACGTCAGTCCGCATGGTGCTTGTTCTCTAGTATTTAGCGGCGACTAAGAAGAAAATTGTGTAAATTAGCTTCTTACCCTCTATGCTATGCCCGCTCGTTCCCTTTCAGGAAATGAAGGATCGATTTCCACACTCGTCAATGAGTCATGGTTCCGCGCTATGGCCAATGCTGCGCCCGTGCTGATGTGGGCGTGCGATCAACACAAAAAATGCAATTTCACCAACATCCGTTGGTCGCAGTTTACCGGACAGCCCTACGATACCGCTTATGGAGAAGGCTGGATCGGCTATCTCCACGCCGAGGATCGCATAACGTTCACCCTTCACTTCGATCAGGCGTTTTCCCGACAGATCCATTTTTCCTTCCAGTTTCGCCTGCGGGCGGCCGATAATAAATACAGGCTTATATCCGGAAACGCAAATCCCTTTTATGACCAGAAGAATCAGTTTGCCGGATATGTGTTCTGCGGTTCCGATATTCAGGACGAGCGGGAGGTGCGCGATTCACTCGAGACGAAGATCGCCAGACATACCGAAGAGCTGATCAAGAAGAACCTTTTGCTTGTCCAAAAGAACAGCCTGATAGAAACCGTGCTTGATTCGACGTTGAGTATGATCACTGTCGTCGATCGCGACTTTCGATACGTCACTTTTAACAGGCAGGTTGAGAGTTACACGGGTGTAAGAATTGCGGACGTCAGGGGCAGAAACATGTTTGAGGTTTTTCCTAAAATGCTCGATACGCCCGCGAAGGAGAGTATTGCCAGGGCCCTCCATGGCGAGCTCGTTACGTTCAAAGGCTCCGAATCCGTTCTTGATCCCGGCTACTATTTCGATACATATTATATTCCGCTTCGCCTTGATACCGGTGATATCGAAGGAGTGATCATCAAGGTACAGGACGTTACCGAACAGGTGAGAGCGGCGAAGCTCGCGGAACAGACAAATCTTCAGCTCGAGAAGCAAAATCAGGAGTTGCTGCGCCAGCGCAATTTTATCGAGACACTGTTCGATTCTATCGTAGATGTTGTCGCAGTGCTCGATACCAACTACAGATATATCTCCATCAACCGTGGCGCGCTCAACAAGTACAACTTCAAACGGGAAGAGGTCATCGGAAAGAGTATTCTGGAACTGTTCACGTCGGTGGCCAACACGGGGATGTACACCGATCTGCAAAGGGCAATGGACGGAGAATTTGTCTATGATCTCGGTTACACCTCGGCGGTACTCGGTAAACATTTCGAAAATTATTATGTCCCCCTGTTCGACATCAACAATAGGGTGTATGCGGTGATGATCATCGGACACGACATTACGGAAGTCGTAGAGGCGAGTGAGAAGACCAAAAAGGCAAAGGAGATCCTGGAGGCAAAAAACCAGGAGCTGCAACGAAGCAATGAAGAGCTGGAGCAATTTGCCTACGTGGCAAGTCACGACCTTCAGGAACCCATCCGCAAGATCGCTACCTATTCCCATAAGCTTCTGACGCGCAGTAAGGATCAGCTGAGCGACGAGACGCGAACCTACCTTCAGCGCATCCATAAATCGACATCGAGAATGTACGAGCTCATCAACGGCTTATTGCATTACTCGAGGATAGCCCGAGAAAACAACCATTTTACACCGGTCGATCTTAGGGACATCGTTACGAACGTACTGGCTGACTTCGACCACAAGATCCAGCAGAAACGTGCCGTTGTGCAGTTTGACGAGTTGCCAAAACTCGAAGCTGTTGCTGTTCAGATGACGCAGTTATTTTCGAACCTGATCGGCAATACATTGAAATTCGCAAAAAAAGAGATACCTCCGGTGATACAGATCGCGGCGAGTGCGCTCAATGAGGAGCAGAAGAGTTTTTACAAGCTGAACCGGAAGACATCATACGTGAATATCTTTTATCTCGACAACGGTATTGGGTTTGAACAGGCATATGCGGAGAAGATCTTCGAGCTTTTTCAGCGCATCCACGATCGAAATCAGTATGAAGGTTCGGGTATAGGTCTTTCGATCTGCAGAAAGATCGTAGCCAACCACCACGGACAAATATTCGCGTTCTCCGAACCGGGAAAGGGCGCCACCTTCCAGATCATACTTCCGCTCTCGCAGGACGCCTTCAACTAGGAGATCGAGTTACGCGGAACGCCTAACGGGGAACGCTCACCCCTTGTTCGGATGATGCTTCGTCATAAGCGCCTCTGGCAGTTGACGCCACACGGACATCGGCATACCTTGCTCTTTCTTCTCCCTGAGAATATCGCCATTTCGCCAGGTTGTCACCAGATCCCAATAGGCGAGGAAGAAGAAGCGGTTTGCGATGAAATCCATGCATCCATCGGCCACCAGATTGTTGTCGCGATCGAAAACAATGATGCGGTTAAAGTTCTCGACTTTGCCGTCGAGGTAGGCGAATGAGCGGCCACCGCCATAGGACTGGCTCCAGTCGAAATGAAGGTCGGCGCT
>CBHTUB010000189.1:0-10781 GCA_966095595.1 uncultured Chryseosolibacter sp. | reverse complement strand
TTATCCAGCGGAAAATACCAATGCTTCGTAGGTCTGAGAACAGGGCTTTTTCCCGAGACGGTGGACCTGGGATTGATCAGTTGTTTCGGGCTCAGGCTTGTTCCGCATTTCTCGCACTGGTCGCCATACGCGTTTGTGTTGCCACAGTTCGGACATGTCCCGACAATGTAGCGATCGGCGAGAAAGATCCCTTCCTGTTCATCGTAGTATTGATCGGACGTGTCTTCCTGCAAAATATTCTGTCCGTGAATTTTGGTAAAGAATTCCTGCGCAGTTTTATAGTGTACCTCGTTCGAGGTTCTCGAATAAATGTCGAAGGATATCCCGAAGTCCTGAAAAGCTTTTTTCATCATTGCGTGGTATTTGTCCACGAAAGCTTTGGGTGTCAGATTCTCTTTTTTAGCTCCTATGGTGATCGCCACGCCGTGCTCATCCGAACCGCACACAAAGGCAACATCCTCTCCCCTGAGTCTCAGGAATCGCACGTAGGTGTCAGCTGGCAGGTATGCTCCTGCAATGTGTCCGATATGGAGTGGACCATTGGCGTAGGGTAATGCAGCCGTCACTGTATATCGCTTGAATTGCTTCATAAAATCAATTAAGTCGCAAGATGATAATAGAAATGCAGGTAAAAAAGGGGTGGCCCGTTTTTCAGACCATTACGCCGTAGCCAGCCAACGGCAACATCACGGAAAATTCAGTGTAGCCCTCGAAAGTCGTTTGGAAGTCGATCGATCCTCCCAGTTTCTGCACAGCCGTTTTTGTAATGTATAGACCGATGCCGCCACTCTCCGATCTGTCGGAGGCTCGGGAAAAGATCTGGAATATCTTGTCCGGTTGGGCCTGATTGATGCCGATGCCATTGTCCGTTACTCGAATGACAACATGGTCGTTTTCCAGCGTAACCGAAATCTTTACAAATGGCACTACCTTTTCAGACTTGTTGTAAAACTTAATCGCATTATCGATCAGGTTCTCGAATATGATCCTGATGAACTCCTTGTCGGAGTAAAATTCGACATCCGGCTGAATATGTTTGTTGATGATGAGCTTCGGCGGCAGACCCTTTTTCTTCTCGAGGAGTAAAACGTCGTTGACGATCTGCTGAAAGTCGATATTCACCGTCGAGATCGCGGAGTTGTTGATCTGGTTGACGATCAGCAATCTCGTCAGGATAGTGTTGAGCTTTTCTGCCGTTACATCGAGCTTCCGGAGATATGCCAGCGCAACAGGGTCGCTGACATCCATGATCGCGACGTTACACATTCCCTTCAGGCTCGCCAGTGGGCCGCGGATATCGTGTGAAGTTTTATAGATGAAATTATCCAGTTCGTCATTGACCTTTCTCAGAGACTCGTTGGCGCGTTCGAGATCTACGTTTCGTTCCTTCAGCTCCTTGTCGAGGTGTATGTTCGAATTGAGAAGTTGCCTGTTCTGATCCTCAATGATCGCCTTTGCTTCCGAGAGTGCGGCATTGACCCTCTTCTTGATACGATTGCTCCGATAGAGTACGAAGGTAAGTGATGCTACGAGCAGGGCGATAACAATGATCGCAAACGTCAGACTCTGTTGCCTTCGAATGATGTCTTCCTTGGCAGCGATCGTCTGAATATTTTCGCGCTCGCGATAGTTGGTTTCAATATTGACGATGTTACGTATACGTGAACCGATAAGGCTATCATTCATCTCGATGTACTTGTTCTGATAACGGGATGCCTTCTCGAAATCGCCGATTTCGATATTCAACTTCGCATAGATCGAATAAATGTCCATGATCAGCCTGCTGTATTCAGTATGATCGGCTACACTTTGTGCTGAATCCAGATAAAGTTTCGCCTCATCATACTGCTTTCTGAAAATGCAAATTTCAGCAAGCTTACTGTAGTTCTCTATTTGATATCGTTGCTGGCCGATCTCCTTCGAGATGCGAAGTGATTTCCTGAAGTAATATTCAGCGCTATCCGGGAGCTCTGTCCTATACGAAAGCCCAAGCACCAGGTATGCATCAACGTATCGTTCCGGTAAGCAGTGATCTGAACACACATTCAGACCCTCGCGTATATACCGGCGTGCCGCCTCGCCCTTACCTAGCTGGTTATAGCAGTTGCCAATATTAAGTAGCAATATGTCGAGGTCGTAATCGATCTTGTTCTCTCTTTTGATGAGCAGAGATCGTTGATAGAATTTTAGTGCTTCCTCATTGTTGTTCAATTTGTAATACAACCATCCGAGGTTGTTCAGGGTAATCGCGATGTCGAGTGGTGTACCGTGAGTTTCCCGCACGACCAACGACTGATAATTGTACTCGAGTGCCTTGTCATAGTTATCGTTCGCAGTGTAGATCAGCGCCAGGGAATTGAGGATATAGGCAGCTTCTTTGTGAAGGTTGTTGCGCTGGGCAATGCCAAGGGCTCTTTGAAAATACGGAATAGCTTCATCAAGCCTTTCGCTGTTTCGCAGCACTGATCCTTTCGACAACAGGCCTTTCACAATCATTGTACTGTCCTTTGCCGCGTACGCAACAGTGATCGACTCATTCGCACATTCAAGTGCCCGCTCTTTGTTACCAGGCACATACTCAAATGACAGTGCATACAATATTTCAAATCGATCAATACCGTGTTTTGTTTCAAGGACCTGCTCCAGTGAGTCCGTTAGTGCACTGTCCTGACAGTATAAAGTGACAGGAATCAATAACAGGCATGAAAGTTTAAGATACTTGAGCAATTTAGAGTACACAGGTAATCTCCCTAGATAAAATCCTATTTATAACCGAAGTGAATCACTCAACTTTGACTTATCAATTTAGTCAGACAAATACTTAAAACCTAAAAACAGTACTATGAAAAAAGTAATCCTGGCAATCACGCTTTGCCTCTTCACAGCAATGACCATCACATCTTGCACAGAAGAAAACATCACTCCGAAGAAAGAAGAGACTGATGCCAACGGCAGCGGCGGCTCTCAGGGTCCTCGTCCGTAATCGGCGAAATTAACGTCGCTTCACCTTGGTTATTAGACAGTTCCCCGGATGATGGGGCTGGTCGTTCCTGCCCTTATTTCGGTGTCGATTTCGTATACTTTTCGGTAACGGGGCATGTTGCCATATATCAACGGCGTCTGCAGTTCTTTGATGTTTGCATCATAGAATTGCTGATGGAATTGTCGGCCTGCTGGCCGCGACACGAGTCGATTTTCGCTTCGGATATTTATCGGTCAGGCATTTGAAAACGCCTCGCGATCGCGCAATGTATGGGCTATACGCGGATGTACCGTGAATGGCGTTTATTCGATTTTTTCTGCATAAAGCGGCAGTAACTTCGTTTATTCTTACATACTGATTTACAATCAGTTGTAAGGTTTTCATGACATATCGTGTCCGAAATAGAACATTCGGAATGTTGAAGTTTTTCAACAAAGCGGTGTTACCGATCGATGATCAGTTTCTGACGAAGTAACCGTTTCCCCTGCCTTGCGACGACTATATATAACCCGTCAGGCAAGTTCCGATGCAATGCAGGACTCACGCCGTTGTTGAGTTGCTCAATAGTATAAACGCCCGTATATACTGCCTGGCCCTGCGCATTCAGTACACTGATTGTCATGTCCGGCGAATCGAATGCTGACGTTGCCCGGACCGTAACCTCATCAGCGCGCGCGGGATTAGGAAATACTTCCAGCGAAAACTGCTTTTCCTGATTTACTTTCTCTACAACGTAGACGCTATCTGAAACAGTCGCTATCCGACCGCCTGAAGATGATGTTACTGTAACCGGATCCGACCACCTGTTCCACTGCGTTGAAGTGGGATTCGCCACACGGCTAAATCGCGCGCGGTAAACTCCCGGGGCTCTCGCGATGTAGATCGGGCCTGTTGCACCCGAAATCGTCACACCATCCTTCTGCCATTGATAGGCAAAAAATCCTTCCGATAATATCAGTCTGGGATATTGACCTGTTGATGTGTTGATCACAGTTATGCCCTTCGCGGGAGTGATATTCGCATTATTTTTCTGCAACATCCATTTGAAAAAGTCAGGTTCTGCAAATGCCTTATACCAGCATGTGTGTCCGACACCCGAATACAGCGAATACCGGATAATCGCACCTGCATTTCTAAGATTATTAACAATGTTACCCGTATAGCCTGGTGATGGGTTTGTATCGTTGCCACCCTGGAAGATCCATAGTGGAATAGGGACGATTTTACTTTGCTGCGATTGCCTGATAATGTTTGCATCGTGCGGTGACGACATTGGAAGGCCGGCGGCGAAAAGCCAATGCGCACGTTTCAACGCCTGGTAAGTGGCGAATCCACCAATGGAAAGTCCATGAACGTAAATCCTGTTCTCATCAATGTTGTATTTCTTGGCGACAAGCTGTACGATCCTGACCGCGTCCTGGACGTTGAGTGAGTCCCAGATGTTCAGCATCTGTGGCACCAGCACAAAACCAGGGAATGCGCGTGCTGCAAGTGTCGGATCGTTCGGCAGTTTGGAACCGGCGAGATTTCTTGCATCGAGATGGGTCTTACCTCCCTGATTCAGGTTGTGATCGTTGTTCAGCAATTTATGCGTGGAGGTCTTCGGCGCCGGGGGACTGTTGACGTTGGGATCGTACGACCACCCTGCATGATAGCAAGTATTGTAGTAACAATTTGCCCGTTCGACCGCGCCATGCAGAAAGAGGATCATCGGATAACCTGGCGAATACGATGCATTATAATTAAGGGGAAACAGCAGTCTGTAATTCATGACGAACTTATCGCTGGTTCCCTTTTTCTTTCTGAGATTGCCTTGCTTGTAGGGACTTGAATCCCACGTTGACGTCATGTCCACATAGGTATTCGTTCGCACACCTGGAGAGCTTTCCCGATAGCTGAATGTTTTGTTTTCCTGCAAATAATAATACTCTGTCGAGCTGATGTATGTCCTTAGGTCGAGCGTTCCATAAGGCATCGAAGTGTTATAGAGGTATGTAGACTTGACCTGTGCAGATACCTGTAGCGTAAACAGCACTGCTGCTAGTTGAATGTATAGATTTTTCATGTGAACTCAGACCCTTCAATCCTGCGCCTGCACGAACTGAGGCAAAAAATCTATTCCATGGTAGCTGTTCACATCCTCCAATCTCTTTTACAAACGAACTTTCAATTGCCCTGCATAATCACTTTTCTCGATACGTGTTTGTTGCCCTGCTCAACACGGATGACATACCAACCGGCATTGAGGGTATGTGCACTGGTGAGTTTTATCTCGGTCCCCTCAGCCATTACGTCGCCGACTTGTTGTTCGATGATTTTACACAACTGGTCAAACAACGTTACCCTTATAGGTCCGGGATGGCGTGAGAAGACTAGCACATTTACGTCCTGCCGCATCGCCGGATTGGGATATACGTTGACGATGAATGCCTCTCCGGCGCCGGGCTCGGTAGAAACCACGAGCGAGCTTTTGAACGCGCTGTTGGGTATGGGTTGCCACTGGCCTCCACTGTCGGGTCCTTTATATTCCACTACAATGGTGTCACTCGTGGTGTAGTCGAAGAAGTCAAGCTGGAATTTTTGCGCTCCGCCCTGTAGTGTCACCGTTGGACCAGTTACTGTTTTCCATTCATGTATTCCGTCATTGTTCACCATCCGCTGGCCGTTTACAAAAAGTCGGCTTCCATCATCGGAAGATGTTCTGAATTGATAGGTCCCCGCATCGTTAATGAAAAGGTAGCCCTTGAATCGGAAATAGAAGTAGTCTTCCTGCGTCTTCTTCCTGAGTGAAATGCCATCGATATATCCCGTGTATTCTGGTACGGACCAATCGATGGAATCCATATAAGGCCACGCGCCCGGGCTGTGCTCATAGTAAAGACCTGCGAAATGGCTGTTTATCCAGGTCGTCGCCTCGGGACCTTCGTTATCCGCCACATCCACAGCTATTACGCTAAAATCATATCGCGTATTCAGTGCGAGTGGATCCGTCACGTACACCGTGTCGGTGGTCTCGACAACTTTACCATCATACTGAACAATATATTTGGCAATATCTGAATCGTCGGTTGCAGGACGCCATTGCAATCTTACCTTGTCATAGTCGTAGCGCAATCCCCTAAATTCAGTTGGGGCCGTCGGAGGCTGTGTATCCGGTGCCGTAGAAACTACGAAAGCATCGTCTTTAGGATAATACTCTGAACGTCCGGAGGTACTAACACCCCTTATCTTATAGTGATATTCGGTTGACGGGATCAACCTGGAATCCGTAAAACTTTTAGTATTAGCCGATGTGAGTGTTGCCATTTCCCACGCTGAAAAATTTCCTTCCGTGTTTTTAGATCGGCGCCACACCTCAAAGCCAATTTCATTGCCCGAGTTGTCGCTCCAGCTTAACGTGATCGCCGATGCCCCGACTTCCCCGTTGGTAAGTGCAGAAGGCGCTGTGATGTTAATCGGAGCCTGGTTGCTAAAATAAACATGCTTTGCTTCGGACGGCGTGCTTCTGCATTGGTCATAGCTCGATGTAACCAATGTATAGACTCCATTTCCCGAACATGGTCCGCTGGAACAATTGCCAGGGTTGATGGTAACTTGTCGTAGCGTATCGTCCTGGTCTCCCGGCAAATTCATCAGGTTACCGTCCTTATACCAATAGTAATGCGCAGCTTCATTCGTCGACTCCAGATATGCTGTATTACCATTATTCAGATCGCGAAGCACAACCGTTCCGATCTGGCTAACGATTGCCTGCGGTGTCGCCGCGTTTGATACATTGATCTCCTGAGACCACTCTGTCCATTGTCCCTCTGATGGAGAACCGGATACCCTTGAAAATCTTCCGCGATAGACGCCCGGAGAAGTTGCCATGTAAATGTAACTGTTCGCTCCCGGGATATTCTGACCGTTTTTCTGCCATTGATAGGCAAAATGTCCTTCCGGCAATCGCAGCTCCAATCCGGAGCCTCCTGAACATATAGAAGTGCTTCCTGCAAAACTGTGAAGCTGTGATTTCCTGTTCCCGAGCATCCAGGTGAAGAAGTCCGGTTCCTTGTACGCGAGATTCCATGTGGTATGTCCCACACCGGCATATTCTGTATAACGAATGACCGCTCCGGCATTTCTGAATTTGGTGATGTATCCCTTGGTCTTCGCAGGGTATGGCGTAATGTCCAGTTCGCCCTGGAAATACCAGATCGGAATTCCGGCTATCGCTGATTCCATATTTGCAGCCGTGATAAAACCGTCATCGACGGCAGACATCACGATGACCGCGCTGAATAGCCAGGGGGCGCGCTTTACTGCCTCGAATACGCCGTGAGCACCATGAGAAAGACCGTTGATGTAAATACGATCTTCATCGATATTGTATTTCTTTACGATGAGACGAAGTATTCTCAGCGCATCCTGTACGGAGCCGTTGTTCCACCCGGTGAGGTTTTGCGGAAATAAAATAAAACCAGGAAAAGCTCTTTCCGGCAAAGATGAATTGTCGGGTTTCATTGACCCGGCGAGATCGACGGCATCGAGATAAACCTTGCCCCCATGCAGAAGGCTGTGGTCGTTGTTGAGCAATTTGAGCTCCGGGTCGGTTGGCGCAGGCGGATCATTTTCAACCGGAGAATAGTCAGGTGTGGCATGGTAGCATCGGGAGTGCCAGCAGTTACCATGTTCTCCGGAACCGTGCATCATGATAATCAACGGATAACCTCTGCTATAACCGGGATCATATCCCACTGGCTTGAGAAGCCTGTAATTCATGACGAAGTTGTCCGCGCTTCCGTTCTTCTCCCGAAGATTTCCCTCTTCGTACGGGCTGGAATCCCACGACGTCATATCGAGAAACGTATTGGTACGCACACCTGGCGAATTTTCTCTGAAGGAAAATGTTCTCCCTTCATCCAGGTAATAATAGTCAGTAGCGGATTTCGCTATCCTGATGTCAAGTGCTCCGTACGGTGTGTTGTTATTGTAGATGTAGGAGGTGTCGACCTGACCGTGTGCTTCAAAAAGAAAGAACGATAAAATAAAAACCAGACTAATTTTTTTCATACAGCAATCCCTCTGCTCTCACAGACAGATTCTGCATAAAAAATTGCATACCCAAAAGCTGGTTAAGTACCGTGGGACTGGTTTAAGTGCTGCAATTAACTTTAAACTGCTCAGGCGTGCAGCGATGCCTCTGTGTAATGCTTATTGGAAGGACGTGGCTTCAACTGAAGGATCTGAAACATTTCCCTGTCTTCCACAACACCCGGGTTTGGTGTGGTCAGCAGTTTATCACCGGCGAAGATGGAGTTTGCTCCGGCAAGGAAACAAAGAGCCTGCTCTTCAAGTGTCATCCTGACTCGTCCGGCCGACAAGCGAACCATTGCCTTTGGCATGATGATCCTTGCGGTGGCGATCATTCTGATCATTTCCCATACGGAAACTTTCGGTTGATCCTCCAGAGGTGTGCCTTCTACGGGAACGAGAGCGTTTACGGGAACCGACTCGGGATGTTCCGGCAATGTTGAAAGCGTATGCAGCATGCCGATACGGTCGGTTTCCTTCTCCCCCATACCGATGATGCCCCCTGAACAGACTGAGATCTTGGCCTGGCGAACATTCTCCAGGGTTTCCAATCTGTTGTCGTATGTCCGGGTAGTGATGATGTCGCCATAAAACTCCTCGCTGGTGTCGAGATTGTGATTATAGGCATAGAGACCAGCTTCCTTCAACTTGTTTGCCTGCTCGGCGGTAAGCATTCCGAGGGTACAGCATACCTCAAGTCCCATATTGTTCACACCTTTCACCATTTCAATGACCCTGTCGAAGTCGCGGTTGTCGCGAACCTCCCGCCACGCTGCGCCCATGCAAAAACGGGTGCTGCCTGCGTCTTTCGCTTCTGCCGCTTTGCTGAGCACTTCATCGACCTCCATCAGCTTCTGGACCTTTACATTGGTATGATAACGTGCGGCCTGAGGGCAGTATGAGCAATCTTCCGGACAACCTCCGGTCTTTACGGACAATAATGTACACACCTGAACTTCGCCGGTCTCGTGAAACTCGCGGTGCACCGAAGCGGCTTTATAGATAAGCTCAAGCACCGGCATGTTGAATATCTCCGAGATCTCTTCCCGTGTCCAGTTATTTCGAATGGCTGTCATGTTTAATGTATTTGAAGTTCAAATGGCAAACGTGCCTGTTCGCCCTGATAGGTTTCTATTTTCTTGAATTGATTATACCACGGATACAGATCGCCAAGCTCCGATCTCAGTGACTCTGTACGCGCGTTCTCCTCGAGTGTTGTCATGAATTCCTGCAGGAAGTCTTTCTTACGGGGAAAATACTTTACCTTATAATCATCGGCGATATGCGCGCGTTCTGCGGCTATCCTTACGGCATCGTCAAATCCTCCCAATACGTCTACCAGCTTGCGTTCCAGTGCCTGCTCGCCGGTCCAAACCCTTCCCGAAGCAACTTTCCTGAGATCTTCGATCGGCATGCCTCTGCCGTCAGCAGCTTTAGAGGTGAACGTTTCATAATGTTTGTCGAGACTTCTCTGCCAGAAGCTCTTCTCCGCATCCGTCAACGGTCGGGTTACGGTGTACATTTCGCCGTAATCTCCTGTCCTCACTTCGTCGAACGTGATGCCAAGCTTGTTGCCCAGAAAATCGCTCATGTCGAACATCATTCCAAAAATACCGATAGAACCGGTGATCGTATGTGGTTGCGCAACTATGGTATCGCAGCCCATGGACAGGTAATAGCCACCCGAAGCGGCGTAATCTCCCATAGATGCAATGATCGGTTTTACTTTCTTTGCCAGCTGAACTTCACGCCAGATCATATCCGATGCGCGGAATTCACCGCCGGGTGAGTTGACTCGCAGCACGATCGCCTTTATGTCATCATCCTCACGCGCTTTCCTGATCTCCTCGACGAAGGTCTCGCCCGCAATCACATTGTCGGATCCGTCGTTCTCGCCGGGCATGATCGTACCCTCAGCAACAATGACGGCGATCTCGTTTTTGCTCTTTGAATAATTGGAATAGCTCTTTCTATACTTGTTGTACTTGACAAACTTGATATCGTCGTCCGATCCGATGTCGAGCTTCGACTTCAGCAAGGCTGTGAATTCATCCTTGTAAAGAAGCGAGTCGATCAATTTCATTTCAAGTGCCGTAGCTGCATCGCGGATGAGCATCTTGTCTGAGATGTCTTCGAGTTTTTCCACCGGAATGTTTCGCGACGTCGATATCTCTTTCAGTACTTTGTCGTAGATCGAATTCACGAGCTCCGTCAGTTGCAATCTATTTTCGTCGCTCATTTTTTCCAGAAGGAATGGTTCGACAGCGCTTTTGTATTCTCCTACGCGGAAGACTTCCGGTTTGATCTCCAGCTTGTCGAGCGCTTTCTTGAAGAAACCTACCTCTACTGTAAGACCGTTGAATTCCACATCACCTTCAGGATTGAGGTAGATCTTATCGCAGGCGGTTGCGAGGTAATAAGCGGCTTCCGACATCACTTCCCCATAGGCAATTACCCACTTTCCGCTCTTGCGAAAATCGATCAACGACGAACGGATCTCTTCGAGCGATGAAAATCCGGCGTGGGGGTAACTTACGTCCAGATAGATACCTTTGATCTTATCGTCGGTCTTTGCATGGGTAATGGCTTCTTTCAACTGAAGGATACCTACGTTCTGCACATCGCCGCCCGGGATTGGTAAACCCGCAAGGGGATTCTCCTTTTGTAATTCGGTGATCTCAGCATCGAGCTTGAGATGCAACACTGAGTTATCCTCAACCTTTGC
>CBHTUB010000188.1:0-10783 GCA_966095595.1 uncultured Chryseosolibacter sp. | reverse complement strand
CCCGAAAAAAAGGTCGGCGACAAGATCCGCATGCTCGAAGCGAAATGGAAAGAAGTATTCCCTGATCTCGGGTTCAACTACTGGTTCATCGACGACGAATTTGGCAGGATGTACGAGAATGAAACCCAGGTATCAGAGATCACGAAGAATTTTTCTGCGCTTGCGATCCTCATCACCTGCGTGGGACTGTACGGCCTGGCGGCATTTCTTTCCCAGCAGCGCACAAAGGAGATCGGTATCCGCAAGACCATGGGCGCAAGTAATTCACAGATCGTGTTGCTGCTGCTGAAGATCTTCGGAAAACTACTACTGATCGCGTGCTTTGTTGGACTGCCCATCACGTATTACCTGACCTCGCAGTGGCTGGAGAGCTTTGCGTACCAGACCGACCTGTCGATGTGGGTCTTTGGCGGAGCTGTGCTGATCATGACGATCATAACCTTCGTGACAGTAGGATTCGAGACACTCAAAGCTTCGATGGGGAATCCGGTCACGGCGTTAAAGCATGAGTAGATTTTTTTACAGGAAGCGCCAGACACCCTCAGTGTGGTCGTGGCGCTTCCATGCAGGTTAGTGAAGTTTGTGTTTCGATCTCAAATCTTCGCGAGCTTCAGCCTCAAGCTATTCCCCACAACGCTCACCGAGCTCAGCGCCATGGCAGCGCCCGCAATCATCGGGTCAAGCAAAAATCCGTTGACAGGATACAGCACACCTGCAGCGATCGGAATACCGATCAGGTTGTAGACAAACGCCCAGAACAAATTTTGTCTGATGCCCATCACGGTCTTTGAAGAAAGTCGCAACGCTCTTGGAATGGATTGCAGATCGGACGTGATCAGCGTCATTTTTGCAACATCCATGGCAATATCAGAACCCTTTCCCATGGCGATACTCACGTCGGCTTGCGCGAGGGCGTGAGAGTCGTTTATGCCATCGCCCACCATGGCCACTACTTTGCCCTGTGCCTGTAACTGTTTCACGAAATCCGCTTTGTCGGATGGAAAAACTTCGGCTCTGAAATTGGTGAGTCCTACCTGTGACGATACTGCCTTTGCTGTCTGCTCATTATCACCCGTAAGCATGAACACTTCTACACCGTTCTCAAGAAGGGATTTTATGGCTGCCGCCGAGGTCGCCTTGATCTTGTCAGCTATGGCAATAACGGCGAGCACCTTTGTCGCATCCGCAAAATACACTACGGTTTTCGCTTCGCCCTGCATCCGCAACGCCTCCCGCTCCACATCACCTGGCATTGTGATATTATTTTCCGAAAGAAGTTTTTTATTTCCGACAAAATATAAGCTACCCGCTATTTTGCCACGTACGCCGCGCGCCGTAATGCTCTCGAAGCTTTCGATCTGAACCTTCTTCGGCGACCTACTTACCAAATGAGCCACAACTGATTCCGCAAGGGGATGTTCCGAACGCGCTTCGATTGCATAAAGAATATCGATCATTGACTCGCCACTCGCTCCGCCAACCCAAAGCAGGTCGGTGACAACGGGTTTGCCCTCGGTGATCGTTCCCGTTTTATCGAGCACGATCGCATTCACCTTATGTGCCAGCTCCAGACTCTCCGCGTCCTTGATCAGGATGTTGTTCTCCGCGCCTTTTCCGACGCCCACCATAATGGCTGTCGGTGTTGCCAATCCGAGCGCACACGGACACGCGATCACGAGCACGGTTACGGAAGTGAGAAGCGCGTGTGTAAAGGCTCCGTCACCTCCGAAGATCATCCACATAACAAATGTCAATATCGAAATACCAATAACAAATGGTACAAATATTCCTGCGATTTTGTCCACCAGAGTTTGAACGGGAGCCTTGCTGCCCTGCGCCTGCTGGACCATTCTGATGATCTGTGCAAGTATCGTATCTGCTCCTACTTTCAAGGCTTCAAACTCGAAGCTTCCCTTTTGATTGATCGTTCCGGTAAACACCTTTTCCCCTGCATGCTTACTGACCGGCACCGGTTCTCCCGTGATCATGCTCTCGTCAACATAAGACGACCCGGATATGACGATTCCGTCGACAGGGATTTTTTCTCCCGGCCGCACGATCACATGCTGCCCTACCCTGACGGATGCAACGGGAACCTCAGTCTCTTTACCATCAACAATCACGCGAACTGTCCTGGGTTGAAGACCCATCAATTTTTTTATGGCTGAGGCAGTTCCCGACTTGGCTTTTTCTTCGAGCATTTTCCCCAACGAGATAAAAGCGATAACTACGGCAGCGGCTTCATAGTACACGTGCGCATGAAGCCCTCTCGAGTGCCAGAACTCCGGAAAAAAAGTATTGAAAGCGCTGAATAGAAATGCAATCCCGGTAGACAACGCCACGAGCGTATCCATATTGGCCTTGCCATGGCGAGCCTGCTTCCAGGCATTTACAAAAAAGTGTCGTCCAAAATAAAAGACCACCGGCGACGCGAGCAGCATGGAAATGTAGCTACCATAGGGCATATCCATAAAGAACATTCCGATGATCACCACCGGAACCGACAGGATGGACGACCAGATCGTTCTGCGTTTCACCTCTTTATATCGGGAGAGCTGCGCCTCCTCCTGAACAGCTTGCGGGTCGTCAACATTAACCACCAGATCGTACCCGATAGACCGCACGGCATTCTGAAGATCAAGCGGCCGGATGGCATTGTCGTCGTACTCTACCCAGGCAGTCTGATTGGCGAAATTTACGGCCGCATTCTTCACACCCGGCGTCGACTTCAGGATCGACTCGACACTCACCGCGCATGCCGCACATGTCATTTCAAGAACGGGGAATGTTTCCTTTTTTTGTCTTTCTGTTTTACTGCTTTTCTGCTCCGCAACTGTAGACATATGTTTAGCCTTTTATTTGTAATTCCACACTACAATTATACAGCAGACGGGGCCAGATGGTTTTATACTTTAGCCCGTTTGATTTACAGGATTTCAAGAGTCCGGCGTGCTTTGAAACCACATCCAAAAAAGAAGGCATTGCCTGATGTAGTCCGGAACGTTGAAAATCACATATCCACCACGTTGGAGTCCACGCTGATGTAATTTTGATGTAGCCTGACGATGTAGTTTTGATGTAACGCCTGATGCTGATTTGAGCAACTCAGAATGCAAATTACCCTTGTCTTGCTGACCACCCTCATCAGCGGGAATTTCATTCAAAACCACAGTCAATATGCGAAACAACTACGTTCCAGATGTAGACACTATTACCCATTTGTCTGCATCCATCAGCGCGAGGTCAAGTCCGGAATATGTCAATTCCGCATGAGGCGTTTCACCTCATCCATGACTTCGTCAAACTACCAAACCAAACTTTAAACAATCATGCAAATTCAATTCAAACATCTCACGGGAAGATGGCGTCATAGTACGCTGGTTCTCATTTGCGGACTAATGACGATCGCAAGTGCGTTCGCCCAGTCCACGGTTCCATTCACACTTTACAATAACTCGACATTCACAGACGCCAACATCTTCGTGGCTGTTGTTGGTAAACAGGGCGGAAACCACGTATGGATCGACACAAGAACGAGCACTGTCCGACTGATGCAAAGCTCTGACAACACGGTACAGGGTCCGATCATCAATGGCGATGGAGGACCTGGCGGAAATGGTAAATACGCGAACTGCTTTGCGCGGCTGAGTGAGATCCCCAACAAGGTGGTCAACGTTCCGGGCATAGAAGGATGTCGTATCCTCATTTCCTTCAATTCACAACTCTACCTCTATTTCTTCGGCCCGACACAGGGTTATGCGGCACCGAACCTTGCCAATCCGAACGACCCCAATCAGGGAGTACGTTTCGAGATGATCGAGCTGACAAATGCCGCCAACGGCATGTGGGCCAACACTACTCGTGTTGATTCCTATCAATATCCAATGGGCCTCGAGGTGTGGGGCAATTCAAACTTCTATAAAAAAGTCGGCGAGCTAAAAACTCATTCACAGATCCTGTCACAGTGGCAATCCACAGTTCCGGCCGCGTTCGCGAGCTGCTACGATGCCGCTAAGGGGATCATACACTTCCCTTCGAAAGTATCTGCATTCCAGTCGGGAGGCGCGCAGGCAAATTATTTTGGGTCCTACATAGACGCCATCTGGTCGAAGTATACGTCGGGTGATCTCGTGTTCAACGCAGGAGATGCAGGAACATGGAGAGGTCGCGTGTCGGGCTCTGCTTTTACATTTACAAGAACATCGGATGGTCAGGTAGCGAGGATCACCAGAAAGCCGACCACCATTGAGACGATGGAGGGAAGCGGAGTGCTGGCTGAAGGCGGCCAATGGGACAAAGTTGTACAAGCCCAGATCTGCGCGGCCATCAATCGTCACGCCATCGATCTGAACCTCGCCGTCGGCGCAACACAGGATTTTGCAACGTCTTCGAAATACTATGTAACATCTCCATTCAACTGGTACTGCAAGTTCTGGCATCAGACAGACATCAGCTACGATGGAATGACGTACGCGTTCTGCTATGACGATGTATTCGACAAGTCTTCAACTATCAATGCACCGTCGCCGACTCGGGCAACGATCACCGTTGGCGGGTTTGCCGGACTGACGCCAACCGGTCAGGCCATCACTTACAAGGACTGCAATTTTAGTGGCACAGCTGTAGGACTACCAGTAGGCGACTACAACCTCGCTGCGCTGAATTCACGGGGAATTCTGAATGACGATATCTCTTCGATCAAAGTAACCTCGGGATATAAAGTCACCTTGTATGAAAACGACAACTTCGCCGGAGCATCTCTTGTGCTGACTGCGGATAACTCGTGCCTCGTAGGTGCTGGATGGAACGACAGAGCATCATCGATCCGTGTCGCCAGCAATACGGCGTCGTTCTCCACAAAAATTGAAGCAGAGAACTGGGCGTATATGGCAGGTGTGCAAACCGAGACAACGCAGGATCCTACGGGTGGAAATCTGAACGTGGGATGGATCGATGCCGGCGACTGGATGGCATACAACGTTACCATTCCTGCGAACGGCACCTATCGGGTCATTTACCGCGTCGCGAGCCCGAATGCAGGAATGACGCTCAGACTGGAAAAGGACGCAGGGGCCACGCAACTCGGAACCGTTACAATTCCACAGACCGGCTCATGGCAAACCTGGACCAATGTCTCGCATGACGTTACACTTCCCGCAGGCACGTATGCGATAGGTCTGGCTACGGCAACCGGGGGCTTCAACCTGAACTACTTTACCATCACCAATAACCTGTCGGCAAGAATGGCAACGGAACCGGTAGAAGCTGCAACGGTATCGGTCGAAGAAAAACCTTTTGGTCTATCACCCAACCCGGTAAAGGATGTTCTTCAAATCCAGGGCCATGAGAATGTGAAATTCCTGAGGATGTACAATCTGCAGGGACAGGAAACCCTCGTTGTTGAACGTCCCGGAAGAACGCTATCGGTAGCATCCTTAAAACCTGGCCTGCACATCGTGGTAATTGAAAACCTTGACCATTCACTGATCAAGAGAAAAATATTGAAGGAGTAAGCCTTATTTAAACTGAGCGAAAGGCTGTTCGAAAGGACAGCCTTTTTTATTTTTGCCGATATGCCCACAATTTTCCGGCGCATCCTTTGGGTCTTTCTGACGGTCTCAGCTCTTGCGTGCAACGGCCAAAACATCTCCAACCTTGTGCTGGAAGGCGCAGGAGTTCGTGGTATCGCCTATGTCGGCGCGCTGAAATATCTCGAGGAGAAGAATGCAAACAAAGATCTCGAAAAAGTCGGCGGCACTTCGGCAGGTGCGATCATGGCTCTGGCGATATCACTCGGATATAACAGCAGGGAGATCGAAGACCTGGTGTACAACATGAAGGTGCAGAAGTTCAACGATGGGAAATTTTTCTTTATCGGCGGCATCGCACGGCTGAACCGGAACTACGGATGGTATCGTGGCAAACGTTTCAGCAAGTGGCTGGAAGAATTGATCGAAGCAAAGACCGGAAATCCCGATATAACATTTGCAGAGCTGCACGCAAAGGGTTTCAAGGATCTCTACGTCACAGGCACGAGCCTCAACAATCAGAGGCTTATTGTCTTTTCGAGAATGTCATATCCCGGCATGAAAGTGAGAGACGCCGTTCGTATCAGCATGTCTATACCGTTGTATTTCGAAGCACTCATTATCGACTCTGCGGGCCACGTAGTATCCCGCCGCGATGCCAGGCCATATCATGATATCGTGGTCGACGGCGGATTCACCGGCAATTTTCCCATCACTATCTTCGATAGCGTATCAACAAATCAGCGTGTGCCGAATCCGCAGACACTGGGTCTCAGGATCGACACGCCCGAACAGATCGCTTACGATACAACAGCGCGAGGAATAGCACCAATCCCTGTCCATCGTTTTAAAACGTATGTCGGCGCGTTTTACAACTTCGTGATAGAAAACCTCAATCGTCCCCAGCTCACTGCGGCAGACTGGGATCGAACCGTCTCCATCAGCTGCGGCGACATCGGTCCGAAGATCCGCAAGCTTACGTTAGAAGAGAAAGATCTGCTGATACGAAACGGATATGAAGCGATGCGGTCCTACGACAGAAAAAGAAGTCAGTAGCTTTATTGAGAAACCCAGGATAGTTGTAATTATTCTGATCGAAGCGTTGTTGCCGGATTCGCAGTGGCCGTTTTGTATGTCTGTGAAGTAATCGTCAGTAAGCCTAGTACGACCAGAATGAGTGTGCTGATCAGGATATCCCACACCGAAAGGGTCACACTGTAGTATTGTATCTGAGGAAGCATCTTACCCAGAACGAAGGCGGTCAGTGGGACCGAAAGCACGATCGCGATGGCCATCATTTTTAAATAGTCCTTCGACAGCAACAATGTGATACTTGTCACCGTAGCCCCCATTACTTTCCTAATGCTTACTTCCTTCGTTTTTGTTTCGGCGGTATAGACCACCATGCCCAGCATACCGAGTAGCGATATCGTAATGGCAAGCAATCCCAGGAAGCCGACAATTTTGATCAGCACCCTGTAGGAAGAGTACGCCTCATTCAATTCATCCCTGAAATAGTTGCCGATAAATTTTTTCTCCGTGGGAAGCTGCTTCCAGGTATTTTCCATCTGGGTAAACATCTGAAAAGCGTCTGTGGAAGCGACTTGCATATTTGCGTAGACATATTGGGCTGGATCCATGCGGAACATAAACTTATCGATCGGGTAGTTGAGCGTTTGATAGTGAAAGTTTTTCAATACGCCAATAACTTCCAGCTCTTTCCCCTCGACGACAAACGTTTTTCCCAGGGCATCGATCGGATTGCCCAGCTTGTAGTACCTGACAAACTCCTCGTTCACGATCAGGTAGCGCTCCCGCTGCCACGGTTCATCCGGAAAATTTCTTCCCGCGAGAAATTGCAGACCGAAGCTGCGGATGTAATGATGATCAATGAATTGCTGCGCGATCTCGGTAGAGTCGTTCGGGCCGGAGCTGATCCACGTGCCGGATGCGCCGAGACCAGGCAGTCCGGAAGAAAAGGAGATGGACTTGACTGATGCCAAACCGGAGTATGCAGTTCTGAATTGCTCGTACTTTACATCCTGCAGATCCACATTGACGATGTTTTCCTTCTCAAAGCCGAAGTCGAAGTTCAACGAGTAGCGATACTGCTTGCTGAACACTACGAGACAAAGTATGAACCCGAACGAAAGCGCGAACTGGAAAACAGTCAGGGCTTTTCGAACTGCCATTGATCCTCCGCGACCGCTTACTTTACTTTTCAACGCCTGCATCGGATTCAGCCGGGCGAAATGAAGTGCAGGAAAAATTCCGGCGAGGAAACCGGCAAACAAAGCAAAGCCGATGAACAACGCCGCCGTCCGCCAGGTCACCGAGAGATCTAACCTTGACGCAGCGACCAGCATGCTCTGAAACTCACCGCGAATAACCATGAAAATGATCAGCGCACCGACGAATGACACCAACGTGATGACTACCGTTTCCGTAATGAATTGAATGAATATCTGCTTATTGACGCCTCCTAAAGTTTTACGCAGCCCGATCTCCTTCGCACGTGTCATGCCCCTGGCAATTGAAATGTTGGTGTAGTTGAAGCAAGCTGGCAACAAGATGAGTGCAGCAAAGACCCCGAAGATCAGAAAACCAGAAATTTCCCATTTCGTACCGATTGCCCATCGCAGGTCAGGACCCATGGCGATCTCTTCGAGTTGCAGCATGTCATACCTTACTTTGGTCGGTGTTTTCGCATAGATCTCTGACGACACTTTATTCATGAAATCCGCCAATCGTTCCTTCGAAGCTTTATCCTGCAACAAGACGTAGATGTATTGACCTGGAAACTCCGTCCACTGCTGGTATACCGATTGAGTGCTTGCCGGCAGCGAGCTGTATGACAACAACATTTCAAAATTAAAATGGGAGTTCATCCGATCATCCTCCATCACTCCCGCAACTTCGAAGACCTGTCCTCCCGACAACTCGATCGTCTTTCCCATGACGTCTTCCTCATTGAAGATCTTTTTCACCGCGGACTCGGTAAGGATCACCGTGTTGGGTTTGCCAAGCGATTGTGCCGTTCCACGAACAATGTTGTAGGTGAAGACTGAAAAGAAATCAGGCTCGACAAAGTAGCTTCTGACCTCGACGTTTTCTTTATGAGTTTTTACAAAGTTGTCGAACGTGCGGACGATCTTCACAACCTTGTCCGCACCGGTAAATTCATTTTTTATCCTATCAGCGAGCAACGCAGGTGCAATTGCATTGGCGTCTTCATCCAGCCCTTCACTTATATGGGATGTAATGGTATATATATTTTCTTTTTGCAGGTGAAAGTTATCATACGTGCTCACATAGGAAACCATCGAGATCAACAACAGGCTGATCGACATTCCGATCGCCAGTCCGAATGCATTCAGGAATGAGAAATATTTGTGCTGATAAAGATTGCGAACTGCAACCTTCACATAGTTCTTCAGCATATCAAATGATAATACTGGTGTAGCATATGCGCCGAAGCTTGCATCGCGTTTCCGTTTTTTCAGTGCATAGGAAAACGTGAGCGATAAAACTTGCTTCCAGTATAGGAGCCTGGCGCGAAACAGCGACTTTGTCTCAAGATTCGAATAGAACCATTCATCGAGGTCGCCAAGAAGATCTTCGACGTTGGCAGAGCCGGAAAAGGTTTGAAAAAATTTCCGGGCGAGGCGTGGTGGTTGATGTCTCATTTTACGATCAGTTTGATTTTGGAAAGATCCCAAAGCTCATCTCTTACAGCTTTGGTTTCTGCTACGGCTTTTTTCCCGGCCTGTGTGATCTCGTAGTATCGTTTGCTGCGGCCGCCGCGTTCCTTCGTCGCGCCACCGAGCCACGATTTAAGAAATCCCTTTTCCTCAAGTCGCGTGATCGTGGAGTGCAAGGCACCGATACTGATGGGCCGGTTGGACCTCTGTTCTATGTCCTTTTGGATCTGAACGCCATATGCTTCTTCGCCGAGAGCAGCAATAGTGAGCAGTACGAGTTCTTCAAATTCTCCGAGATAAGCCTTCATGTCTTGATTTTTCCGAAATATACGGGGCCTGCGTTTATTTGTTTCTATTTTTAAGAAGAAATATTAGCGATTTACAGACCTGAACACAACGAACACAAAAGTGAACACTTAAACCAGAACAATCGCCGGTCTTTCTGGAATCGGAGATGTGGCCTTTCTAATCGGAATACTCAAAAGGAACTATCCTGTGGCGCGATCCAAAGCGTATAAATGCTTCTGGTCGGGAGTAATTGGTTGGAATGACTTATACCCCTATACTTGAATTGAAAAAAATGCAAAGTGCAATCGGATCAATCTCATCCCGGAAAGTCAAAACAATCAATATATATTTTATAGTAAACCTCCGTTATGAAAAAGGCATTCTATTCAATTTTAGTCGCAGTCATTGTGATTTCTTTAGCCTCGCCTGGTTCCCGCGCCCAGGAATTCAGTTTAAAAAAAGATGTGATCCTGAAAGACAAAGTTCCCTACGCAAAGCTCAGCGGAGAATCCAGCCTGACGAAAGAAACGGATCTGACCGTAAGCTCGCTCAACGACAATCCCCTGTTCACGATCAAAGCATGGAAATATCCCACACGCAATCCGGCCTTTCAGCATCTATCCGGTGTGAAGATCGAATTTCTGGCGAGTGGTAATTCGGTGATCCGTTCAAACATGCCTTACAATAAGAACAAACTGATCAACGAAGTCTTTCATTTTTGGTCTGACCTGATCGTAAACAATGCCATCGATCCAAAGGCTGAGAAAGACTATGTGGATAAGTTCGACAACGGAGAATTGTATCTGGCCTCAGAATACGAAAAAGCCGAATCTGAATATCTTAAAAAGATGCTTCCCATGTCAAAAGATCCATCTGCACCCGTTTCGGTTACGCTCATCAAGGAAACCAAAACCCCGGAAGGCTCTATCATTCAGGAAACTGAAATATACCAGGGATCAGATTATTTAATGTCCATGAAAAAATTGTGGACCTCCAAATGGAAAATGACATTCTATCGCAAGGTTGATGAGGCGATGGAAGTGAACGACAAGGCATACAAGGAGATAAAGATCGCGACGCTGACGGTACCGAATTTTGTATTGACGACAGGCAGTGGTTCATCGCTGTTGTATACTAATATGGACACCACCGAACGCGAAATCAAGATTGCTAACCTCAAGGAAGCAGAAATAGAAGTAGCGAAATATTTAATAGAGAACAAATATCTGTGAGTCTGGCGTTCAGATTCAACTGACGGTCAGGTGC
>CBHTUB010000187.1:0-10788 GCA_966095595.1 uncultured Chryseosolibacter sp. | reverse complement strand
GCTTCAATACTTCCGCGTTACGCAAAGCCGTGAGGCAGTACTCAGCGTAGTGAGGATCCTTCAGAACAAGGACAAGGACGTTTCAATCAACGTGCAGTTTGCCCAGGCAGATATCATCGTTGAAGAGCCCGGGTACCGGGTTACCATCCCGGCAACCTTCAAGCTGAGCGGTGATGAGAGTGGCGACGAAACCTCCACTACACTCGTACTGTGGGTGACATCGGAAGGAAAAACATTCAAGATCACTCAGTTCCAGGGTGAGGAATTCTACCAGGCCTTTACGAGCTTCAAAAACAGCAACAGCTGGGAAATAGCCAGGAAATCTGCCGTGGAGTCACGGCTGTGGGCACATGAAAAAGCCCGTGAGCTTGAAACAAAATTCGACAGCGTGATCTGGTACACAACCTATGGAAAGGATAACTTTTTCTACGTCGTGGAAGGCGAATGGAAAAATTATTTTTTAGACTACGACCATAAAACTGAAAAGAGCAAGAACGTAAAGATGGGGTTGGCCAACAGCAATGGTGAGCTGATAATTCCTATCGCCTATGACCTGATCGGCACCATCGGCTTCGAGAGGTCAGACCTGGTTGAAGTGAAGGCCGGAGGAAAGGTCGGGTACTTTGACCTCGATAAAAAAGAATTGGTTCTCGCTCCCGAGTATGACGTCATCATTCCCTACAATGGTGCGAACAGTTGCTTTGCCATCGTCAAAAAGGACACGGTTTATGGCTGGGTAACGCGCAACTTCGAGTACCACGACGGCTTTCCGAATGAGCGGGCAAAAGAGATCATCGACAACTATGAGTTTCTTCCAAAGAACTTGCGGCTGAAAGGGGGCGACCAGGCATTTTGCGAGATCCCGAATAAAGAATACATCGGCAACGGCATCGTCATGCCTTCAACATACCTCGTGGCAAATGGCCTTTTCGATGAGATCGAAGCGGGCATCACGACAACCGAGGTGCCAATGAACGCGTGGACGGAATATAAGGAGACGAAAGGAACGTGGTTCACAAAGATCAGCGACGGCCTGAGCGCCGTGATCACATCGGTCAGTGAGCGTTATCTGGAAGGCCGCGAAGAATTCTATGAATCGAACCGGGTCCTGTTTGTCAACAGCGAACGCGACACGGTCGGCCAGACCACGGTATCCGGCAACGAGATCGCTATCCGCAGCGTCGATCCGGCATTGCTGGAAGTGATCACACCTGAGGACGCCTGGTTCATGGAAAATGATGCCTCGGAAGAATACAACCTCAAACACTACAACTATTTCAGAGTCGACGAGCAGGGATCCGTGGTGAAGCTCGAGTCGAAAAGATTGTTTGCTCAAACTCAGTTTGTAAAACTCGACAGCTCATATCTGTCAGGTACATTCAACGTATACAACCATGAGCTCCAGAAGGAAATGACAACCAATTTCCTTTCGCTGAAAACGATAACCTCAATGCGCGACGAGATCCTGACCGACTACAATTATGCATTTCCAAAGGATTATCATCCCGGCGATGGCGACTGGAAGCTTTTCAAACCGGAATATACCGATCATTATCTCGAATCGATGGCAGCGACCGATCGGTATAATCTTGAGTTCCTGGATAAGGTGATCGTCGCGATGAAGAATGCCGAAGGAACCGCGGCGGGAGTATGATCTTAATAAAGTAGCTTTTGTAAAAAGAATAAACGTTCAGTAACCGTGCAGGTATAAGGCTTGACTTGCTCGCGTGGTGTTTAAATAGATTGATGATTGATGATTGATGATTGTTGATTGTTGATTGTTGATTGTTGATTGTTGATTGTTGAAGAAAAAAAGAGCCAATGCCTGTGACAGCTAATAAAATCATGAAGATCCTCCTAATAACGTTTATTGCATCTTGGGCTGGTTGCGCTTACGCCTGCATCAACGGTGATACGCAAGAGCTTGCCGATGGCACTTTTCTTTATGAAGACCCGGAAGGGCACGTTATTCCACGAGGCCACGTCTTCCATCTTGACGAAGCAGACGAGACACTCCGCAATCTGGATAGCCTATGGCGCACAACCCATGAGGTGAATTTCAGATCCGACTACGCATTGTTACTCATTCTGCTAAAACGATATAAGGAAGCAGAGGCGATCTACCTCGAAATTGAAAAACAGTTTCCGGGTCGCTACTCAACGGCCTCTAACCTTGGAACCCTTTACGAGCTGACGGGCGACAACCAAAAGGCGTTGCTTTGGATCTCGAAGGCAGTCGCGATAGATCCCAAATCTCATTTCGGCTCCGAGTGGCTTCACGTCAATATCCTCAAGGCAAAAATTGAAGGAGAACACGCGTACACAACGCGGTTTTTATTGGGGACGGATTTTGGAGAGTATGTCATTCCTTCTACAAAGCTTAGCGAAGGACAATTGTCCCTGATGCGTGACGCCCTGTACTACCAGCTCAACGAGCGAATGAGCTTCATCAATCCTCCCGATAAGATTGTTTCCGTGCTTCTTGCGGCCCTTGGCGATGTGTGCTGGCTGACCGGCATGCAGGTGCCAGCGGCAGAAAATTATCACAAGGCAATAGAATACGATAGAACGAATCAACTATCCGCCAGCAAATTTCGCAGGGCACAGGAAAAACAGATCGCTATTCCTATCGGGGAAGTGAAGGATTCACGTGACTATTCATCTCTTTACTTCGTAGTTGGAGTTTGTTTCATTTCCATTGCGGTGATCTCCATGAGGAAATGGCGCGAACGGAAATAAACTTCAATTCCGGAAGTCATTGAACCTATGAGATATTTTCTATGGACAAAGTCATAGTGACGGAAGAAAACTGGCAAGCAGTTATTGAACAGTGGCTGTTCTTGTTTATGTTGTTGTCGGTAATATTTCTGCCAGGCATCCTGTTTGCCAATCAGGCTAACCGCAATGGTAGAAGAGGATGGGTTTACTTCCTGGCCGGACTGGCAGTCGGGATACTCGCATTGACCTTCAGCAGCCTCATAGGACGCCTTTTGAGGGAGAACTTTGCGTTGATAAACGATTCCCGTACTATCATCGCGATATTTCTCGTAAACTCAGGTTCCATTATTGCAGTCTTCGATATCCTTTTCAAAAATTGGTTGACAAGAAAGAGACGATAGTATTTCTTTGACAATCAATTATACCAAAGCATGTAACTCATCTCCAGATGCTCCAGATCGACGAATCTATATTGATCAATGAAACGACATTAACTTACAATAACTCCCCTATAGATTGCTTTGATATCCAGTCGATCAAGTATGGTTACGCACCGATCCAACTGGATATGTACACCATAGGCAGCCGATACACCATCGACCTAAAAACAAGGGATCAGCAGATCCTGCTTCACTTCAAATCATACTTCGGGATCAGGAAACATCGCCAGTACCAGAAATTTGCATCGTTGCTTAACGCGATCTGGGATTCAACGGTTATAAGATTAGCGGACGACATGTCCGCATCACATGAAGCCGGCGAATCATTTGCCGTGGGGAATTGTGCGATCAAATCGGAGGGGATTATCTACAAAGAATTTCTTATCACCTGGAACGATCTCACCTATCAGGCAAACTATAACAGACTCACCCTGAACTCAAGAAGCAACGAAAAAATCTGGACAAACCTGTATTACCTTGAGACCTACAATGTACATCCACTCAGATATTTCCTGGACCGGAAATCTCAACGTTAGCCGACATTCATCACGCCCACCACAAAAAAAGAAAAGCTGCCTTTCGACAGCTCTTCATTCGGTTTAAACGATCAGACGTATTGGGCGGCAATATCGCGGATACATTCGTTGATATTTCTCGCTCGTATAGGGTCTCCCACCGATTTAAAATCCCATCCGGCATTCGTCCGTGAAAACTTTCCAAGCACCATCGAGACGTGGCCCTTGAAGGTCTTATCGATAGCGACGTTGAAAGTTGCGAGCTCTTCGAGCGCCTGTGGATCCGTTGCATCGATGATCCTGATCTTCGCATAGGGGATTGTCTCAAAATCCTGTTGCGCATAGGAGTTGAGGTAGAACACTACCTGATCTATGTCCGGATCGATCGCACGAAAGTTCACATGTATCGTCTCGTTGTCGGAACCGTCGTCGCGGCCCGTGTCGCCTGAACGGTCATCACCCGAGTGGCGTACCGCACCATCATTCGATCTCAATTTCCGATAGTATACGTTGTCGACCAGCCTTTTTTGACTGAACAACGCCACAGAGCTGTCGAGGTCTACCGGCGTCGTCCCGACTGTAAATCCCAGGAGCTGATGCTTGATGGATCCCCAGTTTATTCCCACCATCACCTGCGAGATTGCTCGCCCTTTCTTCTCAAGCGAGATGGTAGAGCCTTTCGTCAGGTTTATGCCACTTTTCTTTATCAGATTCATTGTTGTGTGCTTTGGTTATAACTCTCTTCGTTTCCAGCGAGGGAAGCATTAGACGTATCTGTCTACAAGTCCCTGCAAACCGACGTTGCTACCTTCACCGATCGCCACGAATTCCCAGTTGGCAACGTCCGCCCTCCTCAGTTTACCGAAGAGAACCTCAGTTGCATGTGACGCATCGGCATCAAGGTCATACACGGCGATCTCCTCCTTCTTCTCGACGTCTACGACGCGGATATAGGCGTCTTTCAGCTTACCGAAGTTGTGAGCACGCGCGGTAGCTTCGTGTATCGTTACATATACGAGGATCTCCTGCGCTTCAGGTTGTATCTGCCTCAGGTTGGCCAGGATCAGCTCGTCGTCGCCGTCACCAACACCGGTCCTGTTGTCACCCTGGTGTGCCACGCCACCGTCAGGTGTCTTCAGGTTGTTGTAGAAGATGAAGTGCTGCTCGGACAACAGCTTACCATTCGAACCGAGCACGAACATCGAAGCATCGAGGTCGAGTGACTGCGAAAGTAATTCCCAGCCGAGACCGATATAGATCTTGGACAGTTTCGGGTTTGCTTTTGTCAGGTTGATCGAGCCACCTTTTTTCAGATTGATAGACATAGTTATGGTTTGTTTGTGTTTAAAAATTGATAGTGAAAAACTGAATTCTTATTTGTCGCCGAAGAATTGTTTGATCTTGTCGTCCTTGGGCGTGCCGATCTGCTTTGCCGGCTGCACGATAACGACAGGCGGTGTTTGCGTCTCCAGTTTAATTTTCAGTTTTTCCATTTTTTTCTTTTCCATTTCTTCCTTTTTCAACTGTGTCTCATTTTGCATTTCCAGCTTGAGCGTCTCCAATTCACTTGCCACCGTTACATTCGATTCAAGCTGATCGAACTCGCGCTCCAGCTGCTTCTGCGAGAATAATGACTCCTGCAACGCTTCGCTCTGGTCGGCCATCTCATTGATCTTATCCTCGTATCGCTGAAAATTGGACAACGCGCTGGTGCCGATTCCCTGCAACTGCTTCGCGATCTTTCCCTGGGCTTCAGCGTTCTTCGCCTTAGCTTCGAGGATGGATTGCTTCGACCTCATCTCCTTAAGTTTGGTCTGAAGGGAGTCGAGATTTTGCCTCAACACCTTGATATCACTTTCCGACTTCTGGAAAATGGCAGTGTATTCAGTTACTTTCCTGTCTTCGTTGGATTTTTCGGCGAGCGCTTTTTTTGCCATCTCTTCGTTCGACTGACCGATGGCCATCTTCGCTTTCTGTTTCCAGTTCTCCGAGGCGAGGGAAGCCTGTTGCAATTCCCTGTCCCACTTCTTGTGATTGGCAAGTGCAATGGAAAAAGCTTCGGTTGCATCACTGATCGCTTTTTCAAGTTCAGCTACGGCGAGCTTCGACATCTCCACAGGATTTTCCAGTCGATCGACTGCACGATGCGCTTTGGCTTTGAAAATATTTGCCAGGCGTCGTAGGATTTGTGACCACATAAGGGTTGTGTTTTGGTTTTAACGTTACCCCTACAGGTCAAATGAAGGTCCACCTGCCAAATTCAGGTCAGGAAAGGCATTTTTGTTTTCTGACTTTATTCAAATTGGACCGTGATGTACTAAAAATGGAAATTCTCAACTATTTTGCCCTTCATTCAAAAAGTATTCCGGTCTCATCGCCAAAAAACGATGAATTTTACTTTCATTGAATAAATTCAATTATGTAATGTTTACCAGGTTACCTAATTTTTTTGACTATTTCGAAACATTCAAAACCGGTATTGCGTAGCAAAACGGGTGTGTCTGGTTTATTGAAATGGACAAGGGCATTAACTCAAAGTCCGGCGGAAGCCAGGCCGTCATTCATCATTGATCCTCTACATTCAATCGGTAGGTAATAACATACTGATCGTTGATCAGCAAATGAAGATCGAACTTGCCTCTCCGGTCGAAACGGTGAGACAAAGTATAGATGTCGTTGTGACGTCGAATATGATGTGGCTGAATGTTGGACGTTGCGTTTCCCTTCCTGAATGCAACTTTGCCGACCATCGCATCGCCTGTAGCCTTGAAAGTTATTTTTAACGAGTCGTTTTTAGCGAGCTGAACATCCAGCTTGTCCGGAGTGAGATCTTTCACACCATGATGAAAAGCATTGATATAAACGATCGGCCGGCTGACAAACTGATCCAGCGTCGGCGTGTGTTCGAGCAGTGCCCACTTTGCTTCCAGGGGAAAATGATTTCTGATCAACACGGCGGGATCGGCAAGGAAGTATGCGTCATCATACCGCTGAATAAAAGTCTTCGTTGCTATGTCCACTACTCCACTGGACCACGTTGCGTCGCACAAAAACCATTTCTCATTTAGCTTCACCGCGTTCCACGAGTGATTCACCTGAGCGGGCGGGTCGACATTCGCGCGGGCCGTTCGCCCGTATCCGTCAACCATCACACTCTCGATGCCCGCATGGCGCGACAGCTCCCTGATGAGATAGGCATAGCCCGTACAAACTGTTCGGTGACTCTTCCTTAATGTTCTGAACACCGCCTCCTGCATTTTCGCATTCCATGCCGACAGGGCTGTAGCATCACTGATCTTCGAGCGCTTCGATTGATTAAGTAGAAACAGCCCGACATCATTTTCTATGTTCCTCGATACCCACGTGTATATAGCCCTGAACTTCCCGGTCTCGGTATCGAGCGAGTCCGTCAGCAAGTGTGACAGCTTGTAGAGATCATTGAGGGGAAATTTCGGATACGCTCGTGCGATGCTATCCGCTTTTCGGAATTCCGTCGTGTCGATCTGAGCGGAAGAAGTGAAAACAACAGAAAAGGTAAAGGCGATCGATAGTGCTATTCGCATCGATCAAAATAATGCTTTTATTTTTGACCACCATCCTCCTTTTGTCGAAGAATATATTCCATCTACTGCCACCTCACCGGTGAGGTCTGCGATCATTTCAAATTCCATAACAAAGTCGGCCTTCATATTTCTTGTGACCGTATATTCCTTCGTCCGGAGGCCGATGAACGTAAACACGAGCACATCGCCTTCACTCACATCGAGTTGAAAATATCCGTTCATGTCCGTCACCGTTCCGGTAGTCGTTCCCTTGATCACCACGTTAACTCCGGGAAGCGCGCTGTTGTCATACTCATCGATGCAGCGTCCCCTGAACTTCATCACAGGAGTGTCGGGAATTGATTTTATGTCTTCTTTCCGGGGTTCTGTCACTTCCGTGGCCACCGACCGGGGAACTCCCGACATTTCCCTGCTCATGAAAAGCATTCCCAGTGTAAGCGCGCCAGCCTTGATCACACTTAGCCTCGGCATCAGGTTCCACTTCGATTTGCTGACAGGATATTGTTTTATCTGTTGCGGAAGGAAACGTCCACAAGTGTGAGAGCGATTCGTTTGGAAGTACGACACAATTTCTTCATCGCTCATTTTGGTAAAGTCGATGACAACTTTGGAGCACGAGCTGCAATAGCCACCTTCATCGGTCTTCTCGAAGCTGCTCCATTTCTCAGCGCATGGCCGGGGAATCGATAACGATATTTTTTTATCTCGCATGACAACCTGTTATGAGGCTAAGATAAAAATATCTGTTTGTCTTTGGCGAGAGTGTGTTAGATTATCAATGAAAGTTAGCAATGATCATACCCCATGCAGGGGGATTTCAACTTATCCTGAATATCTCTTTCGGGTGAACCGCGAATACGACATCGTGCCTCCGCGTCCGTTGGAATATTTGAGCCTCTTTACCTTTTTCTGTTTTGTTCTCGCAGCGGTAGCAACCTCCGGACCGGGTAAGACACCATAAGCGGCTCGGGCCGAACCCGTTTTATATGCCTGGTTACTTGAATTACAGGCACCGGTGCCGACTGCCAGCACAACAAGGATCCATACAACACTTTTCATACCCCACAATTTGCTCCAACGGCGACAATTCATGTGCCATGACACGGTATGCAAATGCAAAAGAAAAGGCCTGCAACCGGCAGACCTTCTTTTAAATTCCTTGTGCTTTATTGACAACTATTTGAAAAATCCACCGATCATTCCACCGACACCACCGCCTTCATTTTTAGAACCACCAAACTGACCGAGAAGATCGCCTACGTCAAGGCCACCGCCACCTAAATTCCTGACCACATCCTGAAGATCAAAGTCCTTGTCGTTCGGATCATTCGTCCTGGATACAAACTGGCTGATCACCTTCGGTACCAAACCCGAAGCAATTTGCTGTGCGGTATGCTGTGGAATGCCAAATTTGGATGCAAACTTTCCCGCTATCGACGAAATGATCTGTGTAACGATAGGGTGAGATGCCAGGCTCGAGACATTATTGCCACCCTTTAACAGACCCATCAATCCCTGAAGGTTACCCTGCTTCACCTGACTTTGAAGTCCATTGAAGATCTGCTGCCCTGCTTCCTGTACTGCCTCATTTTTGAATTGTAATGGTACAGCCTGGTTTTTGATAATGGCGTCACCGGCATTTTGCTGTACCAGCTTGATTAGTTGATCGATCATAAAATGTTTTTTTGATGCGCCAAATGTAGCCAATTCATCAGGAGATTGTCGAGGTCGCGCACAAAACCCATGACCGGCTTTTTCGTATATTTACGCAGTCGTCTATGACACGTATCATTTCTACATATCGCCACATTGCCGGAATAATTGTAGCATAACAGCATCGGTTTCTCCGATCGCTGTTCACATTTTTTCAATTATTCAAATTTTTACATCGGCACTACTATGCAAATAGCGGGTGCTGTCAATCTTTTTTATCAATGACATCACTAATCCAATATGGATGGAGCGAATTCCATCAGAAAAATTTCGCATTGCTCGACAACAGCCAACTCATGGCAGCGCGCGTGATCGCGATCAAAGGCTTTAAGTATACCGTCATTACGGACTCAGGAGAAAAAGACGCCGAGCTTGCCGGCCGTTTACTTTTCGGAAAAGAATCTTCGGAGCTTCCAAAAGTCGGGGATTGGGTCGGTCTGCTCGATTATGGTGACACAGGTTACATCGTCGATGTCTTACCGCGTAAAACGGAGCTGGCGAGAAAAAACGCTGGCAACACAAATGACAAACAGGTTCTCGCGGCCAATATCGACGTTGCCATTGTGGTGCAGGCGCTGGACCGCGACTTTAATCTTATGCGCCTGGACCGATACCTGGTGCAGATCATCGGATCTGGAATCACACCTGTGGTCGTATTGAACAAGTCGGACCTTGTGACGGATGTCGACGCGTTCGTTGGAGAAGTAAAGAAACTTCAACGCAACTGCCTTGTGATAACTTGCAGCACCCTTACCGGGAATGGAATGTCAGAAGTAGCCGGATGCCTTGAATCAGGCAAGACTTACGTACTGATTGGATCTTCCGGGGTTGGCAAGAGCTCACTTCTCAATCATCTTTCCGGACCGGCAACGCAAAAGATATCTGCCACGAGTGCGGCGAATTCAAAAGGCAGACACACGACAACCAGTCGCGAGCTTTTTATCGCTCCGAAGGGGAGCCTCGTGATCGACACGCCTGGCATGCGCGAGTTCGGAATTGCGCTCGACAACGTCGACGATTCTTCGCTCCTCTTTCCTGCGATCGCTACGCTGTCGGAAAAGTGTCGTTTTACTGACTGCTCGCATCAGCATGAAAATGGATGCGCCGTTCTTGCCGCGCTGAATGAAGGACAGCTGGACCCTGTAGTTTACAACAGCTACGTCAAGCTGATCCGCGAGCAAAGGCGGTTTCAGATAAACGCCGACGAGAAAAAACGACTCGACAAGCTGTCGGGAAGAATGGTGCGGGAGGCAGTGAAAAATCGGAAAAGGTTCAAGTACTGAGTGGCGCTGTCAGCAACAACGCGTTAGCGCTAAATTCCTGAGGGTGGCTGTCGATAGCCACCTTCTTTTACGAAAGGATAGAGAAACAATTTGATTTACAACAAATGATTGGCGACTTTCGAAAAAAATCAATCCAATGAAAAAAGTCCTGGCAGTTATTTTCCTGCTGTTCGGCGCGCTGTTGGCGCTTTCCCTGGTGGCACAGATACCAAAATTGATTTCCACCATTATAAATACCGAGGGGAGCGGCTACAGCGTTGCGTATTCTATTGGGTCCACGGGCTCTTTCATGATCCTGGGTGGAATAACGTATATTTTTTTCACGTACGGGATCCGGTGGCTCAAACAAGGACCAAAAGCGCCGGCGACAACCCTTGATGAGGAATTTAAAATCGAGAACAAATGAATCCCGTAAAATTCTGGCAGGTGATCAGGGACGATTCGCGGAGAACCTTCGAAGTGGTGAGTCAGGAACGGAACACGAACGCCTTTGAAAATAAAACCTACGCCATGCAACGTGCAGGAATGAATGTGAGCTGTTTTATTCCACCGGTTT
>CBHTUB010000186.1:0-10812 GCA_966095595.1 uncultured Chryseosolibacter sp. | reverse complement strand
ATGGTGCGGACAGTTCATCGGCTTCAACAGAAACTCCTCTCCCTCGTCAGGCGTGTGGATCGGCTGAAACGAGTCCTTACCATATTTTTCGTAGTGTCCTGACGTTACGTAGAGCGACTTGCCTCCGATGTGCGGAGTCACGACCGGGTCATATCCGGCTTTTACCTGTGCGCGACGCATGAACTGCTCGAGCCGCTCTCTCAGTATGGTTCCCTTCGGAAGCCATAGTGGCAAACCCATCCCTACTTTCTCCGAGAAGGCAAACAACTCGAGCTCCTTGCCAAGCTTCCTGTGATCGCGCTTCTTTGCCTCCTCGAGTATATGCAGGTATTCGTCGAGCTCTTTCTGCTTCGGAAATGTGATGCCATAGATGCGGGTGAGCATCTTATTGTTCTGGTTATTTCTCCAGTAAGCGCCCGCCACATTTGTGAGCTTTATAGCCTTAAGCATTCCCGTGCTCGGAATATGCGGGCCACGGCAGAGGTCCGTGAAATTGCCCTGCTTATAAAAAGTGATCTTCCCGTCTTCGAGGTCATTGATCAGTTCAACCTTATACGGATCACCTTTTTCCTTGAAATATTTAAGGGCATCTGCCTTTGAAACTTCAGAGCGCACATAGGCACTCTCTTTTTTCGCCAGCTCCTTCATCTTCGCTTCAACTGCTGCCAGGTCATCTTCGCCGAATGCCCTTCCTTCGAGGTCAACGTCATAATAAAAGCCATTATCGATCGGTGGGCCGGCGCCGAACTTCACGCCCGGATACAATGCCTCCAGCGCTTCGGCGAGCAAGTGCGCCGATGAGTGCCAGAACGTGCTTTTTCCGCCCTTATCGTTCCACGTTAGAATTTTGACCGATGCGTCTGTTGTGATCTCACGTGATAAATCCCAGATATCACCATTTACTTCAATAGCCAGTGCATTACGGGCAAGGCCTTCGCTGATACTGCTGGCAATATCGCGGCCTTTGACGCCTGCAGGAAACTCACGAATGCTCCCGTCAGGCAAAGAAATCTTTACGTTCATGATTTGAAATTAGGGCACAAATATGGGGAAAAAGCTGTGAATAGTAACGAGTCGTCAATCATTAGTCGTTGGTTGACGATAATGAGCAATGGTCGCCAGGGCAATGGTCAATGGTCAATAGTCAATAGTCAATTAGGCAAAGCCAATGGTAGCGGCGAGCGTGTATGAAATTGTGTTTGCGTTTGGCTTTTAAACTTTTAGCAAACAGCCAAATGCCAACAGCGAATTCGCCACTCCTATAGTGCAAACTGCACGCTGAAAAGGACCCCGAACTTCCTTACATCCGGTTTGTCCAGGTATGACAACCTGTGAATGAAATCGACTCGGAAGAATTTGAAGATGTTCTCGACGCCGTATCCCATTTCGACATACGGCTTACCATATTCGAGAGCCCCGGGCTTGAGCTCTGTTCCATCGTCCTGAAGCTCACCTGCGATCAGGCTACGGTTTCGGGAACTCATACCACCAAATACGACATTGGCAGTGCCGACCATCCTCCACTTCAACTTTCGCATGAGTGGAATACGGTTGAACAGGAAGCCTTCGAAATGATGTTGATATTGCATCGAGCCGTATCGGTCGCTTATGAATTCTCCGTAGCGCATGAGGTTATAGGTAACCTGAGCATAGATAGGGGTCTGGTTACCCAGATGCAATGACAACAACGGATAAGGCAACGTATTGAAAACATACTCACCCGAGATGTTCATATTTCCAACACCGAGGGGACCAAAACGAATTTTCTTCGTGAGTGACAATCTCAGCTTATCATACTCAAAATCGCTACCCAATATCCCTTTCAAACCATGGGTATAGCGTATCGTGAGCACGGGCCATTTCGACGTTCCAAGACTCAGGCGATCGTTGTCGTTAAGGATAAAAAGCTCGTCGCGGGCGAATCGCGACTCTACGATCACCTCAGCGTTCTCGTAAGTGACGGTCTTGTCGACATCGCCGGGTTGCTGATAGTAACCGAAATCAAAAACCGGTCTGAATGTAGAATGCCGAACGGCTATTCTTTGTGTAAATCCCTTGAACACTTCACGCTGGAAATTGAAACGTGCTTCATCGAAATAATATCCCCTTCTGAAAACCCCGAATCGCTGTGCTGCGAGGAAGAGATAGTTATCCGCGAGGGCTTCTTCATCGATTCCTACCCTGCCGAGGTCGCTTCGCACCCTGAAACTTGCCGTCGTCCAGCGGTCCCGCGACAATATGTGCTGTACAAAGCCGGAGTACTTTACTTTTTCATCGTCGAAACCATATCCGACACTTCCACCCAGGATCCACTTCTTGCTGAATTCCACATTTGTCTTGAAACCGGTTTGCAGACGGACTCCTTCGATATTGTTGTACGCAAGGGTTGAAACATACGGGCCGATGTTGATCTTGCCGGCTTCGTAGTATCCATTTACGATGATCTTGATGATATCCGTGTAGGTCTTCACAACAGGAATGTTCTGCAACGTATCGATCATCTCGTAAACGCTCTTTTCCGTCTCTGACAACGGCTCGTGTCTCAATGTGTCCCATGTCGCATCGTCTTCGTGCAATCTGGCATCCTCCGCCATCACGATAGGGCGCTCATAGAACGTTACGTCGTAGGGCTTGTTGACGACTACGTTCTTGTTGGAGGTATAGAATTTAGCGAGCATACCGGCCGAAGATTTCGACAACTCGCTCACGTCTATCAGCACACGGTTCTTTACGGGTATCCATGCGCCTTCCGATGTAGGCTCAAGCTCCTGCTGAATCCTGATCTTTTCCACGAAGTTCAGGTTGGCCTGTTTGCCCACGGTCGCATCGATCTGCTTCAGCGCCCATGTTTCCTTATCGATCCATATCGTACCGGTAAACGCGAGATCCTGCGGACTCCTCGGGAAGAAATCAAGGCGGTAGCAATAATGATCGCCGATATAAACACTGTCCGTCAGGTCAAAATTGTAATATATCCTCCACCCATCGGCTATCGGAGAGACAAACTCTTTACTGATGATGTTCAGCCAGTTCTGATAGAAATTGTATTCCTGAAACGACGTACCGATGAATTGTGTAACAAGCGATCCGTCTTCCACGCCGACACCTGTGATCTTCGACTTCATGATATGTTCATGTCGAAGCTGCGGGTTGTCGCGGTAATAAAACTTTGATGTGCTTTCTGAAATAAACAGGGGCAATATCGGTTTTCCGTCTTCACCTGCTATACGATCGATACTATCCAGTACCTGTGTGATCTTTCTGATGAGCTTCTTTTTCTTGAATTTTTCGGAGATGTTGTCGACATCCACCTCGATCTTGGTATAGGTATCGTATTCGAAGGCGCTGAGTCGTCGCTTGTCGTTCTTCTCCTTGTTGCGAACAACATTCCGGAGGATGGGATAGGCCGGGTTCTCGCCGGCATCGATGACGATCTCCTGGAGGTTGGTTACTGCTTCGGACAATTGAAAATTGATGACCTGCGTTTTACCACGCTCCACTTTTTTTGTTCGTGGCTGATATCCGAGATATGAGGCTGTAATCGAGTCTACCGGGACTGTAGCCTTGACAGTAAAGTTTCCTTCAAAGTCAGTCGTAGTTCCTGCCGTTGTGCCTTTGAAGATGATATTGGCGAATGGAATGGGATCTCCGGAGTTTGCATCTGTAACCTTTCCCTTGACGGTGGTAATTACCTGAGCCCAGGATCCGAAAGAGGCAAACAGGAGGAAGACAAGGAATACAAAGAATCGGGATTTCACTATTGCGGCGCGCACAAGGGTCTGTTTAAATTATTGAATTTAAACCGCGAAAAAGCGGCAAGGGTTTCGTTAGCTGTTGATATTTATTTGTTCCTTTCTTCCAAGGTGTTTTGGGGCTGTTTTCAGGACGTAAAGATCGAGAACAGCTTTCGTTCTCGCAAAATATTCACGGATCCGTACTTTCAAAGATATATCAATTGACGGTTCTTCGGCAACCATGGCCACTGCGTCTATATCATAATAGTTGCTGATAAATAGCGCGCGATAGGAATGAAACGGTTGGGTGATGATGGTGATCTTATCCTGACCGAATATTTTTTTGCTGCGAACAACGGAATCGAGCGTCCGAAGGCCCGCATAATCCAGTGTGATCGCCGTTTCCGGGACTCCCTGCTTGATGAGGGCCTTTCTCATCTCCCAGGGTTCATTGTAAAAAATAGTCCGGTTGTCACCGCTTAATATAAAGTGATCAACTTTTCCCATTCTGAAAAGGCTTGCAGCAGTTTCTATCCGTGTATGAAAATATGGATTGGGCCCGCCCCCGGATTTCCGATGGCTCGTTCCCAACACCAGGGCTACGCGATGATCCGGCAACTTTGACAGATCTGAAAAAACCTTGTTCTCGGTGCTTTTCACGACCCAGATATTGGCAGCAACCGACCCCAATATCAAGAACGCGAGGCCCCCTATCACTATTCGCTTCAGCCAACGAAAAACCATATTATCTATTAAAGCCGCCGCAATTTACTGAATAGTCTTCAGAAACTCCCGCTCCACCAGTTCAGATCTCCGTACGCACTTTCTGAACCAACTCAATCGAATGATATCCTTTTCGGCTTCTGTTAAACCGATATTCACATCACTATTTCGGAGCTTCGGAAGGATCGTATTCAACGAGATCGCTACACTCACCGAGATATTGAGGCTTTCGGTAAAGCCGTACATCGGAATACGGATCCGCCGATCGCAATATTTGACAGCATATTCAGAAGATCCTCTCAACTCATTACCAAAAACAAGCGCAAACGGTCCTTCACTAACGTCGATCTCATCTATGGGAGTTCCATCCTCGGCCGGGTCGGCAAGAAGAATTTTATAACCGTTCGTGCGCAAGTGGTCATAGCATGAGGCGATGTTATTGACGCCTGCGGTTCGATACCTGTGAAGGTTCAACCACTTATTGGCGCCTTTCAGCACCCGAACATTCAGATGGTATTTTGCCGTATCCTCGACGATGTGTATATCCTGAAGTCCCATGCATTCCACCGTGCGCAGCACTGCGCTGGCGTTCTGCGACTGAAAAATGTCCTCCAAAACAACTGTTACATAACGGGTTCTTTGCGAAAGCACTTTTTCTATGAACTGCTTTTTGTGGTCGGACACAAACTGGGCAAGGTGATCAAATACTTTTTGTTCTTCGTATGTCATGCTAGTGGCCAGCAAAGTTATTCTTCCTGATCCACTCCTCAATCAGCTTCACCCCTTCCGCGTGTATCTGCTCGCGGCCAATTTCAGGCATGGCGATCGCCGGATCGGTGGTATTCATGCGGAAGACAAGGATGGATTTGTTGGGTTCACCGGGTTTGATATCGAACTGAAAATCTCCCGCGCCACGACCGGCTGCCACGGGAGGTTTGTTCACGCCAAGGTGGCTCGGATCCTGTTCAAAGATATCCAGGAACAACCCTGATGTACTGGCAGGCCCGTAACGAGAATGACAGTGACCGCAGTTTGCGTCAAGGTATGCACGTGCCCGTTCATTGAGTGTCCCGGATGTTTCGTCATCCCACACGGCAAGGCGCGGTATGACTGCTCCTTCAGGCAGGCCCGCCAATATGTTGAGCGACTTCCAATACTGAAGCTGATTTTGTCCTCCGGCAAATTTCTCTTCACGGTTCAGCTGACGTGCTGTTGTGCCAATCGGGACAAACTCCTTATTCCGGATATGACAACCCTTGCATTGATTTTTATTCGGGATCACATACGCGGCCTTGACCTTCTTTCCGGATGCACTGACAAATGAGATCTGTTTCGTTTCTCCCGCCGGATCATAGTAGGCCTCTGTTTGCTCGTCATTCCAGATGTAGGGAAAAGCCTCCCAACCGTTCTCTCCATTGACGAGCAACCGGGTTTCGAGAATTCTTCTGCCGGCCTCAGGATGCCGGAAGTCGTCCGGATAGTAAAAGTTTTTTATAAGCACCGTTCCCACCGGGAAATTGAGGCTAACGCTGTCGTTATACGTCGCCTGTTGTCCCTCGGGTAATTGCACAAAGCGAAGTTTTTCTGCGTAGTTGCTGAATAGCGGCGTGTTTACGGTGTATGGAACAACTCCTGCTGCCGGCTCGAGGTTAGCCAGCTTTCCCTTGAAAAAATTGTATTCGGAAAGCCTGTCCCTGCGTTCGAACTTCGGCTCAATCAGATCAAACGACAAATAGATCGTAGCAAAACAGCACAACACCAATGCAACCACACGCATATCACTTCATTGTTAATGTCACAGATGGAATCGGTGGCTGGGAACAGTCGTGTGGACTGATGTCACGTGATTTATTTTTAAAACCGTGTTCAGCATCGATGTTCACGAACGACTGATTTTCATTATTCTGAATACAGATGTTCCGGTTCGGGTTTGTAGCATCTGCGATACCGTCGTAAATAATATGAGGAACATTTTTTCCGAACCTTAATTTAAACTTGTACATCTTGCCCAACCTTCCCTTGCTGGTCGCCTTAACCCTGGGGCGCTCGTAGTAATTGTGGTGTATGTAGATATCGCTCGGGAAGGGCTTGTACGATTTATCATTGATGGGGTTTTCGGTGATGTAATAACTGACGATTGCAGTGCCTGCAGAGATATTGTTGATGATCCTATTCTCAAAGGCTTCCACGTGCCGGGTTGCCAACACCATCAGTCCCGTTCCCTGCGGCACTTTGCCGACGGTGTTGCCCTTTGGCGCAAAGTTGATATGGTTATTGTCGTGAATGTGATTTCTGAACACGCGCACATATCCGCCTTCCTTTTGAATGAGGTCCGGCAAATCGAACACCAGTATTCCTCCTGTGTTATTGTATGCTTCGTTATCGTAGACATCCGCGTACCATGAATTTTCGATCTCTATGCCCGCGACATTCTGATATGCTTTCGAATTCCTTACAATGATGTTTTTAGATTGGCCGACATAGATACCCGCATCGCTTGCGCCCACAGCTGTACAGCCATCGATGAGAACGTTGGTACACTGAACGGGGTAAAGACCGTAACCCCCGTTATCCTTGTCTCCACCGTTCGTCCACTCTGTTTTCACATTCAGAAAGGTGATGCCGGTAACAGATTGTGTCTTAACACCGTCACCTTTTGTGTCCTGGACCGTGAGGTCCTGAATCCTGATGTTTGACGAATTGGTGACTTTGATCCCTTCGGCACCGGAGATCTGTCCTTTGAAATTAAGGATCGTTTTATCCTGGCCGACGCCCTTGATGGTTACGTTCTTCTTGTCGTCGAGCCAGAGACTTGCGTCGAGTTGAAATCTGCCTTCCGGCAGCTCAATTGTGGATTCGTTTTGAGCCTCGATGAACAACGTTTGAAACTTTTTCTGAAACTCACGTTGTGCAAACGAGGGTATAGCCAGGGTTATCAGGGTTAGAGAAATGATAACTTTCATAAAAAGGGACTTATATCAAAAGTTAATGTTTTTTCTTTAAAGTTCAGCGTTTTCGGGTTTATCGTTTCGCGTTTGTCGTTCGGCGTTTCGCGTGTCAGTGCAATGAATTCAGGGTTCAGGGCTTTGAGGTTAGAGTTTAAAAAGCAATGCCAGTTCGGGGTTTCGCGTTCGGCGTTTCTCGTTCAACGTTTCTCGTTTCGCGTTCGGCGGTTTGCGTTGAACTGTGCGGTTGGGCCTTGTTTGTTTCGTCTGGTTTTTCCTAAGCCGGACTATGGACGTGGTGGGTATGATAGAGGACAGGCGGGAGATCTGAATGGGCGGGAATGGAACTGGTTTCCTGTTCATCGTTCCATGCTCATCTCAAGCGCTTGGCGTCTGCACGGCAAAGCCGTCCGGTGGCGCACGGCGCGTCAGACTGGGTGGATGCAAGCGTTTTTTCGGGGGTTAATTTCTTTTGCTCAGCTCGTCGCGGATCTTTGCGGCACGTTCGTAATCTTCCTTGTCTATCGCGTCTTTCAGAAGATCATTGAGCTTTTCTATCGAGTAGTTCTTGAAGTCGTCCTTTTTAGAAGATTCCTTCTTTGTTTTCATTTTAGCCTCGGCCTTCGGCTCCACCTTCTCCTCTTCGGCTTCGTCGGTGAGCACAATACCTGCTTCTGCGAGAATGGTTTCGTAGGTAAAGATGGGGGAATCAAAACGGAGTCCTATAGCGATTGCATCGGACGGGCGCGCATCGATTTCAGTTTTCTTCAAACCATCCGAACAGACGATCTTTGCAAAGAACACGCCTTCCTTGAGATCGGAGATGATGATCTCCTCGACGGTGAAGTGAAAGTTATTGGCAAACGATTTGAAAAGATCGTGGGTCATGGGCCGGTTAGGGATGATCTTTTCTATTTCTATCGCAATTGCCTGTGCCTCAAACATTCCTATAATTATCGGCAGGCGTCTGTTCCCTTCGGTCTCGCCCAGGACGAGTGCAAAAGAACCGGTCTGAGACTGACTTGACGAAAGTCCTAATATTTCCAGTTTGATTTTCTTCACTACTTAGCTGCTTTGATCGCTTCAGTCAATTTAGGAATAATTTCAAATGCATCGCCAACAATACCGTAGTCCGCTGCCTTAAAAAATGGTGCCTCAGGATCTTTATTGATAACGACGATGCATTTTGATGAGTTTACTCCTGCCAAATGCTGGATCGCGCCTGAAATACCAACTGCAATATATAATTGAGGGGCTACTTTTACACCGGTTTGGCCCACATGTTCGTGGTGCGGGCGCCATCCCATATCGGATACCGGCTTGCTGCACCCGGTGGCTGCGTGAAGTGTTTTTGCAAGTGTTTCGAGTATCCCCCAGTGCTCAGGCCCCTTCATGCCCCTGCCTCCTGATACCACAATGTTTGCTTCGGGCAACAGAATCTCTCCGGTCGCCTTTTCTGAAGACGTGATCTTAACCGCAAAATCAGCATCCGACAGCGACGCAGTGTAGGGCGTAACCTGAGCGGTTGACCCGACCTCTTTCACATCTACGGCGTTCTTTCTCAGGGCAATGACTTTCTTTTGGTTCTTCAGCTCAACGAGCGAGAAAGCCTTACCGGTGTATATACTCTTTTTAACAACAAAACCTGCTGATGTGTCTGGCAGCGCAACCACATTGGAAGCAAGACTAGCATTTACACGAGCAGCTACTTTTGCCGCTACCGGCGTTCCCAATGACGAGTTTGCCAGTACGAGAATGTCGGCGTTCTCATCCTGAAATACTTTTGTGATGACCGAGGCGTAAGCCTGAATAACGCCCTGGTTCAACCTTTGGTCTGAAGCATGCAATACTTTTTGCGCTCCGTACTTTCCGAGGTTTTCAAGTTCCGCCTTTTCAACATCGCCGAGGGCAAGCGCGGTTACAGGCTGTCCCAACGCATGAGCATAAGCAACTGCTTCTATAGATGTCTTTTTTACTTTTCCTTCTGCGCTTTCAACAAAAACTAATGTCGGCATAATTGGTCTGATTGAGGATATGAAAGGTTAGAGAACTTTTGCTTCTGTTTTCAACAGCGTAACAAGTTGCGCTACGTTGTCAGATGGTATCATCTTAACGGCACCTTTAGCCGGTGGCAGCTCGAATTTTTTGGTTGTTACTCCTCCATCGGTTGCCCTGGGCTCTACAACTTTTAATGGTTTGGTTCTGGCAGACATGATACCACGCATATTCGGGATCTTCCATTCTGCGATCGGCTCCTGGCATCCCGCTACAAACGGAAGGTCGAGCTCGAGTGATTCTTTTCCTCCTTCAATTTCGCGAACGAGCTTCGCCTTGTTTCCTTCAATATCAAGCTTCATCACCGGAGACACGGAAGGCATGTCCAACATCTCTCCTACTATGCTGTGAACCACTCCACTGTTGTAGTCGATTGATTCACGTCCCATCAGTATCAGATCGTAGCCACCTGCTTTTGCCTGCTCGGCAATTTGCGTCGCAACAAAGAACGAATCGGTGGGCTCAGCATTTACACGTATTGCGTCATCTGCTCCGATGGCAAGGGCTTTTCTTATCGTAGGCTCCGTATCTGCCGGGCCTACGTTAAGAACCGTAACGGTTGTACCGGCATTCGCCTCCTTGATCTCGATCGCACGCGCCAAAGCATAGTCATCATAGGGTCCGATTATGAACTGAACACCGGTGATGTCGAATTTCGTGTTATTATCTTTAAATGCAATTTTGGATGTGGTATCCGGAACGTGGGTAATGCAGACAAGTATCTTCATTTGCGCTCTTAATCAATAAGTTATGATAAAGCTTTTAAAACAGGGCTCAAGATACAAAAATCTAAAAGTCAACGACCTAATTGCGAAAATTTTTAATCCCTCGCCTGTTTTATAAAAGATCATACCTTGCGGTCCTCCACAACTTATGTCCGAGCGATTAAAACAACTGGAACATTTCTACGAAGAAGATCCCCAGGATCCGTTCAACCTGTATGCGTTAGCTCTTGAATATCAGAAACATGATCAGGCGAAGGCTATAACTTTTTTTGAACGGTTGCTCACCGATCATCCGGCCTATGTCCCATCTTACTATCACGCCGCAAAACTATATGAACAACTCGGCGAACGCGATAAGGCGATCCAGACCTACGAGAAGGGAATCGAGATGGCGCGCAAGGTCAACGACCTAAAGGCCGCGAGGGAGTTGAAGTCGGCTTATGATGAGCTGATATTTTAAGGGATATCAGATTTCAGATTATTGTTGTCCGAAAATCCCTTCGAATTAACCGAAAAGAGCTATTTTTCCAACTTATGCCGAAGGAGGCCCTGCTGTACAAGTTGTAGTTCGGTCCTCAGTATTGGTCTTAAATCGCGCGAGTGAAAAAATAACTCATCACTCACCAACGT
>CBHTUB010000185.1:0-10815 GCA_966095595.1 uncultured Chryseosolibacter sp. | reverse complement strand
CTGAATACCGGACGACCTGTGTTGCTTGCACCTTCAAATCCTTCCAGCTTCAACAGGTTATAGGTATTGAACTGAACGAAGTAGTCACGTCCGAAATCCTGATCGATGAGGTTCGCGAAGTTCTCTATGTCGACGGTGAGCTGGATCGTATGAGTACGCTCTCCGACCTTCTTGAAGAATTCCTGCATAAAGCGGACATCGAATCTGCTTTCCCAGGGCGTCCTTGCAGCGTTGCGGATAGCATACTCGCCGCGATGACTGTTCAGGTAGTCATCCCTCATGATGAACGCATTGAGCTGACTCCAAATCTCGTCTGGCGTGCGTGTATCCGTAGCCGATGAAGGAACGAGCAGTATCTCATTTTTATGTCTTGGAATGTACGCCAGATCGTTACCGAAAGCACCATCGCCGTTCAGATCACCATTGATCATATAAGAGAATGGGTCACCAGACTGACCGTTGTAATACACGGAAAGCGTTGTTGCCATAAAGCCCAGCCACTCCTTGCGGTACGACACGTTACCCACTACGCGGTGACGCAGGTCCCAGACAGAATAGCTCAGCAATTGATTATTGGAATAACCAGGAGTGGGGTTGAATTCCCATCCTGATAATGCCGTGGTGTGCGTTCCGCTGTTGACATCACGTGACTGACCATAGTTGTAGGCAAGTGAAGCAAAGAAGCCGGCATCCCATGACTTCTGCAATGAACCTGACAAGCTGTACTGATAACCTTTGTTCGTATTATTGATCAAAAGTATATTCTGGAATTTGCTGTTGGCAAGTGCAGTTGTATGCCTCGGACGACCGTCACCCGTTACTTTCTCGGTCGGATAAGTCAGGTTAACGTTTTCATAGTTGATTTCGTTGATCGTTTTGGTGAGGATACCTTCGACAGTACCAACAACACCATAGGGAAGCTTGAAATCTACTGCTATGTTCGTTCTGAGCATTTGTGGCAGCTTGAAGTCCGGCGACATCACGTTGACCTCTGAGGTAGGGACCTTTTTCAACTCCTCTTCAATTTTCGTCTTGACGGCAGGATCGTTAACATCTACGTCCAACTGGTCTGCCCAGTAGTATTCAAGAACCCTGTTACCATCTTTATAGATCGGTACTGACGCTGCAGGTGTCGAACCGCTGGCTCTTCCGCGAACGTCGAGTGTTGCCAGTGTAGCCCCGGAGTTGGTGTACTGGTTAGAGATCCACACGAAAGGAATACGTCCTGTAAAGATCCCAACACCACCACGCAGCTGGAATTTGCCATCCTGATTGATATCATAATTAAAGCCGACGCGCGGCGACCAGAGCAATTGATGATTGGGTACATCCTGGGTATCAAGGCCATATTCATCAGAAAGTGTGGTATTCGGATTCGGTTTGTCGATAAATACCGGCATGTCGACCCTGATACCGGCAGTCAGCCTCAAACCAGGAGCTGCATCAAATTCATCCTGCGCATAGAGGCCGGTTTGAAGAAATCTCAACGTTATTGCCCTGAATCGGTCGTTGAAATAATCCAATGAGTATGAGACCCTGAAGCGACCATTTTGTCCAAGTGTTGAATTATTCAGGAATGCGTCAAAGTTGTCGTATTCGTAATGTCCGTTAGAACGGTTCACGAAGGAGTTGAAGATCTTGTAATATTCATTATGCGTACCGATGGTGATGGTATGCTTGTTCTTGAATATTGTGAAGTTATCCGTGATCTGAAGGATATCCTGGCTTTTGAGGTTGCCCTGCGAGCTTCGCTGGGAACCTGCACGAATGATCCTGTTGTTTCCGAGGTTGATGTCGAGATGCGGGAACATGCCATTTGCGTTTTGCGAGCTCACATCCCTGTTGTCATCAACCGTTGTCCATCCGGCGATGAATCTATTGGAAGTATTCTGCGAAAATCTGCTGTTGATCTCGAGGATGGTTGAATTGTTCACGTAATCAGTCACATAACCGTTGTTCGTGAACTCGAGGATATTCTGCGATCTCAGCAATTCGATCTGTTCAGCCTTGATGTAATTGTGACGGAGGGTAAGCTGATGTTTCTTGTTGATGTTCCAGTCGATACGACCGAAGATCTTGTTGTTCTCCGATGTCGGCGTGAACGGCCCATAAGACCCGGGATCATATCCGAAGTTATCGATCAAAGTATCACGAACGGCTTGTGCCTGCTCTATACTGATAAAGGATACCGTGGAGGGCACATCGTCTCCGAAAGCGTCGAGCTGGTCCTGCGTTACGAGGTTTACCGAGAATGGCGTTTCAGCCCTTTGCATCTCGACGTTTGCAAAATAGAAGATTTTGTTTTTGATGATCGGTCCTCCTACCCTCACCCCGAATTGTTTATTCGAGAAGGGATTCTGCTTTTGTCTGTTCTCGCCCAACGTCTTGCCTGTGGTGTTTTCGTTGCGGAAGAAATAGTAAGCCGATCCTTCGATCCTATTCGAACCGCTTCGTGTTACAGCGTTGATGCCGCCACCTGCGAAGGAACCTTGTGTTACATCATAGGGAGACACGACGACCGAAATTTCCTTGATAGCATCGAGACTGATGATCTCAGAACCCGCGTTTGTCCCGGGCTGACCGGTTGCATTCAAACCGAAGACGTCATTGTTCACCGCGCCGTCGATGGTGATGTTGTTATATCTGCTGTTTTTGCCGGCGATGGAAGTACCACCATTCCCCAGACCTGTTGCAGCCTGTGGCGTAAGCCTGGTGAAGTCGTTCAATGAACGCGAAATAGATGGATTTCGCTCGATGGTCGCTGTTGAAATGTTTGTCGCTGCGCCTGTACGCCCTGCGTTGATGATGTCGTCGGTCGTAGCAGTTATGACCACGTCCTCGAGCGTTGTAACATCGTCGGCCATTTTTATGTTGAAGTTCCTGTTTTCGCCGAGCGCCAGGGTAAAGTCGGGTTCATTGTGCGTTCTGTAACCAATAAAAGTTACTGACAACGAGTAAGGTCCTCCGACGCGCACGTTCGGGAAATAAAACTTACCGTTTTCATTCGTGACGACACCATATTCCGTACCTGTTGGTTTGTGAATGGCAACGACACTGGCGCCGGGCAAGCTCTCTCCTTTCTGATCGGTGACCACGCCGTTCAGCGCCGATGTTGTGATCCCCTGAGAATACGCCGTGACTAATGCTCCCAGAAAAAGAGCAACGGCTAGTAGAAATTTCTTCATAGAGTGATTTAGATTTGGGTTACGAGGTATACAAAATTATCCGTTTCACGAGATATTTCCCTTTATTACTCCTTTAATTCTTTTCCATCGATCTTTACAATCAGGTAATATTTAAAGACCGTTCATCACTTATGTCCTTCAACTGACCGAATATCCGGCAGTTTTATTTATTTTATTTGCGCAACTCAATCGTTGTAGAATGAAATCGTATGTTATTTTCTTCCTCCTGCTATTATCAGCAACGTGCTACGGCCAGCCAGATATCCAATTTTACCTTCCGGATAATATTTCGTATAATAAGTCGATACCGACTCCCCGGTCCGTGATCGGTTTCGAAACCGGCGAGTGGCATGTGAGCCACGATAAGCTCGTCGAGTACATGTATGCCCTGAATAAGGCGAGCGATAGGGTTTCCCTCGAAGTTACGGGAACAACGCATGAGGGACGACCCTTGCTTTTGCTGACGATCACTTCCCCTGAAAATCACGGAAGGATCGATCAGATCCGGGAAGAACATCATCGATTGACCGATGCCAAAATATCCGGCGATCTGAACATTTCGTCTATGCCCGTGGTGTTTTACCTGGGCTGTAGCATTCATGGAAATGAGCCCAGTGGAAGTAATGCCGCGATGCTGATCGCATATTACCTGGCAGCCGCCGAGGGCGCCGAAATCCAACAGGTCCTGAAAAATATTGTGATTCTTTTTGATCCATCGCTCAACCCCGATGGCTTGCAACGCTTTTCTACGTGGGTCAACTCCAGAAAAAGTAAAAATATTTCTTCCGATCCCAATGACATGGAGCATCATGAACCATGGCCCACCGGAAGAACCAATCACTACTGGTGCGACTTGAACCGGGACTGGCTCGTTGCACAACATCCTGAGTCGCAGGCACGGGTAAAAAAGTTTCATGAATGGAAGCCGAACGTATTGACCGATCACCACGAGATGGGAACAAATTCTACATTTTTCTTCCAACCCGGTGTTCCTTCCAGAAACCATCCGCTGACTCCCGGGAAAAACTACGAGCTGACAAAAAAGATGGGCGAATATCACGCACGTGCGCTGGATGCTATCGGATCGCTGTACTATACACAGGAAAATTTTGACGACTTCTACTATGGCAAAGGATCGACATTCCCCGACGTTCAGGGAGCGATCGGCATACTCTTCGAACAGGCAAGCTCCCGTGGGCACGCCCAGGAAAGCAACAATGGAGTAGTGACTTTTCCGTTTACGATCAGAAACCAGTTCACAACTGCCCTGAGCAGCGTCGCTGCGGTAAATGATCTCCGGACACAGCTTCTCGAGTACCAAAGGCAATTCTTCAAAGATGCCTCGGCCGAAGCAGGAAAAGATCCTATCAAGGGTATTGCTGTCGGAAGCAACGACAGAACGCGTCTGCAGCTTTTTGCGAGGATGATGTCGCAGCACGAGGTTGATATCTACATACCTTCGTCAGAACAACGGATCAATGGAAAGACCTTCAGTCGCGGCAACAGCTTCATCATTCCGTTGAACCAACCCCAATACAGACTGATCAAGTCGATGTTCGAAAAAAGAAAGTCGTTTACCGATAGCCTTTTTTACGACATCTCTGCCTGGACACTCCCGCTTGCAACCGGAGTCGATTATGAGGAGTTGAAGATCAACACTTCCTCCAGCGAAAAATTTATAACTGACAGCATCGCAGCCGGCAAATTGATCGGAGGAAAGTCAGAATACGCGTATGCCTTTGATCCTGTTTCCTACTATGCACCAAGGGCAATAAAACGATTGCTGCAACAGGGCGTCAAAATAAAGGTGGCAACGGCGCCGTTCCATCACATCAGCGGAAAACAATTCTCAAGGGGAAGCATTTTAATCCCGCTGACAGGTCAGGAGAAATCATCGGCAGCGATCGACTATGCCATCAAGGAGATCCTTGAAAAGGACGGAATCAATATTTATTCGTTTCAGACTGGACTTGACTACAAAGGTACCAGTCTTGGAAGTGATAGCTTTCAATCCGTCCGAAAACCGGATATAGCGATGATCGTTGACGGCGGTGTAGCTGCCAGCGATGCCGGCGAGATGTGGCATCTTCTTGACGTTGTGCATGAAACACCGGTGACCATGATTCCACTGCAACAATTCAATTCCGTTGCCCTTAACAAATACAACACCATCATTTTTCCTCCAGGTACTTACAATTCGATCACGGACAATGCACGGGAAAAATTGAAAACGTGGGTTCAAAACGGAGGAGTACTTATCGGGCACGGGAATGCGTTGAATTGGTTTCAGGCGATCGGCCTTGGCAAGTTTGCGATGAAAAAGAACCCGCGGAAAGATTCAATATCGTCAAGACCCTATTCCTCGATCGAGCTTTACAAAGGCGCACAGGAAACGGGAGGCGCCATTTTTGAAGTGGAAGCCGACTTGACTCACCCATTGCTCTACGGCTATGAAAGTAAATTTATTCCGGTGTTCAAGAGCACAAATCTATTCATGGAAAGATCATCCAACGCGTATGCGAATCCTCTGGTCTACAGATCCTCCAGCCTGATGAGCGGTTATATCTCAAAGGAGAATTATTCACAGATCAATGGTTCTTCCTATGCAGGTGTATCTGTCGTCGGCCGGGGGCGTGTGATCGGGTTTACGGAGAATATGAATTTCCGTTCATTCTGGCTGGGAACAAATCGGATGTTGATGAATGCGGTCTATTTTGGGAACCTGATCCATGAAGCATCGGGGCGGTAGCGGCTTCAAATTTGAAATTTCAGATTTCAAGATTTCAGATTGGTGAGTTTGACTTTGATTCCATGCATAAGTTTTCGCGAGGTTCATGATGATCCGTGGGTGATGGTAGAAGAATCTTTTTTCAACAATGAACTATAACATTCAGAAGAGGCTCCCAACGGTCGGGGAATACAATGACCTCAGACGATCGGTCGAATGGCCGGTATTTGAACACGACCTGGCAACACGTGGACTCGGAAATTCCCTGTATTCGATTGTCATCGAGGAAGACAACGGAACGGTGGCAGGCATGGGCAGGGTTGTGGGGGCGATGCTATCTATCTGCATATTCAGGATATTATAGTCCGGCCGCAGCATCAGGACAGGGGTGTAGGAAGATTGATAATGGATGAGTTATTGACTTATGTGAATAAGGTTGCCGGAAGACACACAAACGTCGGATTGATGTGCAGCAAAGGGCGCGAGGCGTTCTACAAAAAGTTCGGATTCATAGAAAGGCCGAACGATAAATTTGGAAGTGGCATGATCATGATCGTCCCCTGACTGGATCTCAAGCCCATCGGTTCAAGATGGTACTCTAAGACTTTTGTGCCAGCGCAAATTCCTTTGCGAAGTACGACAGGATAATATCTGCGCCGGCGCGTTTAATGCTCAGAAGAGTTTCCTTCATGACGCGGTCGCCATCGAGCCAACCTTTTTGCGCTGCAGCCTTGATCATGGCGTATTCACCGCTCACATTGTAAGCCGATATCGGCAACGTAGAATTATCCTTGAGTAGCCTGATGATATCGAGGTAAGCGAGGGCCGGCTTTACCATTAGAAAGTCAGCACCCTCCTGTGTATCGAGCTCGGCTTCGATCAGGGCTTCCGTTCTGTTGGCAGGATTCATTTGATACGTTTTTTTATCGCCGAATTTTGGAGCCGAATCAAGTGCATCACGGAAAGGGTTATAGAATCCACTGGCATACTTTGCCGTATAACTCATGATGGAGACATCGGTAAATCCATTTTTATCAAGCAGGTTGCGGATATATCCCACGCGGCCATCCATCATATCTGACGGCCCTAGAATATCGATACCTGTCTCGGCCTGAGCGAGGGCCATTTTACCCAATATGCCGAGCGTTTCATCATTCATGATCTTGCCGTCCCTTACCAGCCCGTCGTGTCCATCGGAGCTATACGGATCCATCGCCACATCGGTCATGATACATGCTTCGGGAAATTGTTTCTTGACTTCCCTCAGTGCGCGCAGATAGAAGAAATTCGAGTCGTAGCTTTTGGACGCATGCTTGTCCTTGTACTGATCTTCAACGGCAGGGAAAATATCGAAGGCCATCACGCCGAGCTTCATGCAGGCTTCGATCTCTTTCAGCATCAAGTCAGTTGAGAGACGAAATATCCCGGGCATCGAAGCGACTTCAACCTTTTTGTTACTGCCATCGAGAAGGAAGATCGGAAAGATCAGATCTGATACGGAGACTTGTGTTTCTTCCACCATCGCTCGTATCGCTGCACTTTTCCTGTTTCTTCTTGGCCTGCGTGGCATCGTGATCTCTGACATCTTATATAAATTCTTAAGTGTTATTTAACCTATCAGCAAACTTCCAGCCATGTAAAGCCCAAGCACAACTCCCATCATCATCACCAAAAGAAATGTTGATAACAGCGATTTAACGATGGTCCTGGTCCACGACTGGCGGTACAATTGTTTGAGCGAAAGTATCATGTAGATCAGGATCGAAAGCATCATGAGCCTTCTCACGATACTGATCGATTCGGGGATGGCGAACGGCAACAGCAGCAACAATGCAACCACTACATAGGCAAACGACTGCAGATGCAAAACGTAAACCAGATGGTCTGTATAAAATCGTTTTGATTTCCTGTAAAGAACCTTGAACACCAGCCCGAAAAGCGGCAACATAAAAAAAGAAATGTACTTCAACTGCGCAAAGTAGGCGTCTACCCCGCGATTGAGTAAGGCCACCTGCCTGTTGTCCTCTTTCTCTTTTTCGGTCAGCGCTTGTTTTTCATCCAGCGATAATGTTCGTGTCTCATTCGTTCCAGGTGTCCTGAATATCATCGACCCCTTGATCGCCTTATCAAAATGACTGTAAAAAAAAGTCATCGAGATCATAAACACGATCGCAATAAAGAAGAACAATCTTAGTGGATGAACATACCGGACTCTTCTTCCAGCCCAGTATTCTTTGGTCAGATAACCGGGCTTTGTAAACAACGGAATGATCGTCCTGAAAAATTTTGAATCGAAGTGAAAGAAGTCCGCGATCACGTGGCCGGCCAGATGAAAAAAATCTTCCTTGAGCTCGACGTTTTCCTGCCCGCATTCAGAACAAAATCGCGATTGTACGACTGCACCACAGTTGAGACAATCTTTTTCAGTCCTGTAAACTTTGTGACTCATGGAGCGGGGTTTTTACTCGTTGCCTTTATTTCATCAGCTTGTCAATGACATCATCGACGCTGATGCCCTCAGCTTCCGCCTTGAAATTTCTCACGATCCTGTGACGCAACACCGGTTTGGCAACTGCCTGCACATCTTCGATGTCGGGAGAATATTTTCCATTCAGCAAGGCATTGCACTTTGCACCCAGCACAAGGTATTGTGAAGCTCTCGGACCGGCTCCCCATTCAAGCAACTCTTTTGCAACCGACGAAGCGTTTTGTATTCCAGGCCTTGTTTTATTGGCAAGTGTTACGGCATATTCAATGACATTATCAGGGATCGGCACTCTTCGCACCAGGTGCTGATAGGCCAGTATATCCTCTGCTGTAAGAACTTTGTTGGTCGTCTTCGGATCATCCGTAGTTGTGGACTTCACAACCTGCACTTCATCGGCAAACGACGGGTACGTTAACAGAATGTTGAACATAAAACGGTCGAGTTGCGCTTCCGGAAGCGGATAGGTTCCTTCCTGTTCGATCGGGTTCTGTGTTGCGAGCACAAAGAAAGGTCTTGGCAACTCGTAACGTTGACCGGAGATCGTCACGGAGTATTCCTGCATGGACTCGAGAAGGGCAGCCTGTGTTTTCGGCGGAGTACGATTGATCTCGTCCGCAAGAATGATATTTCCGAACACAGGACCTTTTACGAATTTGAAGTTACGCTCCTTGTCCATGGTTTCCGCTCCAACGATGTCGGAAGGCATGAGGTCGGGCGTAAATTGTATTCTTTTGAATACAAGATCGAGCGATGTAGCGATGGTATGTACAAGCAGTGTTTTGGCGAGGCCCGGAACACCGATCAGCAGTGTATGACCCTGACAGAAAATAGCAGTAAGCACTTGTCTTACCACCTCATCCTGACCGATAACGACTTTTGAAATTTCCGCCTTGAGTGATTTATAAGAAGCTGCCAGCGCGTCTGCCGCTTCCACATCTGAAGAATATTTAACCATGATGTCTCGTTTCTGCTTTAAATTATTTACAACGCCGGAAGCTTGTGTTAAGTTTTACCTGCCTGTCCTTTCAACGCGGGTAATGAAATACTTCGTATCTCCCCGCCATGGGAATATCTTGTATCGCTTGATGTAATGGAGGTTTACCCGCTCTCCGGATAAGGCCACTTCCTGAAGGTCCCTGATGACCTGCTCGTTGCTCGACTCGACTGAAAAATCGAATGACTCCATCATGGGACTTGTACCCTTAAGCGCACCGAAGGTCTGAAGATTCAATTGCCCCTCATAGGTTTTGAACAACATCCCTTTTTTGCTGATCCGCAACACATTCCCCGCCCTGATGCCTTCATCGTATACGCCCCAGTAATAAAAGCTGAAGATCCCGAAACCGACCAGAAAGGCCGATACAATCATGATCTTAAGCACCTTTTTGGTAGTTGATTTTACCTTTTCACCAAACGATACCTGCTCCATACATTGCTGAGTTGTTCCCGAAATTAAGAAACGGCGCCGACATTCACTTACCGCTAAAAACAAAAAGAAACGTGGGGTGTAAATGCATTAACCGCAGGGACGCAAAGGCGCAGGGGAAACGCGGGGGTTAATTGCAGTTGTCGCAACCTGGATGGACTCAAAAATCTGAGGGCTAAAATCTTAAGTCAACATTTCGCTGACGACACGTCTACACGGTCATGATCTCGGCTTCCTTCTTCTTCATCAGCGCTTCGATCTTGTTGATGAAGTCATCGGTCAGTTTCTGAACCTGCTCTTCGGCTTTTTTCACATCGTCTTCCGAAACACCTTTGATCTTCTTGAGCTGCTCGTTGGTCTCTTTACGGATCGTACGGACGCTAACCTTACCGTGCTCGCACTCCTGTCCAACCTGCTTGACCAGCTGTCTCCTTCTCTCCTCGGTAAGCATCGGTATGTTAATGATCACCTGTTGTCCGTCGTTCTGGGGGTTCAAACCCAGGTTTGCGTTCTGGATGGCCTTTTCGATCTCGTGGATCAAGCCTTTTTCCCAGGGCTTTATAAAAATTGTCCGTGCATCAGGTGCAGTCATCGACGAAACCTGATTGAGCGGCGACATGGTACCATAATAGGAAACCTGAATACCGTCGAGCATTTGGGGATTTGCTTTTCCCGCGCGGATCTTCGTCAGCTCATGACCTACGTGGTTCAAAGCTTTTGTCATCAAATCCTTTGCTTCTTCGAGATAGAGTTCGAGTTCCTCCATATCAGACGATTGTTTAATTATTAACTGATCAATGTTCCGGCCTGCTCACCCTGGGCGATCTTCAGGAGATTGCCTTTCTTGTTCATATCGAACACGATAATGGGCAGCTTGTTTTCCATACACAGCGTAAAGGCTGTCATGTCCATGATGTTCAGGCCTTTTTCGTAAGCCTCCTGGAACGACAGTGAGGAATACCGGGTAGCATCCGGTACTTTTTCCGGA
>CBHTUB010000184.1:0-10824 GCA_966095595.1 uncultured Chryseosolibacter sp. | reverse complement strand
TCGCGGATATAGAGATACCAGTAATTCTCTTCATGCGATGCTATGAAATTAAGCTCACCGGTAAAGAGCGGAACGAGGCTCTGGTTCGGATCGACAATGTTGATCTTGATCTTAGGACGATAGTCGAAGTTGTCGATAACGAAGTGATAGGTGTCTTCTTTTACCCAGTTTGTCGTTTCAACCACGTTCACCGCGACGTAGGAGCTTACGATGTTCTGATAAACGGACTGATCACTCCCCAGCTCGCAATCTATATTGATGGATGCAAATGCATTTTCAATTTTTCGCAGGTCCTCTCCGTTGGAAGGAAACATGATATCCTGCCGCGATCCGAACAGCACGAACTTGTTGCCCACGCTCTGCGAGATGTTCATGACCTTCAACAAGTCGGCAGGCGACAAAATGCCGCCTTTAACAAATGCGCGAATGAGATCGCTCTTTTTCGTCTCCATTACTTCCACCGATGGTGCAACCTGATACAAAGTTACTTCTATTTTAATTCAACTATTTCTTTACCTCAGACAAAGTGCTGTTGATGAGCTGCTGTATTTCGGGTTTGCAGCTTCCGCATCCCAGCCCCGCACCGGACAGCTTACACAACTCCGGCAAGGTATGACAACCTCCGTTGATGAGCTTCTCGATATTACCCTTGCCGACCTGCCCGCATGAGCATACCAGTTTTCCGAGAACGGGTTCCGGTGTTTTTCCCGAGCGAAGCAGTTGCATCCGTTTTTCCGACAGCTCGATCTTGTTCTCGATCAGGTTTTTAAACTCTGCAAACTCATTTTTATCGCCGATCAGCACAGCACCCACCAGGCGGTCATCCTTTACAATACACTTCTTGTAATAACGCATCGATTTGTCGATGAACAGGATCTCATCGTAGCCTGTTTCATTCACCGGTATTTCCGGAATTCCTATCGAACACAAATCGAGGTTCGAAAACTTAAGAATGTTCATCGGAACACATCCGTCATAGAGACTTTGCATGTCGCCGGATAAAAACCTTGCGACGACGTCGGCCTGTTTTTCGGCGGCTGCCGTGATGCCCAGCAGTTTTCCGTCATGTTCGGCGATCTCACCGATGGCATATACATCCGGATCGCTGGTTTGAAGGAAATCATTGACGATGATACCCCGGCCACATTCGAGTCCGGACTCCTGGCCGATCTCGATATTCGGTCTGGTGCCCACCGCATATACAACTGCATCTACTTCGAGAATTTTGTCGCTGCGCAGGTTGGCCATGAACTTTCCTGGCGTTCGGCTCAGCTCGACACTTTGCACCTGGTCATTGAGGTACACGTTGATGCCCAACTCCTCCACGAAGTCGATCAGCAACTGGCCCGCCAGGGTATCGATCTGTCGTTCCATCAACCGGCTTCCCAATTGCGTGAGCGAAATGTTGACATCGATCTCACGAAGGGACGCCGCGAGCTCCAGGCCGAGCAATCCTCCACCGATGATCAAAACGTGACCTCCCGGTTTTAAAAACTGTCTCAGCGCATCGGCATCTCTCCTGGTCCTCATCGTAAAAACGCCGGGGAAATGAACCGGCGCATCCTTGGGAACGAACGCACGGCAACCCGTGGCAAGGATCAGCTTATCGTAATAATGCTTGACGCCATATCGATCTGTCACCGATCTGCGGGTACGGTCAATCGAAACGATCTCATTTTCCACATGCAGCGTAACATCGAGCGCGTCGAACTCACCGTCGGCAAACTTCTGAAGTCGTTCCCATGACAATGTATCATTGACATATTCCGGGAGCAAAACCCTGTTGTAAAACGGATCTTTCTCTTTCGAGAAAACTTCAATGGTGTCTTCCTCATTCAAAGCCCGATATGTAACAATGAACCGATACGCTGCAGCACCGGCGCCCACTACGATGATCTTCTCTGCAGGTTTTTTGTATTTGGTAACTTCAACGGAAGCGAATTTAAAATCAGGTTCCTTCGAAATCGGATCGACCAGATCGCTGGTGATGTTGTTGGCGCGTGCAAGGTCCCTGTTCAGGATCTTACCCCAGTGCATCGGAAGAAAGACAACACCTTTTTTGATCTCATCGGTCACTTTTGCCGGTACCCTTACCGTTCCGCGACCGTTTTCAATGGTGACAATATCACCGTCCTGAATATTTCTGGTCAGGGCATCGAGCGGATGTATCTCGACAAACGGGCGATCGATGTGTTGCCTGAGCTTGTTTACTTTTCCCGTCTTCGTCATCGTGTGCCACTGGTCACGGATGCGACCGGTGGTGAGGATCAGTGGCAGATCGCCGGAGACGCGCTCCGAATGATTTGCCGGATCGATCGGATAGAACTTCGCCTTGCTTGACGGGGTATAGAATTTCTTATCACTGAACAATCTCGGCGTTCCTGACTTTGCAGTAGCACTTACGGGCCACTGGAACGTTCCCTCCTTTTTCAGGCGATCATAGTTGAGGGCACTGATGTCGATATTCGTGTTGGTGGTTAGTCGCGCATGCTCGGCGAAGATCTCCGACGGCGATTGATAATCGAAGCCGGGGAATCCCATTGCTTTTGCGAACATGCAAAGGATCTCGGTATCGGGAAGAGCTTCTCCCGGAGGTTCGACCACTTTGTCCAGATGGCCTATTCTTCGTTCGGAGTTCGTCATCGTCCCTTCCTTTTCAAAGTGTCCTGCAGCGGGAAGGATGAGATCGGCGAATGGAATTGTATCGGACAGGTTAGAGATATCCTGAACGACGACAAAGCGCGCTTTCCTGAAAGCTTCTTCTGCCCTGCGGCCGTTGGGCAAGCTTACTATCGGGTTGGTGCAGATCACCCAGATCGCTTTTAGGTCGCCTGACTCGAGCTTTTCGATCATCTGGGTGGCCGTGAGTCCAGGCTTGTCGGCAATTTTTTCGACGCCCCAAAAATCAGCCACTTCTTTTCTGTGTTCCGGATTTGCGATGGAGCGATGTGCTGCGAGCATTGTAGCCAGACCACCAACTTCGCGTCCACCCATTGCGTTAGGCTGCCCCGTCAGTGAAAACGGCCCGGAGCCCGGCTTTCCGATGTGTCCGGTGATAAGGTTCAGACTGATCAGCGCAACGTTCTTGTTCACACCGATCACACTCTGATTGAGGCCCATCGCCCAAAGGGTAAGGAAGCCTTTTGAAGATGCTATGTATCCTGCTGCTGTTCTGATGGCATGCTCGGGCACATCACAGATCCGCGCAGCATCCTGCACAGACGTTTGAAAGACAACGTCGCGGTAGCTGTTAAAATCTTCCGTGTGATTGGCAATGAACTCGTAGTCGACTTCACCATTCTCGATCAATACGCGGGCTATTGCATGATACAGGTACACGTCCGTTCCGGGTGTGATCTGCAAATGAAGGTCTGCGTTCGCGCAGCTCTGTGTTCTTCGCGGGTCGACTACAATAATGCGGACGTCGGGATTTTTTTGCTTGTGTGCTTCTATCCTCCGAAAGAGGATCGGGTGACACCACGCGGGGTTTGCTCCGGCAATAAAAAAACAATCTGCCAATTCGATATCTTCATACGATACAGGCACGGAGTCTTCACCCAGCGTTCTGTTGTATCCCATCACGGCACTGCTCATACAAAGCCGTGAATTCGTATCGATATTGTTCGTTCCGAGAAAACCTTTGACGAGCTTGTTGGCGATGTAATATTCTTCGGTGAGGCATTGGCCGGAAACGTAAAAACCTACGGAGTCCGGTCCGTAAGTTTCGATGATGGATTTGAAAACAGCAGCTGCCCGCTGCATCGCCACGCTCCAGCTCACGCGCTGCCTCGGGTGACTTCGACTCCAGCGCATTTCAGGATAAAGCAACCGGTCGGTCTTGTCCTGCATGGCATAGTGAAGGTTCATGCCTTTCGAGCACAACATTCCCTTGTTCACGGGATGATCGGGATCACCCTCCACGACGATGTTGTTCCTCTTGTCTTTTTTAACGACTATGCCACACCCTACGCCGCAGTAAGAGCAAGTTGTTTTAAAACTCTGTTCATTCGATCTCATCAGTACCTTTATTAAAAGACTCCCCGACCCCGCCTGTACAGGCAGGGTTTGCCGGGGAGATTACGCAGCTTTTTCTTCCTTGTAAAAATCGCGCGAGTCGATCTCCACTTTGTCCATCAGCAGGCTGAGCAGCCGCTCACGTATGGTCCTGTACTCGGGAAGATTTACAATGTCTTTTTTATTTCTTGGACGAGGCAGATTGACCACTTCGATCTCGCGTATGGTAGCCGCAGGTCCGTTGTTCATCACGACGATCCTGTCTGACAGAAAGACCGCCTCCTCGATGTCGTGCGTCACCATGATGATGGTCTTACTCCTCTGTGTAAGGTTCCACATCTTGAGCAGCTCGATATGGAGGGATCCTTTTGTCAGTGCATCCAACGCTCCGAATGGCTCATCGAGCAGCAGGACGTCCGGATCGATAGCGAACGCGCGCGCGATGGCAACACGTTGCTACATTCCGCCGGAGATCTGCTTCGGATACTTCTCGCGATGGTCCCAGAGGTTGACCATCTTCAGAAACTTCTCGACCAACTCGTGCTTATTCGCCTTCGACTGATCTGCCAGTGCGGCATCGACTGCCTGAAAAATATTCTCATATACGGTCAACCACGGCAACAACGAATAGTTTTGAAACACGATACCACGGTCCGGCCCCGGCCCTTTGATATTTTTTCCGTTGAGCACCACTTTTCCCTTCGTTGGAAACAGCATGCCACCGACCGCATTCAATATTGTCGACTTTCCACAACCCGAGTGACCGATGATGGAAACGATCTGTCCCTTCTCGATCTCGAGGTTGATATCCTTCACCGCTACGAACTTTCCTTTCGGAGTATTGAAGGCGATTTCCATATTTTCTATTTGGAGATAACTCATCCTGGTCGTTATTAGGTGTATAACTTTATCTATTGAACTATGAACTGTAGCTCACGCGTTTTTCTATGAGGGAGAACAGGCGATCCAGCAACAGGCCAACGAGACCGATGATGAGGATGGCCGAAATCACTTTCTCGAGGCTCAACGCATTCCAGCTGTCCCACACAAAGAATCCTATCCCGATACCGCCACTGAGCATTTCGCCCGCAACGATTACAAGCCACGCTACGCCTATGCTCAATCGCAGGCCTGTTATGATGTGCGGAAGGCTGTAGGGTATCAATACCTTGGTGAGGTATTTCCATCGCGAAAAGCCGAATGCTTTCGCAACGTTTTTATGATCGTCCGGGATCGATGCAACGCCGAACGCGGTGTTGATGAGCGTCGGCCATAGCGAGGTGATGAAGATGATGAAGATCGTCGCCTTGCTTGCAGACTCGAACGCGACCAGTCCTATGGGGAACCATGCCAGTGGCGATACAGGCTTAAGTATCTGTACGAGCGGATAAAAAACTTTTTTGCAAAACGCACTGGCGCCCATCAGCAAACCTACCGGTATCGCTATCAATGCGCCAAGCGTGAATCCTGAGAATACGCGGATGATCGAGCTCCATAACTGGAGGCCTATACCTTTGTCATTGGGGCCGAGATCGTAGAATGGATCCTTCACCAGCTCCCAAAACACCTGGAAAGTCGCCCACGGTGTGGGCAACTCTCCGTCGGTGATCAGGCTGATCGTGTACCAAAAGGCGATCAATCCAGCCAGGCCAACAACATTATAAAAAACCGATTTCGCGAAAGACGATAGCCAATGCAAAACATTGCCTAACGTGTTATCCTCATTCCCTGCGAACCATTCGCCTGTGAGTGCTGCTGTGAGTATCCGTTTCATTCGCGTTTTATTTTTTTGCCAGCTTCAGGTAGTCGCCAGGGTTGTTCGGATCGAACGTCATCTTGTCGAGGTCGATCACAAAAGGCTTCATATCGTCTGCAGGAACCTTGACGTTCATCGAAGCTGCGACTTCCTTGTACAGATCCTGCAGTATCAGCTTGTCCGCAATTCCCTTATAGTCGGGAGCCGTTTGCAGGTAATCGAAGCGCAAGTACTGCGTCATGAACCATATAGCATGCGATTTACGCGGGAGGTTGGTCTCACCATTACGGAAGAATAGCATATAGTTGTCCGTATAGATCTCGGTTCCCTGATCACATCCCAGGTTGTAGTCGCCCATCAAACGTGCTTCGATCACATCTGCCGGTGCATTGATATATTTGCCGATGACAGGTGCGGCCTTCTTACGATTGGGACGATTGTCGAGCCATTTGCATGCTTCCAGGACGGCCTTCATCACTTTCTTAAGGTCTTCCGTTCTGGACTCGCTGAATTTCTTGTTGACCACCAGCGCTTTTTCGGGATGATGTTTCCAGATGTCCTGAGTAGCGATCTCCGTAAAGCCGACGTCCTGCTTTACTGCCACACCGTTCCACGGCTCTCCAACGCAATAACCGTCCATGTTCCCCACCTTCATATTGGCAACCATTTGTGGAGGAGGGATTGTGATGATCTTGGAAGTCTTTTGACTTACACCAGCTGCCGCCAGCCAGTAACGAAGCCAGATGTCGTGTGTGCCTCCGGGAAAGGTCATCGCGAATGTTACTTCCTTATCAGCTTTCAGCTTTGCCGCAACAACCGGTGCAACTTTGGCGGTTTGCTTGAATCCAACCTTACCGCAGAAGTCCTTTGACAGCGTGATCGCCTGGCCATTGTTGTTCAGCACCATTGCGATCTTCATCTCGGAGCCTTCCTTTCCTCCTACTCCCGTGTAAACAGAGAACGGCATGCTAAAAAGGCAATGCGCGCCATCGAGCTCTCCCGTAAGGATCTTGTCCCTTACGTTTGCCCATGACGCCTCTTTCGAAACTTCCACGTTGAGGCCATACTTCGCAAAGAAGCCGAGCTCTTTCGCCATGATGATCGGGGCGCAATCCGTCAACGGAATATAGCCGAGGCGTATGACGTTATCCTGTGAAAAAGCCGTGAGTGTTGTCAGCAACATCGCGATTGCCAGTATGCTGCGTGATATCTTTGTTATATATATTTTCATCGGAGTCATTTTTAGTTTTTAACAAGGAATTCGGGTTTGATCGAGACCATGAGGTAAGCCCACGTATTGCTGTCCTCCGGATTTTTTACAGGCTTCACCTTGGGAGACGTCATCGTATCGGTTGTGAACATCTTGCAGTAACCTAGCTCTATGTTGATGATCTTCGTCATGCTGTAGTTCATCACGAGGTCTACCTCGGTACCCAGTGACTTGTCCATTTTCTTACCGTCGGCAGCTTTTACCGCGTCAGGCAAAACGAATTGGTGTGCATCGGCTGTTAACGTAAGGTTATCCTTCGCCTTGTAGCGAGCTTTCAGATAATAGTCGGCAAGGCCATTTGCGCCGAAGCCATCGGCCACATAGAAATAGTCCATGTATCCCCAGAATTTGTGCGGCGTGCCATAGAGTGGATCGAAGCGCTGATATTTTTTAGAGGGGTCACTTCCGTTGTTACCCGAGGTGAGATCGACTCCGGGACCGACAGACCATTTTCTGCCAATGGAATAAAGCGCGGAAGCGGAAACCAGATATTCATCAAGCTCTGTGCCTTCGCGGTACTTACCTCCCTGATAGAAAGCAGACAGTGCGAAATTGATCTTCCTTGCTGCTGTACCGAAAAGATTGGCGCCAACCGTATATCGGCTCCAGACTCCTTTTTGATAGATAGGGGTTTTCTTGTCAACGTCAGCTGCGGCAAATGTGAATTTGCTGAAGTCGTCCTTGAAGGCCAGGAATGATGCATTTCCGAAATGGACCTTCTTCCCCAGGTAGAGAAACTGCATGGACTTATAAAGCGAGCTCATGCCGTTCGTACTTGCCGGGTAGCCGGTAGGTATACCGTTGTATATGTGGTTTGCCTTGCGTTCGGCATTCTGATTGAATGCTCCCCCGAGGTGCGCCGTGTAACCCTTGTGCTCGAACTTGAAAACGACAGCGTCATGTCTTCGGGCCTGTTGCAGCCAATCGAGATTTCCGAGCAGACGCACATCATCGTAGACAAGCTCCTGTCTTCCGATCTTCACCGTGAAATTCTTGACAACTTTACCTGTATCAACGAGGCTGATCTCGGCCCATGCTTCGTGAACCATGAATCCGTCGTTGGCATCCACTGTATAACGGTTGATCATTGAACCGTCCTGGCCCCATACGCGCACATCTTGCAACGCAGTGAAGACCTTGAAGCGGTAACCCGAGTAAGCGACGTTTAATCTTGTGCGTTGAGAAGTAAAGACCGCGGGGATCGTATCTGTCGTAGGAAGTCCCTGACCGTTTCTGTATTCAGTTCGCGTACGAACTTGTCCCGAAAAAGTTAATTGCGCTTTCACTTCACTACCCAGGCACAAACAAAAAAGTATTGATAATGCTAGTGTGTAAATTCTCTTATACATAATTTTGAGAGTTAGTGATTAACTAATATTGTCCCCTTTGATCATTCGCGTGTGAGAAGGGGACCTTTCTTTTTGATCAGGTGTGTTACCTGGTAACACATCTTTTCTGTTTCGACATCTTTCAGTACAGTGGCGTCTGGCTGCGAGATGCTGTTGATTTAAATGGTTAAGGGTTTAATTTATTTTGCTCTGTGTAAACAAATGCTTCTTTCAACGCGGGCTCGGGTTGAAAGTCCTGGGGCAATAGGTCTTCTTTGATCTTTTTCGGAACAGCGATCACGAAGGCGATCACCGATACGATGCATACTGCTATTCCTATAATATAAAGGCCTTGACGGTACGAGAGATCTTCAGATGTAAACAGGAAACCTGCGAGTACGGCGCCTACATTTCCTCCGGCACCGACGATCCCTGCGACAGATCCGATCGCGCGTTTGTTGATGAACGGCACAACGGAGTAGGTAGCGCCATTCGACATTTTCAGGAACAATGCAAAGACGAGCATCATGACGATGGCCATCGGCAGAACGTCGACGGAAGAGAAGATCATGATGCCGATCCCTTCAAGCAGGAGAAATGCGCTCAGGATGATGATCCGTCCCTGGAGGCCGAATTTTTTTCCTGCCTTGTCACCGAAGACACCACCAAGTGCCCGGGCGAAGATGTTCATCATACCGAATGTTCCTGCGATGATCCCCGCTTCCCTGAGTCCGAGATGGAAATTGTCTACAAAGTATAATGTGGCGATATTATCAATAGTGATCTCGATACCGAAGCATGCGCCATAGGCAAGAAAAAGAACCCAAACACGATAGTCGCGGCACGCACTCAGAAAACCACCGTCCGCTTCCTTTGCCTTTGCGCGATAGTCCGGATTCGTCTTTCTGAGATCCGAGATATTTCCTTCAGGTGTATCCTGGGTAAAGAAATAATACACGATACCCATTATAAACAGTGCTACCCCTGGAATGACCATGCTGTAACGCCATGCTTCCGCATCCAGGTAACCTAAACCCGTGAATGCAGCGAAGATGAGTGGCATGATCATCAGGGTAGCCCCTCCTCCCATATTACCCCATCCTGCAACTGTAGCATTTGCAGTACCGACAACGTTGGGGGCAAACATAACTGAGGTATGGTATTGGGTGATGACGAACGAAGCGCCGATCACGCCGATAGCGAGTCTAAATAAGAGAAAACTTTCGTAGCTGTTGCTGAGTCCGATGAACATCACTGGCAGCGAGCCCAGTGTTAACAGAAAAGTATAGGACAACCTCGGACCGATCTTGTCGCAGAGCCATCCGAAGAAAAGTCTGGCAAACACTGTTATGGCAACCGAGGCAATGATGATGTTACCGATCTGTGCTTTTGTCAGATTGAGCTCCGCGCGAACAACAGGCATGAGTGGAGCGATTCCGAACCATCCGAAGAAGCAGAGAAAGAAAGTGATCCATGTAACGTGGAAAGCTCGCATGTGCGGGGTCTTCCATTCGAGCAGGTTGATCTTTGTTCCTTTTAGTTCTTTGGTCACTTCCATGATTTACGTAGTTATTACGTATTAAAAGTAAGTAATAAACGTAAATATTTACGTAATAATACGTATAAAATCTTCGCAAATGATTTAAAAACAGGCAAAATCGTTTGCGCTGGAAGTCTTTATGGGCGTCTTACGTAGTTTCCCGATACAAATTCAAGGTGGATGGGCGGCAGATACAGGTGCCCGTGAATTGAAGGGATGATCCGATTAGAAGTACCGATTCGGCTTTCGCCACAGAGGACATTTATCCGTTGATCTGTGTCAATGCTTATAGCTTACAGCTTCAAACAAGATTTTCCTTAACTGCCTTATTCACCATGTCGATCGCATTTGTTACGCTCATCTTCTTCATAATATTGAAGCGGTGCGTTTCAATAGTGCGTACACTTTTGTCGAGCGAGTCTGCGATGTCCTTGTTCGACTTGCCGTCGATGATGAGCCGGAGGATCTCCTTTTCGCGCTTGGTCAGATGGTAGGCATCTTCAGTGGGGGCGGTGGCTGAGGTCGCGGTAAACGAAGCGGGTTTGTTGCCCAGCAGGCGATTAGCCAGTACGTTGGAGACTGCTCCGCTGAAATACTTATTACCGGCGTACACTTGTTTCAAAGCTTTCAGGAATTCGTGGCGGTCGGTGTCCTTTAGCAGATATCCGTATGCGCCCGCGTCGAGGGCCTGAAGAACGTACTCTTCCGAGTCATGCATAGATAAGATCACTGCCTTCGTGTCCGGGGCAACATCCTTTAATCTGGCTGCTGCTTCGAGTCCGTTCATTTCCGGCATCCGGATATCGAGCACTACAATGTCAGGTTTTAGCGCGCGCGAAACTGCCAGCGCCTCCGCGCCGTTGCTTGCCTCTCCTATTCCTTCGATCTGGTTGTCGGATTCAAGCATGGCCTTGAT
>CBHTUB010000183.1:0-10863 GCA_966095595.1 uncultured Chryseosolibacter sp. | reverse complement strand
AAAAGATCGTGTTTTATGATACCCTGATCTAGAAGCATACCAAGCACGAGCTCGTGGCAGTGCTCGCGAATGAGGTGGGCCATTTTAAAAAGAAACACATCGTCTGGAGTCTGGTGTTGTCGATCGTACAGATCGTCTTTACGCTGTTTGTGCTCTCGTTGATGATCTACAATGAGAATCTTTCGCGCGCGCTGGGAGGAGAACATCTGTCGATCCCTTTAAATCTGATCGCATTCAGTATACTCTTTACACCGATCTCTGCAGTGACAGGGCTTTTCATGAGCATCTACAGCAGAAAAAATGAGTTTGAGGCAGACGCATATGCGCGTGAGACTTACAGCGGAGCAGCGTTGATGAATGCCTTAAAGAATCTGTCCGTCGATTCACTCAGTAACTTGTACCCGCATCCGTGGTACGTTTTCTTTCATTATTCCCATCCGCCTTTGCTGGAGAGGCTCCGGGCATTGTCATAGGGCTTTGCCGGATCTCATGGATGACCGTTAAAAAAAAGTGATTCACGTTCGAGCTAATTGAGCGTGTTTCCGGTCTTTGAAGAATTAAGAGCCATGTGCTCATATACCGAACAACTTCATTGATGGAAACTCTGCGCTCTGACCCCCGACAACGGAGGAAGTTATTATTTGTATTATTAGTTGCTGTTCATGCCGTCCTGGTCATCGTGTTTTTTGACACCAAAGTTGATATTGGAGGGGATGACGCTGATTACATCGTCGCTGCGCTTGACTTTAAGGACAAAATTGCATTTCCCTCCTGGCACGGCAGTTTTTATCCCATCGTACTCAGTCCGCAGATTGCCCTCTTTGGAATTGATTTGCTGCTTTTAAAGCTGTTGTCCGTTGCCTTTACCGCTTTAAGCATCTTTGTTTTGTGCAAAACGATCAGGCCTCGGGTAAGTGATCACGTGTTTTACTGTGCATTTGCCCTGATATGCTGCAATGCCAGTATTGCTTTCTATGGCAGCACTACATACAGTGAACCGCTGTTTCTTCTGCTTCAGTCCCTCGTTATTTACTCCTTTTTCAAACTTGAAGACGACAGTCAATTACGGGTAACTGCCTGGTTGGCTTTTATTACAGTAGTCTTTCTTTTGTCTATTACCCGAAATATAGGGTGGGGTGCGTGGATTGCGCTGGTGATGTTCTATATAAAAGGCAAGCAATACCGGAAAGTGGTCCTGCTATCGGCCGGGTTTCTCGCTCTTCATTTTGCATTTATTCTTTATAAGAATTATGCATGGGAGATATCAGAAATTGGTGTGGAGGGACAGTTTGGACGGATTGCCTACAAGAATTTCTACAACGCTGCAGAAGGAACGGAAGATACACTCGGGTTTTGCGTTCGTTTCTGGCAGAACTCGCAGCTTTATCTCTCAAAGCATCTCGCAATATTATTGGGGTTGAGGGGATCCGCAGCAGTGGAGCCTTCTTCCATTCTTACAGTGTTGATGTATCTATTGTTTGCCGTATCCATAGTTCGGAGCTGGCGAAGTAATTCCCCATTCCTGTTTCCAGGCATCTACACGGGCACTCTCCTGGCGGTTACGTTTATCACGCAGCAAGTGCACTGGGACCAGCAACGACTCATATTGGTCTATTTTCCAATTATTGCCGTTCTGATCGCTGATCTGCTTTCCGGATTTAGTAAGAGCAAAATTAAATTGCTAAGGAATACGGCAAGCATCCTTATTGTGCTCCTTCCGCTACTCACGTTCGTGAGAAGTATGAAGGCAGCGACCGTTACGTTGAAAAAAGCGCAGACCGCATCCAATACTAAATTCTCGGGCTATCCGGAAGAATGGGAAAACTACGCCATGGTCAGCGAATGGGCAGGAAAGAATATCGACGATTCTTTGAAAATACTTTGTCGAAAGCAGGGGATATCAACCATCTACGGGAGAAGGCGATTCATCGGACTTACCCGATATACTGACACAATTCCGTCACATGCTGATGCTTTTTTACTGGACAGAAAAATCCGTCACGTCATCGTCGATGATGTCAACATGCCAACTGTCCGGCGCTTGATGAAGATATATCTCAGGGAACATCCTCTCGGACTGAAGACAATTTACACACACGGGAACTTGCATCCATCATCTCTTATGCTGATTGACAGAAGCGACCCGAAAGATGATCGGGATTACTTTCAACGTGTAAAGGCGGGGATCTTGTTATATCCCGATGAACCACATTACTACACGATGGCTGGCGATCGGTATTATCTGATGAAAAACTACGAACAGGCTGCCAATTTATACTCCATTGCCTTGAGATATACAAAGAACAGCTCCGAGAGCGTGCGCATACTATGGAATGTTGCCGTAGCAAATCTGCAGAACGGGAAAGTGCATGATGCGCGACGCGCTGCCGAAATGGCGCTGAAGATGAAGCCCGGTGATAGTCAGCTATCAGGCCTTATCGGATACATCGACAAAATGGATAATAGCAAGAAGCGTTTTTGATATACCTGACTATGTTAAATGGCAAAAAGATTGTATTGGTGTTTCCGGCATATAATGCTGAGAAAACATTGCAAAGGACGTTTAGCGAGATACCATTCGATATTGTGGATGATGTTATTCTCGTGGACGATTTTAGCCGTGACAATACTGTTGCGCTTGCAAGGCAACTTGGTATTAAACATGTAATCCGCCATGATTCCAACAGGGGATATGGAGCCAATCAAAAGACTTGCTACGATAGCGCGATATCAATCGGTGCAGATATCGTTATCATGGTTCACCCGGACTACCAATACACTCCGAAACTCATTGGATCAATGTGTCAGATCATAGCAAACGGTATTTATCCGGTTGTACTTGGTTCAAGGATACTGGGCAAGGGCGCTTTAAAGGGAGGGATGCCGATTTATAAATACATCTCGAACAGGTTTCTTACCAGTTTTCAGAATCTGCTTATGGGACAGAAGCTTTCTGAATATCATACCGGATATCGGGCTTTCGACGTTGGCGTGCTGAAGAAAATTTCATATCACGGCAATTCTGACGATTTTATTTTCGACAATCAGATGCTTGCGCAGATATTTCATCTCGGTTTCGAGATAGCCGAAGTCACCTGCCCAACTCGTTATTTCGAAAATGCTTCATCAATTAATTTTCGAAGAAGTTTGAAATATGGCGTAGGAGTTTTGGCTGTCTCGTTTCTTTACTTTTTTAAGCGTATGAGAGTCTATACGCATCCTATTTTTCTCCCGGCGTTGAACAGGAAAGAAACTTTTTGACTTTCAGTTTCCGTCTGCAAACAACAACATTTTTATCTGACTGCAGCAATCCGCAGCACTGAAGGTTCATGCCTCCTCCAATCCGGGATAACATTGAACGGAAGAAAAATTTGAGCACCCGATTAGCCTTTAACGCTTTGAATCCTTCCAAAAACAGCATAAAACCCATAATTTTTATTTGGATTAATTCTAAACAAGGCATATCATTGTGGTCGTAAGTTCATAAAGCCGCAATGAAAAAAACATTAACACTCCTATTTCTAACCCTGACATTTACTTTTTCCGGCTGTGAGGATGATGACGAAACATCGATCGCAGACCTCAAAAAACAGGCAATTGAAAACTACGCCGACATTGCCTATGCAAACTATGATGATGCTTTCGTATCTGCGGGAGCATTGAATGATGCGATCATTGCATTTGTTGCCGATCCAACCGAAATCGCTTTCGAAGCATGCAAAACTGCCTGGTTGAACGCCAGAGAGCCGTACGGTCAGACAGAGGTATTTCGTTTCTATGGCGGTCCCATCGACAGCGAGGATGGTCCCGAAGGTTTTATCAACGCCTGGCCCATCGACGAAAATTATATCGACTATACCGTATCGCAACCCGATAACGGCATCATTAACAATATAGCTGAATATCCCACGATCAGCACGGAGCTTCTGCTCTCGCTGAACGAATCAGGTTCGGAGACCAACATTTCTACGGGTTATCACGCGATCGAATTTCTTTTGTGGGGCCAGGATTTTAGCACTGATGGGCCCGGCACGCGGCCATATACTGACTACGTGGTCGGAGAAGGCGGCACTGCTTCAAATCAGCAAAGACGTGGTCAATACCTCCTCGCAGCTTCGGCGCTTCTGATCGAGCATCTCGAACAGGTGCGTGATGCATGGGCGGAAGGAGCTGCGTATCGCGTATCATTCACGGGATCTGCAGCAACCACCCAGAGCATTCAGAATATTTTCGATGGCATGGGTATTCTTTCGAAAGGCGAGCTCGCAGGCGAACGTATGCTTGTCGCCGTGGAGTCGCATGATCAGGAAAATGAACACTCGTGCTTCAGCGATAACACGATCAACGACCTCTTGATGAATTTCGAAGGGATCAGAAACGTGTGGTTAGGCGAGTACAAGCGGATCGACAACAGCATCGTATCGGGTACAAGTGTGAGGGAAGTTGCTCACAAGGCAAACAGCACAAAAGCTGCGGCAGTCGATGAGTCATTTGCGGAAGTAGAGACAAAACTTGCTGCCATCAGCTCGCCGTTCGATCAGGCGATCATGAATGATACAGAGGACATCACGGCAGCGGTAGAAAGTCTTCAGCTTCTCAGTGACCGGATAGCCGACGTACTGGTCGACGTGAAGAAATGATCATGAGTCGGCCGGCTTCACTTTACATTTTATCAGCAGCGCTGACGATAGTGCTGGGCTTCTCTTCCTGTAAAGAAGACGAGCAACCGCACCTTTATGAAGAAGGTGAGGAGTATTCCGGTGGCGAACACCTGACTACGTTTGACTTTTCTGAAAATGCATTTGGACATGAGGCCCATGAGCTCACTTTTCAACAGGAGACGGACTTCGTTGTCGGGAACTCACTCTTCAGGAACAATTGGGTAACGGCCCCGGCATCGGTACAATCATTGGATGGACTGGGCCCTATGATGAACGCCATCTCATGCGGCAGTTGTCATTTCAAGGATGGGCGTGCAAGGCCTCCGGCATCTCCTGACGAACAGCTTAACGGCCTGTTGTTCCGGCTGAGTATACCCGGACAAAACGAACATGGCGGTCCGTTGGACGAGCCGGTTTACGGCGGTCAGTTCCAGGATAAATCCATTCAGGGTGTTGAACCCGAGGGAGGTGTCGTTGTTGCTTATGAAGAGGTGGCGGGCACCTACGCTGATGGCACTCCGTACTCTATCCGCAGACCGATCTATCAGTTCAGCGATCTGAAGTATGGAGACTGGGCGGCCAACACCATGTACTCTCCAAGGATCGCACAACAGATCCCGGGCCTGGGATTGCTCGCGAATGTCGCTGACGAAACCATTCTCTCTTTTGCAGATGAATTTGATGCGGACGCCGACGGAATATCCGGCAGGCCTAACTATGTGTGGGACGAAGGCACACAAAATGTTGTGTTGGGAAGATTTGGTTGGAAAGCCAATCAGCCATCGATAAGGCAGCAAACGGCCGGCGCGTTTAACGGCGACATAGGTATCACGAGCAGCTTATTTTCGTCAGATTGTCTTTCTTCCACGCAACGTGCCATCTACAACGATGTGCCGGATGGCGGAAGCCCTGAGATCGACGACGAAAACCTCGACAAAGTTGTGAGTTATATCATGACACTTTCGGTTCCTGCCAGAAGGGACTGGAAGGATAGTGAAGTGCTGAAGGGCAAGGGCTTCTTCAATGATCTCGGATGTGGCAAGTGTCACGTGCCATCGATGATAACTTCCGGCAACAGTGAATTTGCGGGCCTCAACAATCAACTTATCAGACCCTACACCGATCTGCTGCTACACGACATGGGTGACGGGCTTGCCGATGGCAGACCCGACTATCTTGCAAGTGGCTCTGAATGGCGTACACCGCCGCTCTGGGGAATTGGGCTGATCAAAACGGTGAACAAGCATACATTCTTACTTCACGACGGTCGCGCACGCAACACAGAAGAAGCAATACTCTGGCACGGCGGAGAGGCTGACGCATCGGTAAATGAATTCAAGAAACTTTCGGTGACGGAAAGATCGGCGCTCATTCGGTTTGTTGAAAGTCTTTGACACCGCGTGAGGATAGCAGAATTAATTTGTCGGAGCGATTTGAAGTTCTCAAATGAAAAAGGGTCAGCTTTTTTTTGCCGACCCTTTGCAGAATTAACCCAGTTTAGTAATCTATTCTATTCTTTGAATATCTTATTCGTGTAGATCGTTCTTCCGATCGAGGTTTTCAGGATATACATTCCTTTTGCGTACTGGCTTAAATCGATCTCCGTTGTCTGATTGGCTTCCGTGCTTTGGGTGATCAGTTGCTCGCCTTTCATGCTGATGAATCGATGTTCTATCTTTTCATTTCTGGGCATGGACACCAGTACTTTCAGCTTGTCCTTTACAGGGTTCGACCAGATCTGTACTTCAGCATCTCCATTGGGAACCGAAGACTCTTCAAAGGTAGAACCTGTTGAAAGGCGTGCTCCCGGATCGCTGTAGGCCACATACTCGCTTTGCTTCACCCACACTGCATAGCCGCGTGCTGGCGCCGACACATAAACGCGTCCGTCGGAATATACCTGGGTGGTTTGAGAAGGATCGAATGCGTTTACCAAAACGGTATTGCTCCAGCTTGCCCATCCGGACGGTGCTGCGTCAACCCACAGTCCCTTGGTAGTAGTGTCATGATTGTTGATGACGACTATCGCACCGCTCTTTGTTCCATTGCCTGCGCGCCGTGCTACGTACACGTTGTACGCATCTCCTGAAGGGTAAGGATTCCCTGATTGACTCAGTACTGTGAGGGATCCGCCAAGATAGGTCTTCCTTGCAAAGATGAGCTTGCGGATGTCCATGCCAAGACCCGCATCCGGTGTCACCGTAAGAGCAGGATTGTGAGCGTCCTTCATCACGTCGCCGAAGTAGTGATTGTAAAACACGCAGGGGCGTCCTTCGTGTGTAAGGATATAGGCATATCCCATTTTCCAATCCTTGGTTACCCACTTGTCATGTTCTTTGCCAGTGTCGTGATTGTCGATCCATGTAACCACAGACGTGCCGGGTAGCGAATACGTTGTGTTCCTCACCATGCCTGCGTTATTGAGCCAGCGCATATCCCACGTGCCGCCATTGCCATTACACATGCTGGTCAGGGATGACTTCAACGGAAAATCGAACCCGTCGACGTCGGCACCATACGATGCGACCGCATTCACCCAGTTCTTGATCCGTGAGTCTGATCCCCAGTATTCGCCGACGATAAATCTTTGAGCACCGTTCTTCAGAGGTAGCGCATTCACCCAATTGGCAACATACTGCTCCTGGAATCCGCGAACGAAGTCGAGTCGGAATCCGTCAAATCCAATGGTGTTGGCAAGCCACTGACCCCACGCCTGATAACGACTGGCAACAGTAGTGCTGAAGGTGTTGAGATCGTTGCCAAAAAATTTCGTGTTGGTGATGATCTCATCTGATCCGGGATATCCGAGCCAGTCCGTATTATCGACCGGATGGAAATCGGCGTAGCCCCACGAATGGTTCGGCTCACCTGTTCCGGTGTGTGTTACATAGTTGATCTTCGTATTGGTATGCGCTTCAAGTTGCGTTGTCGTTGCAATGTTCGTACTGTTATACCAGATCACTTTCGGGTAGTAACCGTTGGTCTGATCGGCCCAGGCCCATTCCCACGGACTGGCAATTTCGCGACGCGCAGTCAGCTTGATGACAACGTTGGTCGTGCTTGCTACCGTTATTTTATATTCATCGACATCATTTACCTCTACGTGGCCTCTGATGGTGTTTCCGGAAGTCGGGAAAGTATTGAATGCGCCACCACCATTGTTAGGTTCAGATTCCCATGAATAGTTGCTGTTGAATCCCGTGCCTGCAAAATCGATCTGGAGGTCGTAGCCTCTTTCGGTCTTTGCAGTGCTGGCAAGGTGATAACCGTGTATCTGGATATAGTACGATCCCGGGGCTGCATTCTTGATCACCCACTTGATCTCGTTGGTAGGATAGGGGGAATATTGCTGACCGTTCCTGAAGGCCTGATCGAACACATATTGTTTTACTGCTGGATTGGATTCATCGTTGTCGTCGCCGGTGTAAAGGTGGTTGAGCACGATATCGGCATACACATCGATCTGATTGGTGTGCATGGTGCTGATCATCTGCTCGAGCTCGGAGCGTGAGCCGAAACGTGTTTCCGTTGAGCCCTTCTGGTTGTAGTTACCGAGATCATATGGGTCGTAGATACCATACCCCATATCCCAGATACCGAAGTTTCCTTTCGCCGGAGAAGGAACCCAGATTCCCTTGATCCCGGCATTTTTCAAGATTGTAGACTTGTTTTTAAGGTTGTCCCACCATGTACCGTTTTTGTTGTCATCGTCCACTGGTACATCCCAATAAAAGCCTTGCATCATCACATCGTTCTGCGCCACTACTGGCTGGGCAAGCGCCAGGAGCAGCAGTAAAGATCCCGTTAACGTTCTGATTGACATAGTTAGTTGTGTTTTGGATAAGTAGCCCGAAAATGCCTTCAAATCCAACCAAAAACGCTCAGGTTTTAGAAATTAGGACGTTGAGAAACCAGGGTTGGTGTGCAGTTTTTGTTTTTTAGGACGTTTTAGTCGAGGTCACGGGCAGTTTCCAGCGATTTTTTGAAGTACTCCCGTGGACTGAGGTTGGTTTGCTTTTTAAATGCAAGGTTGAACGTCGATTTTGAGTTGAAACCGACCTCCTGCGCCAGCGCGAGAAAGGTGTAATGCTTGAACTCTTTCGAATTTGCCAAACTGATGAATTCGCGGATCCTGAAGCTGTTGACGAAATCCCGGAAGTTCTTTTGGTGATAGTCATTGATCACCCTCGACAGCTGGTGAGGTTTGGCGCCGACAAGCTCCGCGAGTTCTGAAATGTTCAATTCTACGTTCTTATAGGGCTTTTGCGCTTCCATGACTTCCTGCAGCCTTCGTGCGAGGTCGTTGAAGTTCTCCGAAGGTGGTACAACCAGCTTTTCGTCCTTGATCAGCTCGGGATATTTCCAGTAAAAATAGGTTTGGATAAAAACGATCGGACTGAACGCCAGGGCGGTCATTTGGAAATCCTCTAGGAAATTCCCGTTCACACCATAATAAAGGAGTGCTACGTTCACGAGAATGAATGCAAGTGGCAGGGACGAGTTCCAGAACAATATCTGAAAAAAGTAATTTTTGTTCCCTGGATAAGTAAGCAGGATCTCGCGATGTCTCTGCAGGTAACGGATGTAGAGCACGGAATTGTAGGCGATGCCCGTCAGTATGATCAGCAAGTTGGCCTTCGATAACGCAGGCGTAACATATCCTGAGAGGGATGCGAGCCAGGATACATTCGCGATCCTGCACAGGATAAAGGTCGCTACCAGAAAAACCGGAATAAAATATACGCGCCGAACCCGAAAATTATTCGGACCAATGCTGTCGATGAAACTGAGCGCTACAGGTGCCCAGACAAAGAATGCGAGGTGAAAGAAAAATGTAATGTAGCTCTGCCAGATCTGGTTTGTAGTCTGCTCCAGAATGACAAGGAGGTACAGTCCGATCAACGAGATATTGAATATCAGAAATTTTTTAAACTTCAGCTTGTTTCTTTTCTGCGTACGATGCACAAGAAAACACAGTGCAATGCCCTGGAAAGCGCAGGCAAAAAAATAAAAGATCCAGTAGTTGAGATTTTTCGCTCCGCCGAGGTCGAGCCAGTTTTCGATGGACACGTGGACTTCTTTGTCTTTTGTTGTGTCGAGCACACGATTGGCAGTGTACTGATTCGTACTGTTTGTTTCCACCTTCGTCCAGCTGCCACGCGTGAACTTGTATTCGTGCTTCCCCTCGATGTCGATCGTTAACGCCAGCTGGCCATCGAGCTGCCTTTTCAGTGCATAATGGGGATCGTTGGGAGTCCAGTTGTTAAAAGTGCCGGTAAGATATATTGTGTCGGACGACTGTGTTGCAGCAGGCACGCTTTCCACAATAAAGGTCACCTGTGAAAAAGCGGTATGACAGATCAAAAAAAACAAGACAATTATCCCTGATCGCTGCATGAACGTCCGTTGGCTCTGATTATATCAAATATAGAAATTCCGCCAGTCGATTCACAGGGATTTTAGTAAGGGATTCGTTGACAAAATTATCAATGTAATCTGCAATCATTTAGCCGCTTACGGTCCAGATCGATTTCAAAATTTCAGATCTCAAATTTCAAAATTGGAATCGGTCAGGTTCTACCGTTAAGTGTGAGATCTCAAATCTGGCCGTTGGTTGAACATTGAATCATCAGGGCTGCAGTTCACTCACCCTGGATGAAATCTGATAGATCAGATTTTTCTTATCGGTATAAAAATATCTTCTTCCGACGACGGATCATCGTTCTTATATGCCGCGCCAAGGACTTCGAAGTAGGGTCGGCTGTCCGGGGTGTAATTATTCGAGGGCATCCATTCATTATAGATGTATCCGAAAGCCGGCGCAAATTCCCTGTGTGATCCCTTATACGAAAACACCGCGTATAGCCCTGCGGGTATCGTGAGCGTTTCAAAGTCCCCCGGCTCCTGGTGCCCGGTGACTTCAACTGCTGCCCATTTCTTAAATGAGCGATGGATGTCGGGTTGCAAAAAATTGAAATCTGCCGGATAGACCGCGACAGAATACAGATCGGAGCTGGCAGGATTTGGTATTTGCTTCCGGTGAGGCATAAAGCTTCGCCATAGTTCGGCAGTGCGGTCGCCGGCAAATGTCATTTCGAGTGACTTGCCGATGAGAATTTTATTTTCGATTTGTTTTGTCTCGATTTTTTTGAATTGCCACATATCCGTTCAGGTCGTAACTGGAATCGTCAGAATGATGTTA
>CBHTUB010000182.1:0-10878 GCA_966095595.1 uncultured Chryseosolibacter sp. | reverse complement strand
TTCCAACGAAATGCTTCAGCAAATCGCAGCCGAGAACTTCTTACCCGAGACAGCTTTTTTCGCACCGTCTGATAAACAAGGCGTTTTCGATATCAAATGGTTTACACCGGATATCGAGATGGATCTGTGCGGACATGCAACGCTTGCCACTGCCCATGTTATTATCCATCACCTGAATTTCAGCGGACAAACCATTACGTTTCGGTCGAACAACGGAGAGCTTCGTGTGCTCGTGGACGGTGAAAGACTCGTGCTCGACTTCCCCGCGAGAGACCCTGTGCCTGCATCGCTACCCGCCCAGATCGGAAATGCATTCAGGGAAAACATTGTCGAGGTCTGGAAATCGCGCGATTACGTTCTTGTGCTGGAAGATGAGCAAGCCGTGAGAAATTGTAAACCGGATCGCTCGCTATTGGATCAGATCAACCTCGACCCTGGTGGAATCATTATCACCGCCGCAGGCAGTAACGTTGATTTTGTTTCAAGGTATTTTACGCCACAATCGACAATATTCGAAGACCCTGTAACAGGGTCCGCTCATTGCTCTCTCATACCGCTCTGGGGGAAAAAACTTAACAAGAAAAAAATGACCGCTCATCAGGTATCGAAAAGGTCTGGCGAGCTGTTCTGTGAATACTCCGGTGAACGTGTTTTCATTGGCGGCAAAGCTCGTACATATTCCGAAGGATATATCTATTTATAAAATGCGCTCGATTGACGTTTGCCTTTCTCCCGATCTGATGCACCTGTACCCGGTACGGGAATATGCCGTTGTAGTTGTCGACATTCTCCGTGCAACGTCATGTATGACCACGGCACTGGCGTCGGGGATCGAATCGATCACCCCTTTCGCCAAACTGGAGGATTGCCTGCAGATGAAAAGCAAGGGCTATTTTACAGCAGGCGAGCGCGACGGAAAAAAAGTTGATGGATTCGACCTCGGGAACTCGCCCTTTGAATATATGGTACCGGAGCTGAAAGGAAAAAAGATCGCTTTTACCACCACAAACGGAACACAGGCAATTGCCAAATCGGACGGAGCAAAAGAGATCATCATCGGTTCATTTCTCAACCTCACGGCAGTTTCAGATTTTCTCGCACAAAACAATCACAACATTCTCGTTGTATGCGCCGGGTGGAAAGGCAGAGTGAATCTTGAAGACACTTTGTTTGCCGGAGCGCTTGTTGAAAAAATGAAAGCTCTTGCAAGTCCGGCTTGTGACGCTCCTCTCGCTGCTCAACGGCTCTATGTTCAGGCAAAAACTAATATGGTTGAATATCTGAAGGACTCGAGCCATGTAAAGCGACTGGCGCGACTGAACATCCATAAGGATATTGAATTTTGTCTTACGCCGGACCAATATACCGTTGTCCCTGTGCTGAAAAACGGTTCGCTCGTAACAGCCTAAACTTTTATGTAGATCTTCTTCCTGTCGAGCAGATAGCCGACGCCCCAGCATGCCAGCATAAACGCAATTGCAAATAGCAGGGAAGCGTTGATCGGCGTTGCCCAGCTTTCAAACAGGTTGACGTAGATCCATTCCTGTAGTGAGGTGTTTCCCACGCTCACAATGAACAACGTGGTCAGCAATATTTCCGACAACAGATAGATGAACAGCGGGTTTCTTCCAAACACGACAAAAAAGTTGGTCCACCTGACGGACGCTTTTATCTCGATGAGAAAGATCAACACCGGGAGGATGAGAAGATCAAGTCCAGAAGTCAACAGCACAAACGAGCTTGTCCAGAGCTTTTTGTTGATCGGAAAAACCGAGTTCCATGCCAGGGCAATGGCGATCAAAGCCGCACCTGCGATCATCAGTTTAGCTATAGTCTCATATGAGTTACCGTAACGCCTGATAAAATCTCCGGCGAGGAAACCTGCGATCACATTTACGATAGCAGGAAGAGTGCTCATCAAGCCTTCGGGGTCAAAGGCAATATTCTCGCCGTGGTAAAGATGTTTATCGCCAATCAACCAGAGATCAAGCTGTCGCGATGCATTCCCGGTAAGTGAAAACGGATCGCCCGCCTCTCCGAAGAAATACGCCAGAGCCCAATAGCCGATGAGCGCAAGAATGGAAAACCATATCGCAAAATTTTTCGACCCGTAGTGGAGAATGATCGCCGCAAAGAAATAACACAATGCTATGCGCTGCAGGACGCCAAAAATTCTTGTCTCGGCAAGCGGTTTTAATTGTCCGTGCTGAAAAAATGGAAACCAATACATCAGGAAACCCAGGAGGAAGATGATCAAAGTCCGTTTCAATACCTTGCTCCAGAAGACCTGGTGAGACTGACCATCAAACCGATGCATGGTAAACGCCATAGCGTTGCCAACGGCAAATAGGAATGAAGGAAAAACGAGATCAGTCGGCGTGAATCCATGCCAGGCGGCATGGCCGAACGGTCCATAGACAAAGTTCCACGACCCTGGAGAATTTACAACGATCATCAGGCAGATGGTCATTCCGCGAAATACATCCAGGGCCAGATAACGATTGGATAGTGTAGCCATGTCCTCGCTATTACCTGAGCTTTTGATTTTGCTGATGACGATCCTTGTCGCGCATGGTTTTCTTTTCCATGTTACGTTTGAAAGCGTCGGTCAGATCGACACCTGTCTGGTTGGCAAGACACATCACCACCCAAAGCACATCGGCAAGCTCGTCACCGAGGTCCTTATTCTTGTCAGATTCCTTCTCGGATTGTTCGCCATATCTTCTCGCGATAATTCTTGCAACCTCGCCGACCTCTTCTGTGAGGATGGCCATGTTCGTTAATTCGTTGAAATAACGGACGCCGGTCGTGTTGATCCATTGATCAACTTGTTTCTGCGCTTCCTGGATTGTCATCTGATTTATATATCATTGAAGTTCTTCAAAATCGATGTCGAGCACCTCATAGTTTTTCCAACCCTTGAAATCGAAGTGCCACCATTCGGACGAGTTTACCTTAAAACCATTTCGCTCCATGATATCGATCAACATGGCACGATTGGCTTTCACCAGCGGATCTTTCACGGGCGTACCCGGCCATGCATCCTTCTTGAACGAATCATACTCTGTCGGCATCTTCAACTCCTGGCCGGTCTTTAAATCGATAATGGTAAGGTCCAGGGCACACCCCCTGTTGTGTCGCGAGCCTCGATAGGGAGAAGCAACATACGTGGTGTCGTGATAAACTTCATAAAATTTAACCGTAGCCTTGTAGGGCCGATAAGCATCGAAGATCTTGATGCCGAGTCCTTTCCTATTCAATTCCTCCTGCACTTTTTTCAGCGACTCGGCGACCGGTTTCCGCGCGTAGGCTTTGGCCAGGTTGTAGATCCTCTCTTTCGTGAAGTTATTGGTTGTTGCATAGCGGATGTCCAGCACTATTCCAGGTATAAAAACTTCGAGATCGACTAACTGCTTTTTTGGGTCGATCGCAATTGTTTTTTTGTATTCCGCCAACCCCGTGACCCTAAGCCCGTATTTATACTGAGCAGAACTGACGACCGGCATCAGGACGATCATCAAAAAATAGCAAAGCCTTTTCATTTCCATACGTCGTCAGTAAACTTAATAAAATTAGAGAACTAAAAGTCCTTACCCATGCTAAAGTATCTATCCCTATCACTGATGTTGATGCCCTTGATCGTCAACGCTCAACCTGCAGGCGTAGACTCGGACAAATTGTATGCTATACTTCTGCCGGAGTACAAATACGATGCAAAGGAAGGCACTTACACCAGCCCGAGCGGACAAAAGTACAACTTCTCAAAAACTGAGTTCACAGAGCTGGAGGGTAGGACTTTGCTCGTGGCGTGGCTGCAATCCGCGGAATCTGGTGGTCGCTCCAACGAAGTGCACCTCTTCGAATATGAACAACAAAAAAAGAAGCTTGCCGTTGTACAACACATTTTAATACGTGAAGGTTGGATCAGCCAGCTGTCGGTTGGCACAATCTCTCTTTCACAGGAAAAGGAAGCAATCGAAATCACCAGCGGATATGACTCGGATGGCGACGGTGACGAGATATACTATAATCTTTATGCGTACGTAGACGGAACGTTAAGCAGCATTCTGGAACACACCTTGCGTACGGATTCTGGTGATGGTTGTGAGGGCGAGGACATGGAGTCGACGATTGCTGCTTCGGAAGATACCACAGATGGGTTTGTCAATTTCAAGGTAGAAGAAACGGTCTCGACCTTCAATGACTGCGACGAAACGAGTCAGGAATCCTGCACGAAGACATCACGATACGCCTACACGTGGCGGGGCACTGCGTATCAGCGGGATTAGATCTTATTTTTTGTATCTATGACGATCGTCACGGGCCCATCATTGACCAGGCTTACCTTCATGTCGGCGCCAAACCTTCCGGTCTGAACATCTTTGCCAAGCACTGTCTGCAGTTGTTTTATGAACTTTTCGTAAAGCGGTACCGCGATATCGGGTTTTGACGCCTTGATGTAAGAAGGTCGATTGCCTTTCTTTGTTGAAGCATGGAGCGTGAACTGACTGACCACGATAATATCTCCATGGCAATCTTTAACACTGACGTTCATCACGCCGTTCTCGTCATTGAATATTCTCAGGTTGACGATCTTCGCCGCAAGCCAGTCGATGTCTTCATCGTTGTCGGCATCTTCAATACCGATCAAAACAAGCAGACCGTTACCGATCTTCGCGACATCCTGTCCATCGATCTTCACGGATGATGATGAGACGCGTTGTATTACTGCAATCATTATTAATCAAATAGTGAATATAAGAAACGCATCAAAAAGCCCGGCACTTAAGTGTCGGGCTTTTTGATCATGACGCCGGTTTTTTTACGTCAGAAAGATCTATACGCCTAATCTGGATTTCTCCCAGGTTAAGAATTTCTCGATCTCGCCATTCACTGAGCTATAGACCCACAGCAGAACACCCATATCGTCGGTAAGTCCGGTGATCGGAAGAAGATCGGGAAGAAGATCGATTGGGCTGATGAAATAGATGATGGCTGCAGTGACCTTGAGAACAGTCTTCCAGGGAATTGATCTGTACTGGCCTAGCGCATAGGCCCTCACGAGGCGACCGAGTATCAGAAACTGTTCCTTTGCGGTTTGGAGTCTTACCTCTTTCCAGTTAACGGTTTTTAGCTTCGTAGCAAGCTGAGTAAGCAGCAAGAGTATGCGTGCCCGCTTGCCCGCCAGCATTGCAGCCCTTCTAAGCGCCAGATCGAAAAACCTATTTCTCATGTCGTTTCATTGTAAAACGATCATGCCCGCTTAAAAGGTTCGCTGAATCTCTTTTTTAAGCTCGGTTAACGCGTGTCCGATAGGATCCACGGCCTTATTGATGGTTTTTTCAAAGATTTTCTTGCTGAGATCCAGGCTCGACGAATCAGGTCCGATCTCCGTAGCCGACTCGTTGATGGTGACGATCAAGTCTTCTTTGGCGTTTTTTATCAGGTTCCAAACCTCCTCGCTCATATACACCTGCTGCGACACATTATGGTTGTATTCATTTCTGATCTCGCTGAGCAGCAGCTGGTGGAATTCGCGTGAGGGGACTGCTGCTACGTTCAATCGGATCAGCAGGTTATGCGGAGACATTCTTTCGAGAAAAAGCGCCATGCGTTCGTATGCCTGAAGGCGATTGGGAAGCACCGTCTCGATGCTGCGGCCACGCACCTCCAAAGTTCTCAGGTCTATCTCTTTCTGAATGTTGGCCTTGACGATCAGATAAACTGCATAAAGAACTACCGAGGCCGGGATTAACAGTTTAGCGAACTCAATGATAGCATCCATAGAATTTATTTCGGGGAAATGATGTTTGAAATTTAAATATTTTTGAGCTGCAAATGTAATAACATGTTTGATAACGTCCAGCCCGTAACGATTTCACCAAAAGCCGCAGAGGAGATCAAAAAGATCATGCAGACAAAAGGCATCCCTGTAGACTACGGACTGCGCATCGGCGTAAAGGGCGGGGGCTGTGGCGTGTCACTCCTTATCGGCTTCGACCACCGGAAGTCATCGGACATGGCCTATACCATTGAAGGAATACCGGTTTACATCGACAAAAAACATACGATGTATATCATTGGCAAGCAGGTCGATTTCTATGAGGGCGACGAAGGACGCGGGTTTATGTTTACCGAAGCTCAGGCTTCCCAATAGCGTCTGCGTCCATGCTCAAGAGTCTAAAATACACAAGGCTAATTCCGCTTTCGCGCGATTGATATTGATGCTCTCTTACACTTTCCTCCGATAGGGGGATTTAGCTTGGCGATCTTGACCTCCACGGCTTCAACAGAATCAAGCTCATCCAATATTCTGGTTACTATTTTCTCGGCCACCGTCTCCAGGAGCTTTGAAGGAATCTCCATCTCGTCCTTTACGATCTGAAAAAGCGTCTCGTAATTGACCGTTCCGGCAAGCTCATCTGTTTGAGCACCCGATGTAAAGTCGGCATCCACTGAAACGTCGACCTCGAACCAATTGCCTGAATCGCGCTCGTGCGGATAAACGCCATGGTAAGCATGAAACTCCAGTCCTTCAAGATTGATTTTGCCCATCGGTTATAATTTCAAGTTTCAAATTTCAGATTTCAGATTGAAAAAACAACACAAGGCTGAGCTCTACTGGCCCGCCTGATCCGGGAAGCGCCACCAATAACAAAAAAGCCACCGGTTTTCCGATGGCTAATCTAAATTTGAAATATCAAAATCTGGAATCTGAAATTAACCTACCCGATCTCCTCAAAAAACGACTTCTGTATCTTGCGGGGAGCTTCGCCAGCAAATACGGGCTCTGCCTGGAACTCCGGCTCCATTTGAATAACGGGTTTGACCTCTTTGGGAACCTCGATCTTCATCTCTGCACGAGGCTCATTTTTTGGTGATTCTGGTTTTTGTTCGGCTTTCGGCTCGTTTGTCTCGAAGTGGAAGTTCGGATGTACGATCTTCTTCGTCTCGCGTTTTACTGACTGATAGTGTTTATCAGGATCGAAGTCACGTGACTGATTTTTTGAGCGCTCCACCTTGTCGATGAGGTCGGCCCCCATCCGTTTCAGATCGCCCATCAGATCTTCACGTGCTGACTGAAGCTTCTTGTAATCATCCAGGAGCGTTTTCAGGCGGTCTTCCATCTCGACGATGATCTCCTTAGCCCTTGTTTCCGATTCTTCGATGGTATCTTTCGCCTTGCTCTTCGCCTCACGTAACAGCGCATCGGCGTTGATTTGAGATTCTTTCAGGTGAAGATCTGCTGCCTTGCGTGCCTGGTCGATCACGCTTGCACCCGTGTCTTCCGCGGTCTTTAAAGTTTTATACAACGAGCTTTCTACCTCGCGGAGCTTCATGACCTCGCGTTCGGTGGCTTCAAGCTTGATTCGGAGTTCCTTGTTCTCGTCCTGCATCCTCTCCCACTCCTGGGAAAGGCTTAACAGAAATGCGTGGACTTCATCTTTTTCATAGCCGCGGAAGTTCTTTTCGAACGTCTTTTGGCGTATTTCAAGGGGTGTGATTCTCATGATATAAAAAGTTTAAAAAATGATATGCCATACTGATATCGTGCGGTCATCGCTGGCACTTAGCAATTGGTTATTAAACGATGTCCACAAAAGTTTGTTTACGGATGTCCCGTGTCCTGCGTGCCTGGCCCTGTCGATCACCTTCAAGAGACGAAGGTGTTCCAAGTCCCAGACCTTAATGGACTTATCCATGCTACAAGTTACAAAATGTTTGCCATCCGGGCTAAATTCTATATGATTTATCGCATACATGTGGGCAACGACCTCTGCCGCCAGGGCATAGTTGGCATTGACATCCCACACCTTTAGCCGTGCATCCCGCGACCCGCTGATCAAATGCGCCCCGCCAGGCAAAAATCGTAACACAAAAATCGAGTTCGTATGCCCCACCCATTCCCTGACAAGGTTCAGATCTACATCGAATATCCTGATCGCATTGTCACTGTATCCGACCGCGAGGTGTCCGGTTGTCTCGCTGAAGGCAAAGGTCCGTGCACTTTTGTCAGTCAGCTTGTTCCGCTTCACAACCGTCTTGCTGCGCGGATCGACCTTGATCACCTCTCCGTCACCACAGGCGACAAACACATAACCTCCGATGCATTTCAGATCGAAGATGAAGGACTTTGTCAGTTGTAACGACCCAACCTCTTTTTTATTCTCCCAGTCAAGGAAATGAATGCCTTCGTAGTTATGACCGGCAATAAGCAAGCCACTTTCCCGATCAAATTCGAGAGCATAAACGGAGTTGGGTAGTTTCGCGATCAACGTGCCGTGTTCCGGGTCCCGGAGGTCCCATTTCACGACCATACCGTCGCCTGCTCCGGAGAAAAAGACCGCCTGATCGGCAGATGGCTCAAGTGTATAAACACAATCGCGGTGGCCGGTTAACGCATGGAGACGCTGAACCTGAACTGTTGACATTATTCAAATAAAAACGAAAGTCATAACTTTCGACAGATTTTACAAAATAATCAGATCACCTGGATGCCGCTAGAGAAGCAGAACGTCAAAGATCATGTCGCGTGGGGCTGGTGGCGTATAGACGAGTCGGAACAGGACCTCGCACATCAGATCCATGAGGTTGAGCCTACTCCCGATTCCATCACGAACCAAAAGAAAAGACTCGAATTTCAGGCCGCTCGCGTATTGCTGAAGCACCTGCTCGCGCAATGGGGACTCGAGTTCAAAGGCATCTGGAAAAACGAATTCGGCAAGCCATTCCTAACCGGGTATAATGTTCAGATCTCGCTCAGCCATTCATACCCGTATGTGGCTGCGATCATTCATAAAGATCGATTTGTCGGTATCGACCTCGAACAGCCCAAATCGAAGTTGCTCAACGTTGCACCGAGGATCATGCACCAGGGTGAACTGGAAGACGCAGGTAAAGACATCCTGAAACATTGCATCTACTGGTGTGCGAAGGAAACGCTGATCAAAGTGCATGGCAGAAAAGACCTTACCTTCGCGGAAAACCTCATTATTGACCCGTTTTCAAGGGAAAAATCAGGTAAACTAATTGGCCGAATTGTTGCAACTACCTTGAAGGAAGCAATACCGCTGGAATATCATGTTTATGATAACTTTGTAGTAGTGCTAAACACGACAGACCATGTATAAATTACTGACTGCAATTCTGCTAAGCATCGCGACGATCGGCTACACACAGGAGCTGAAAAATTTCAAGCTTGCCAATGTAGTCAACGACCAGGCTGTTTCGCTTGACACCTATCCTTCATGCGAAGGCATGGTGATCATCTTCACCAGCAACAACTGTCCCTACGATGAGTATTATCGCAACCGTATCGCTAAGTTGTCGCAGACATATCAGGATCGCGTGCCGGTGCTTCTTGTGAACTCAAACACGGAAACTACGGACTCGAAGGAGGCCATGGCAAAAAAGGCAAAGCAACTGAATCTCTCTGTGCCTTATCTGGCCGATAAAGATCAAACCCTGATGAGTATGCTGGATGCGAAAAAATCTCCGGAAGCGTTTCTGTTGAAAAACAACAATGGAAAATTCACGGTTGTTTATCGCGGCGCCATCGACGACAACCCCCAGGTTGAAACCGATGTGCGTCAAAACTATCTGCGTGATGCCATCGATATTCTGCTCTCGAAGCAAACCATCGTTACGCCGGAAATTCGTCCAGTAGGATGTAACCTGAAGAAGAAGGGCTAGTGTTTTACCACCGCTTCGTATACCGAATTGTAATATCTCACAAGATTCTTCCAGTCAAACTGCACTGAAAAGTTCTCCGCATTGTTGCGCTGGATGATCCGCTCGCGTCGCGTTTGCTTGAGGAACCTGTACATGTAAGCTGCGAGTTGTCGCGCGCTCCAGTCGAAAGTTCGCTTGCTGCGTTCCACGACAAAAATTCCATTCTTTTCATGATCCGGAAAATTAGTCAACAAGTAATCTCCGAAACCGGAGAGATCACTTGTAACAGCGGGAATGCCACTTGCGAGTGATTCGAGCGGGGTATAACCCCATGGCTCATAGTAGCTCGGAAAGATGCCGAGATTACATCCGCGTACGAAATGCAGGTAATCCATTCCAAAGAGTGGATTGATGGACGAAATGAAATCTGGATGGTAGACGACCTTCACCTTGTCTTCCCTGAGGTTGAGCAACCCCTTCTCCTTCAAAAAATTCATGATGTCGTCGTTCTCCTCGTCCGCCAGCACATGCGTCACTACCAGGGGAAGCTTTTGGCTCTTCCAGGACTGAATTGTCCTTCGATACCTAAGCTTCCAGTATTCGTCCACAAAATCGTTGAGGTTGGGAAGGCGGTGGTCATTCCGCGCGGTGCTCTCGAAAAACAGGTGACTGCCCACCTGTTTGAGAATGGCGTCGCAAGTCTGCCGTATCTCTTCCATCACTGCCTTCGAATGCAATGCCTCCGGTTGAATGTTGTGGAACTCTCTTTTACTCACAAAAAACATCACCACCGTCACATCCGAGTTTTCGCGTTTCAACTGTTCATTGAGATAGGTGAGCGCTTCGAGTGTGATGTCAAATCCCTTGTTCTTATACTCGAATCTACCTGAGGTAAAGAAGTACATGGTCTTGTCAAGGTCGAACGAATACGAATGAAAGAAGTGCCCCATCACGAACTTGTGGATCTGCTCCTTGTATTGGGAGTGCAGGTTTTGAAATTCATACAGGGTTTCGAACCGCTGGATGTTGAGCCCGTTGGGAAGGATCGCATCCGGTTTTCGCTTTAAAAGATATTCGCACTCCCTTCCCGTAAGCTCACTCACCGTGGTCATCAGGTCGGCTGACTGCGCGATCTTGTACTCAATCGTCGCCTCTGTCTCGACACCGAATTTCCTTGCTTCATCCTGCCACTGAAAGAATGGCAAA
>CBHTUB010000181.1:0-10920 GCA_966095595.1 uncultured Chryseosolibacter sp. | reverse complement strand
GACATCATAGACTTAACCGAAAAAAATAAAATCATCTTGACGTCCAAAGAGCTGAGAGCCCCATCAACAGGATCGTATAGTGTAAAGAACAAAGTGATCGAGATCAATGCAAATTTGTCTCTTCGAATTGTTGAACTTTCGAAGACAGCGCTTGTGCTCAATTTAATTTTGAATTTTGAGCATGAAGAGGTATCCGTAAAGGGTGAGGCATTAGAGATGAAGTTTGTTCAAATGAAAAAATTGAAATGAGTCAGATGTTCCTTCGCTTAATTTCAAAAAAGCACTGATCACAGATCAAACGAATTTTAGCAAAGCCCTCCGACACATCATTCCATTCTCCTTCTTGGAGCCGCATCTTCTCGCATTCATCGCACCATGCTTGATAGTCATCATCCGGCTCAATTAATGGATTGGATTCGAACGCTTCGTGAAATCCGGTATAGGTGTCTTTGTTCAAATGTTGGCAGACAAAGGCTGCACGAGAGGTGCCATGAGATTCGCATGTAACCGCGTGCTCTTTCCAGTTATCATATTGCTCCCTGGTCAACTCGCCGGTGAAAACAATATAAAACGTGAGATGTTCCTGGGTGAATCGATAGACTCCTATAGCACTTAAAATTTTTGCACAGATGGAAGTCATTTCCCATCCGGTGTATTCATCGGCTTCAATCAACCCAGTTGCAAGACTGGCGAAATCATTTTGTTCACCAAACGCTTTCACTTCGTCGACACGCCTGCGCTCACCTGGCTTAAGATGTTCATTGTCCCACGACCATTTCCATGTCGATGTTTTTTCTGAGAAGGAGCCGACTAAAGAATATCGAAAGTACAATGCTCTTCCATCGTCAGATTCAAAGTGAAAGACTCCGCAGTCTTCATTGAAAGACCATTTCTCATAGCTGTCGAGGTTGTAGAGCTTTCTAAATTCGTCCTGAAGTTGCGATATCTCGGAGACGCATTGTTCCTTGAGTTTATCAAAAGTCATTGTTTCAGAATCTTATCCCAATTCGCCATTATGTAATTAATCTTCGTACGAACTCTAGGCACTTTATCTGTTTCACCGTACTTCATCAGAGCGCTATTCATTTCGTCAATACTTTTAGGTGAAAGTAAACGCTGAGGGTTTTCACGTAGCCAAGGTGTGGTATTCATTGTCTCGGAGGTGACGGCACAATTCGCCAAAGCATCGAGCGCAATTAGACTTAGTGGACGACCACCTTGTAGCCATCTTTCGGCTGTGGGCCAATCGAATTGAGACGCCACCGCCAGATAGCCCCATCCGTCTGAGATGTTCGAAACTCTTGTAACGTTAGTCTCGATCCAACCGAGGGTTAACTTCGACTGAAGATAGATTAATCCTGTCATCGTTTCAGCAAGCCTGCCAGGGTCTGCTATTTCTCCCAGCTGTTTTGTGTAAAGTTCAAACCCTAAGACCGGGTCTAAGCACATCGCCAATGCTTCGGCAAAAGCCGGAAAGTTTTTATCTGTTCGTAACTGCCATTGTTTTACTATCCACTCATCTGCATAACTGCCAAGCGCGTAAGCAGCAAGCTGGTAAATGCGAGCTGACAAACTTTTATTCAATGTTATCCGGGTGTCGAGTTCCCTTAAAATTTCTTTCTTTGGAAACCCTTTTAATGCACCAACAACTCGGTCGGACAACCACCACTCCACTATTGCATAGTCGACGAGTGATGGCAAGTCATAAAGCTCGCTAAACTCTGGGAAAGCCAGAGTGTGATCAATTGCCAATTCAATCTCCGGATCGCAAGCACTTCCATTATTGTCATAAAAATCATCATTTAGCAAATAGGTCGTTCCGTGCTGTGCAGAAAGATTAAAGTATTCTCGTGGCCGCAGTGACCTGTTGATCAATCGCTCATGACAATCTTTACACACCCGATATGGATAGACGGGATTATCACAATCATCAGTTACTTCAACTGACTTTGTTTTACAAGATTGGCAGAGATCCATGGGAGAGGCATTCATTTCAAAGATATCAAATAGCCGATAAACTTTGACCTAACCGAGGAGATCATTTGCGAGCCAGGTTTTGTGAGCGCAGCGCACAGGCCAGTGCATCTCGCTGATTTCACCAAACACCCTGATCAGGAAACCGCTTCGTCGCTACCTTCGCGCTGCCCATAGGACGGTCTCTCTCCCACAAACTTATAGCCAACCTTGTTCACGGCGGATCTTATGTTATCGATCGTTACTTTCGATGGGTCATATTCTATCGAGAGCGTAGAGGATGCAAGATCGGCCCTGGACGACTTCACGCCTTCAATGTTGCCAACTACTTTCTGAACCGTTCTCTCGCAACCTGAGCATGTCATGCCTTCCACAAGATATGTTTCCTTTTTTGTCATAGCTACATTTTATTTGTTCACGTTCATCAACGCCGGACTTATGCGCATGTAGACCTCGAATGACTTCGGGCTATCGCCGTAGATGGGATCAAGTCTCTTGTCGGCCGAATACAACGTTCCCTGCGCGCCAAGGGCCATGTTGGTGTTCCATTGACGCAATATCGTATAGCTCATTCCCAAAGTAACTGCGTTTATCCTCATCAGCTCGTGGTCTTCAAAACCTTCGAGAAGCAATTCGTCGGCGGACTTCTGTATATTTTCAAGACGTCCGTAAACGGCAAACCGATCCAACTGCAGACCCGATTCCAAAGTGTATGAATTCTCCCGGTGATCAACACCCTTGTCGTTATAGCCCCAAACGAAGGTAGACGTAAGAAAATGATTTATACCGGTTAACGGTAACGAATGAGTGATCGAAGCTGTCGTGCGGTCAATATCCACATCAGGCTCGACGATCTCAGGGCTCTTGATGAAGGCCCGAGATACCTGCGCAGAAATGGTCTTTGCCGGATTGACCGTCAGCCGGTAAGAATAAGAATCGAACTTAGGCTTATCAAAACCGTATCGTGCTTCGCCGGGCTCACGTCCCGTGAAGATGGATGCATCCAGCTTGAAGATCTTGTAGCGAAATCCAGCCGTAGCAACTCCGAAAGTGATGTGTGTAGCGTCTTGCCAGTGATGTCCCAAAGGTGAGTCCGTATTATTTAAACTCGATGGACGATGCATGAACGCTACCGGTCCAAGCGCCGGCTCTCCCGGATATCCGAAATAGACAAACGCATCGATATCCTTTGTGAAGGACTGTGTGTATGCAACGGACAGCTCGGAAAAGAGATTGTGCGGATGCTGTCTGTCCACGAGAGGTTTGTCGTGGAACGTCTCGCCGGTCTGAAAGAGCAGTGGATAACCTTCCCCTCCGAACAGGGGATCCAGGGAGAACATGGCATTGAAATGGAACAACCCCTTCTCGCCGACCCTTCTTTGTCCCATGGCCATGAACCAGTTCGGTGCGTCGACTTTTGTATCTCCGCGTGTTCCCTTGTTTCCGATATCCTGATCGTTGTAGCGTATAAAAATATTTCCGTGAAACATGTACATCCACTTTTTAGAATGCAGCATGTATCCATACATCGGCGATGCATCGGGAAGCCACCCGGTACCGGATGCATTTCTGTTCATCGGCAAATTCAGGGAATAGGCATGAGACATCGGTGGCATGGTATGGTCCATTTCACCGGACATCACGTGATCGTCCGTGTGACTCATGTTGTCGTGTGCCGCTTTGCGCCTTGTTGTGTCGGCGGTGTTCTGGTGATGCTCGTGCTGAGCGAAGGCCATCGAGACAGAAGACAACGAAACGGCTAACAGCAATACTACGCTTTTCATGATGGTATCGACTCAAATTCCTATGCCATTCCAAACGGCACAACACTTCTTATTGGTGAAATTTGTTATTTCGTCGTGCGAACTTTTAGCAGCTGGGCATTCAATGCGACTACAATGGTACTCACACTCATCAGCACTGCCCCTGCGGCAGGACTAAGCGTGATACCGGAATTGTAAAGTACCCCGGCAGCCAGGGGCAAGGCGACCACGTTGTAGCCGGTAGCCCACGCGAGATTCTGGATCATCTTGCGATATGTAGCTTTTCCAAAGAGGATCAGGCTTGCAACATCGCGGGGGTTACTGTTGACAAGAACGATATCCGACGTTTCGGCTGCGATGTCGGAACCGGAGCCGACAGCAATACCGACATCCGCCTGGGCAAGCGCGGGAGCGTCATTCACGCCATCGCCTGTCATGGCAACGAATTCTCCCTTCGACTGAAGCTCTTTTATTTTCTCCAGCTTTTGGTGGGGCAATACCCCGGCGATGAATCCATCCATGCCAAGTGAATCACTTACCGTTTTGGCGACTTCCTTATTGTCACCGGTGAGCAGGAGCGTTTTGATATGCTCGGTATGGAGAACCCTGATCGCCTCGGAAGACTCCGGCCGAAGCTCGTCGGCAAGCGAAACATATCCTGCAACGTTATTGTCGACAACAACAAAAACCGTGGTCTCTGCCTTCGATGATGTAACGTCGGCTGTCAGGTTATTCTCCTTCAGGAAACCGGGGCTCACCACTTTTACATCTTTTCCATTAATGATTGCCTGAATACCTTTTCCGGTGATCGCCTTAAAATCTTTCATGGCAGGCAGCTGAGCATTTTGTTCCCTCGCCTTTCGCATGATACCAGTTGCGATCGGGTGCTCTGAATTTTGCTCGAGCGCTGCGGTGAGAGATAAGATCTCATCTTTGGTGAACCTGGTGTCGACGGCGTCATATCGCACGACATTGAACTCACCCTTCGTCAGCGTGCCGGTCTTGTCAAAAACGAGTGTTGTTATTTTTCGCGAATTTTCGAAGGCGGTTCTGTCCTTGATGAGCAGTCCGCTCTGGGCGGAGATGGCGGTCGACCTTGCCACAACGAGGGGTACAGCCAGTCCCAGCGCGTGGGGACAGCAGATCACGATCACGGTCACCATCCGTTCCATGGCAAAGGCCAGATCCTTGCCGATGGCCAGCCAAACAACAAATGTTACGGCTCCAGATACCAGCGCAATGATCGTCAGCCATCTCGCTGCCTGGTCGGCCAGTAGTTGAGTTTTGGATTTTGCATCCTGCGCATCCTGTACAAGCTTGATCACCTGCGACAGATAGGAATCCTTCATGCCATGCGTCACCTTTACTTTCAACGATCCTTCGCCATTGATCGATCCTGCGATAACTTTATCGTTGATGTCCTTTTCTACAGGCTTCGATTCACCGGTAAGCATTGACTCATTGAGAAAACTTCTTCCCTCGACGATCTCACCGTCCGCCGCGATCTTTTCGCCTGGCTTGACCAGGATAACGTCTCCTGCCTTGAGCGTATCGGTCTTCACGTCCATCACATGATCTCCATGAACAAGGTGGGCATCGGAAGGCATGAGCTGAACGAGCAACTCCAGCTCGCGTGATGCGCTCATGATGGACTTCATCTCGATCCAATGTCCGAGGAGCATGATCAGGATCAGTGTAGCAAGCTCCCAGAAGAAATCCATTCCCTGAAGCCCCAGAACAATGGCTACGCTGTACACGTACGCCACCGTGATGGCCACGGCAACAAGGGTCATCATTCCCAGCGATCGTGACTTGACTTCATCGACAAGTCCTTTGAGGAAGGGCCAGCCGCCATAGAAAAAAACGACCGTTGAAAGTCCGAGCAGCAAGTAGCCCGATCCAGGAAATTCCCAATCCACCGTCAGCCAGTGTTGGATCATTGGCGACAGTGCCATTATCGGAACGGTCAATACCAGGACGACATAAAAACGTTTTTTGAATTCGTCTATCATGCCCGCGTGATGTGCATGCCCGCCTCCGCCGTGATGCTGATGTTCCGGGCTGACAGACGTGGTATGTTGGGTATGATCGTGATGATGATCTGCTTTCGCGGATTGAGCTTCCTTTACCGGAACTAAGTTCATTCCGCACCTGGGACATTGACCTGGCGCATCCTTGATGATCTCGGGATGCATGGGGCAGGTGTATTGAATGTTGGATGGCTGGTTCATCTTAAGTTTACTGACAGTTCATCAGATTATATGCATGCCAACATCTCCGGATTTGTACTTAAGTTGGTTATTCTTATATAATTTAATGATCAATAGCCTCCGTGAACCTGTTGGTGCGCTGACACGACCCGTTGTGAGGTTGTTCGGATTGCCCTTTCTGCATCGTTCAGCATTTTATTCAGGCACCAGATGCAGTACAAGTCGGCGAAAAGAAAAGACAATATTTTCAGAAAGAATCCGGCCGGTCTTTTATAGGAGATGGCCAATTCAGCAACTGTTCCCTCTGGGGTGAGTGAAACGTTTAAAGTCATCCGGTACCAGGAGTAGATGATCAGATGAGGTTCGCCTACGGTTTCCCAGACCTTTTCCTTGTTGGAAATCCATTTTGTTACGGTCACCGTAAAATCCATCGGGATGCCCATCATTTTTCCCTGCCACCTGTATGTTGAATTCAGACCGGTGTGGTTGGGCGACAGATACGTCAGCGATAATTTGTTTCCCATCATCATCATCGATGATCGGGTCATGTGTGTTCCGGTTACGCCCAGATCATCAAGCTTTTCAAACACCTCGCTGATGGGTGCCTTGTATGTTTTTCGTCTGGAGATCGTTCTCATTACAATGGTTGGCGCCTGGTTGTAAAAGATAGACCCACTTAGTGATGACCCTCATGGTCGATTTCCTTTGCATCTTCGTTCTCTGAGCTGAAGAAACAATGGAGTGCACATGCGTGGGATTTGTCCTTGTACCCTGCTTCAATTTTAGCAACGTCTTTTCCAGCCACTCTCACGGTACCGTCCGGATCAGTAGTGACCACATGTCCCTTCGAGGATTTGAAACTTCCATTCTTTTTGATCTTGCCGATGCTTTTTCCGTTTGCTGTCGTAACGTCTCCGGTTTGGGCAATTACTCCGATCACCTTTCCGGATACATCACATACTTTTCCATTTTTAATGGAGCCAAGGGGTTTGCCAGTTTCATCGACCACGGTTCCGTCGGCTTTGAGGATCGGATGCATGCCGCGATGTTTTGGCGGAAGGTCTTGCGCGAGAGCAAGTGTGAACGTGAACAATATGAATGTACACGCCAGAAGTGTTTTGTTTTTCATAGCTATTGTGTTTTGTTGACAATAGTCAAAAATGAAGATCTTATGCAGCTATTCGGCTGACCAGCCGCAGGGAATAATGTGATTTTTGTCAGGATTCTGTACGACATTCTCTGGCACGACGCCTTCTGCATGATGCCATGAAGCTTACCTTAGCAAAAAATATCCTTTGCGCTACTTTTTTCACATTGCCTACAACGCCCTCAACTACTGCGGATAGCAAAAAGTTATCCGGTTACAAACTGCGTTCAGGTGTTCATTGGGGCTGGACTCTTCCGAATATCATTTTTTTGCAGTCGATTGCATGAACAGACCAAAAAACATTGAAGAATCGTATCTTCGTCCAACTAATCGAAATGAACTTTAGTAGAAGGGTACTCTTTACGCTCTTTCCTGTTGGTTATTGGGTCGTTATAGTCGTCGGTATTGTCTTTCACCTTATACCAGAGACATCTCAATTCGGAAACATCCTGATAAATCTTGGTGCTTTTTTAGTAGCTTTTAAGGCTGCGGTGATCATCCACGAAGCGGGCCATCTAATCGCCGCAAGGGCAGTAGGTGGAACGCCGAGAAGAGTGGTATTTGGAAAAGGACACGAACTTTATAGGACTAAGATCTCCAATATCCGTGTAGTGATCAACTCCAACTTCATTGGTGGCCATGCTTATGCGACATTCGACCAGCAAAAATTTTTGAAGCTGCGCTACATGGTTTTTATCATCGGTGGTGTTCTCCTTAATGTAGTTTGTGCCCTTGTTATGTATGCGTTCTTCAATATGGGCTTTACCAATTCGAATGGAGACGTTTTGGTAGCTATACCGTTCACCATATTTCTCGCCAACGCGCCTATGATTCTTAACCTGATCCCATACGACACCACAATAGCGGGCATGAAAGTTCCGACGGATGGCTTGGCTCTGCTGAAATTACCCTTTTCAAAAACCGCAGAAATTGAAAAAAGGTTGGATATAAATCTGCTGTTCGATGGACACGAATTCCTGGAAAAGAAGGATTACCAATCGGCATGGAAGGTTTTCAATGAATACCTGAGAAGGTATCCAGATGTAAAAATTCTTTCAATGAATCGCTCACTAATTCTCCTGAAGACCGGTGAAACTGAAAAAAGCCTGGAGGAGTGTTTGAAATTGCTTAACCATTTAGAAGATAGAGATATAAAACCGTATGCAGGTCTGATATATAATCAACTTGCATGGACGTACCTTGTATTGAATGATATTGCAAAGGCCGATCATTTTTCTGCGTTAGCCATCAGTGCCGTCCGAAATGAAAACTTAGTCCGTGGGACGAGAGGTTCCGTTCTGATCGAAAAAGGCTCTATCAATGAAGGCATAAACCTGCTCTTCCATAGTATGGACTTTGAATTTGTAAATAACGCAACACTGTCCTCCGCTATTTATTTGATGCTGGCATACTCTATGAAGGGAAACCTTAAGGAGAGTGATAAATATTTTCAGTTTGTCAAAAGAAACGAGGATAGGCTAGAAGCAGACGAACGGACCTTGTTTGAACGTAATTTGATAAAGATGCAACAGAAGGTTATAAAATGAAATGATGATCTCCCAACATCGATACTTCATCAGTCCAAAAGAGCAAACCCTGGCTTAACTGAAAATATATCCCTTTGCGCTACTTCTTCCACATCGCCTACAACGGCGCCAACTACCGCGGATGGCAAAAGCTACCCAACCACAACAGCGTTCAGGTGGTCATTGAAACAGAGCTCTCGCGAATTCTGAAAAAGAAAGTCGAGGTCGTAGGATGCGGACGCACGGACTCGCACGTACACGCTGCGCAGTTTTTCTTCCACATTGATGCTCCCGAAGGCTGGGACTTCGACCTGATGTTCCGCTTAAACAAAAATCTTCCCGACGACATCGCGATATTCGATGTTATTCCCATGGAAGGCTCACCACATGCCCGGCTCGATGCCATTGAAAGAACGTATAACTATTTTATCAATCACCACAAGGACCCCTTTCTGAATGGGATCAGCTCACCGTATCTCCTGGAGGATCTGCAGATCGACGATATAAAAAAAGCTGTGGCGCTTTTGCCGATGTACGACGACTATCGCGCCTTCTGCAAAAACGCCGATATGCACCGGACTACCATCTGCAAGATCACGAAGGCCAACTTCTATGCCGACGTCAGCGGGAACAACTTCCGGTTGGAGATCTCTGCCAATCGTTTTCTGAGTGGCATGATCCGCATCATCGTGGGAAGGCTGTTGGCCATTGGCAGGGGGAAGCTGAGCATCGGGGCGTTTCAAAATATGCTGATCACCAAAACCTCGCAGGAAACAATCGTTCGCGCTTATCCGCAGGGATTATTTCTGTCGAAGGTGACTTATCCGTTTCTGGACCTGCCGTGCAAGTCGGCGTTGCTGAATGCGATGGTACATGCTGACCGTTGGCATCTTGTCTGAGGATATCCCCTTTGCAAATCGGATTCAATGTCATTCGGCAGGGTTATGTATGAATCCGGCGTGAATTGAAATAATTCTTATGCGTGCCGGATTTACTTTTGTGCGCCACGGCATGTTTTATGAAAAAGATACGTCTAAAATCGATACTCAGGTACCTCTACGATCAGCTCACCGGCAATTTCATCGGCTTCGTTATCGGGGCATCGGCGACGGGGATTGTTTCGCAGTTCTTCGAGACCCGAAGCATCAGAAATCTCTGGGGTCTGACCGCCAAAAAAGCTGTGGTCGACAAGGAAACATTTCATAACCTGGAATGGATCATCTCGATCGTGATAGGATTTATCGTTTTCGAGATCGTGACCAGGGTCATCAAAGAGAATCTGCAAAAGAACTTCCCGAGATATAAACGTATGGTATTCCGCTGGATTGTCAGCAAGGAGCTCCATCACAAAACGAGATCCATGGGATCAGAGATCGCAGGTCGTGGAACAGTGTTTTTCGCTACGGTCCATCAGGGTGTGAAACAAGCGTTCACCAGGGTTTCAGATAAAGGTTGAGTAGAACATTGAGCCATTAATAAAGACCGTGTTAGCGATAGAAGAGAAGACCGAATGAATCCCATAGCTATCAACAATATTCTCTTACCCGGATGTCTCTACTTCAGCGATCTGAAACTGCTGGATATTCCAAAAAGGCATTTTAACCTGAACACCTCGAGAACCGGAGACCGTTGGATAAAATTTTGCGCAGAGCTTTTACGGCTTTCCATTCAAAACCTGATTCTGAATAGCTGTCTGTCCGTAGCCTGGAGAACCGAAGAGACCACCGTGCTGTTTTTCTTCAAGCGAATTGTCACGCGATATTATTTGACTCTGAATAACATAGAGGTCGGCGATGGCAAAGAAGGATTTTTAGAGCGGGTGATCGTAGCGCGGGTAAAAGAAGCGGGAGAGATCCGACTGAAAGATTTACTTCGAAACACGTTTGATGTTTTGTTGGGAAGTAACAAATCATTCGTTAACCCCGGAAAACACCTACTCGCAATTTTAATTGAAAAACATCCGAAAGAGATTCTTACCTATCAATACGACCTATCACTCTTAAGTGGCCATATAATGACGGTTTACCTCCATGCTTCTCCGACTGCGAGGCAACTTCTGGATTTACTACAAACGCAAATCAATACAGAGCTAAACCATAACAATGAATTTGCGCAGTTCGACTCAGCGCTGAAGCGTGAAATAGAACGGGCATTATTCCGGAAGACAGATCATTCATGACGGTGTCATCGTAAAAATTTCCGGTCGGGATGAAAAATCGGGAAACGAAATGCTTGTCGGGAAATACCGAAAGCTATTAAAACCAAAACCTTCAGAACCAATTGATAGTAAAAAAGCTTCA
>CBHTUB010000180.1:0-10948 GCA_966095595.1 uncultured Chryseosolibacter sp. | reverse complement strand
TTTCGTTCTTTCTGATACAGCTCGATGTCAACATGAGTTTGATCGATAATTTCCTGTCCGATGTTGCTCATAGCTCTCCCTTAAAAATGAGTGTCTTAGTTTCGTTACCCTTTTTATAGCCCCTGTACATTCCAGAGGTATTGAATGTCATGATGATATTTCCTTTCCGGTCCAGTCCGATCACACCGCCGTCACCGCCGAGGGCTGGAAGTTTTTTCATGATCACGGCATCGGCCGCTTCTTCCAGGGGTAATCCGGCGTACTCCATGAGCGAGGAAATGTCGTGGGCTACAGATAACCTGATAAAGTATTCGCCCCATCCGGTCCCCGAGATGGCACATGTATGATTCTTCGCATAGGTTCCTGCGCCGATGATCGGGGAGTCGCCCACTCGTCCATAACGTTTATTGGTCATTCCGCCCGTCGATGTTCCCGCTGCCAGATTGCCAAACCGATCGAGCGCAACGGCGCCTACCGTTCCGAATTTCTTCTCTCCTGCAACGGAGTCGTTAGACTCATCTCCCGCTTTGGTGATCTTCTCCCTTTCCTGTGTTTTCAGTAATTGCTCGTAACGGGTGGAGTCGAAAAAATACGACGGATCCACAATTTCGAGGCCTTGTTCTTCGGCAAATTTTTCAGCACCCTTTCCTACCATCATCACATGTTTCGACTTTGTCATCACGGCATGTGCGGCGGTGATCGGGTTTTTGATGGTCGTGACGCCGGCCACGGCTCCAGCCATCAGGTTGCTTCCGTCCATGATCGACGCATCGAGCTCATTCTTCCCTTCGTTTGTTAACACGGCGCCCTTGCCCGCATTGAAAAGAGGCGAATCCTCCATAACTTTTATAGCCGCAATAACGGCGTCGACACTTGTTCCCTCGTTTTCCAGGACCGCATAGCCGGCGTTCAGCGCTTGTGTAAGCGCTTCGTTATAGGCCCGCTCTTTCTCCGGCGTCAGGTTCTCCCTTTTTATCGTGCCGGCGCCGCCATGAATGACTATTGTGATGGGTCCGAACGAGTCGTTCTTTTCCGGAGCATTCGCAGTATTCCGTTCACAAGTGGTCATCAGAATGAGTATTAACGTTAAAACAAGAATATTTTTCATAACGATCAGATAACTTAGCAACAATAAACCGAAGGGATTCCATCTCAAAATTAAATTGATGTCGATGGAATTTTCTATAATATTTTTTGTTTTAACAGGCAACCTCTAATTTTGCGCATCTTTTAATTACGGAGGAAACGTAACATGGCCAAAACTAAAAAAGCACCAGCTAAGGCAGCAAAAAAAACTGCCAAGGCGAAACCTGTAGCCAAAGCGAAAAAAGCCGCTCCTGCTAAAGCTAAGAAGGCACAACCGAAAAAAGAGAAACCGGTTGCAAAGAAAGTTGCTTCTAAGCCCCAGAGTAAGTCAGCAGCGAAAGTTGCACCCAAGGCCAGTCCGAAGAAAGTAGTAGTCGCAAAGAAGGAAGTTGCTAAAAAACCCGCTCCGGCTGTTAAGAAACAGCAGGCTGAACCAGTGAAAGAAGCTCCGAAGACTCCTGCGGCAGCCGCAGCAAAAGTAGCCGCGAGCGCCCAACTTAACTTTTTCCAAATGCCGAACCAGCGCCCAATGGCACATAAGCCAGCGAAGCCATCTTCAAACTCAGAAGAGAAGAGTCGTTACTCCGAAGAAGAATTGAAAGAATTTGAAGTATTGATCAATCGCAAGCTCGAAAAGGCGCGTGAAGAGTATAAGATCCTCAAGGACACTTTGAACCGTAATAACGACGAGGGTACTGACGCCACATCCGGTGGTAACACCAAAGTTCTGGATGATGGCGCCGAAACAGCCGAAAAGGAAAACCTGAGCCAGCTCGCCGCCCGTCAGCAGAAGTACATCACCAACCTGGAAAATGCGCTGATCCGTATTAAAAACGGTACTTATGGGATCTGTTCTGTAACCGGTAAGCTGATCTCAAAAGAAAGGTTGATTGCGGTTCCCCATACTACCCAATCTATCGAGGCAAAGCTCATGCAGCAGGACTAATTCCTGTTTTGTAAGAATCATTCCCTTAAAGGCATTCTTTTTCTGATTCCGTCGGGCTAAATGTATTAGCTTTGGGGTTCGAAGAGGTAAATTTTAGAACGTGGATTTCTTACAAAATCATATCGAGGCCCTGATCTTCTGCTCTCCAAGCCCGATCAAGGTTACAGACATCAAATCATGCTTGTCTGAAATGTTTAACGCCGATGTTCCCGAAGAGGATATCGTAGGCGCCATTCAGCGGCTTGAAGAAAAATTCCAATCAGACGATTATTCATTCCAGCTTTTCAAGGCTGCGGGTGGTTATCAATTTTTGACGAAGCCTGCATACCAAACCTCCATTGGTATCATGCTAAAGCAACAGTCCAAGAAAAGATTGTCGACTTCGGCAATGGAGACTTTGTCCATCATTGCCTACAAGCAGCCGATCTCAAAAACCGAGATTGAAAATATTCGTGGCGTTAACTGCGACTATGCAGTTCAGAAGCTTCTGGATAAGGGCTTGATAGAGATCACTGGCAAGGCGGATACTATCGGGCGGCCTATGCTTTATGGCACAACCACGAAGTTCATGGAATATTTCGGGATCAGCGATCTTGCCGAGCTTCCGGTTCCGAAAGAAGTCAATACAGAGATCAATACGATCGGCGAAAATCCAGATCTAAAAGAGCCAGATGCCCAGAGCTAACAACAGTGGTGGACGCCCTTCTGGCCGCAGGGGTTCTTCCAGAAATACTTCCAATTTCAGATCCGAAAAACCTGCAAAAGGTCCCCGGAAAGATGCCGGTAAGGGAAAACGCGACGACGGAAAAAAATCATTCGGTAAAAGTGCGCGTCCTGATTTTTCCTCAAAAGAAAAAAAATCCGCACAAGACAGGAATACGGGCCGATTTAAAAAATTCAGTTCAACAGAAGGGGCCAGACCACGCGGCAAGCGAACTGACGCTCCGTATGATGAAGTCCGTTCCGGGGGTCAAACGGGACGGGGCTCAGGATTTTCGAACGAGAAACGCAGACCGCGGAGAGAAGGAGAAGAAACACGGAACGACAAACGCGGAACCCGTAACGACCGCAGCGGTTTCAAGAAATTTGACCGCGACGACAAGGGCTTTAGCGCCAAACGCCGCCCCCGCACCGAAGGAGACGAGACCCGTAACGACAAGCGCGGAACCCGTAACGATCGCAGCGGTTTCAAGAAATTTGACCGCGAAGACAAAGGCTTTACCGCCAAGCGCCGTCCCCGCACCGAAGGGGAAGAGACCCGGAACGACAAACGCGGAACCCGTAACGATCGCGGCGGCTTCAAAAAGTTTGACCGCGATGACCAAAACTTCAGCCCTAAACGCAGACCCCGTACAGAAGAAACCAGGAACGACAAACGCGGGACGCGCAGTGATAAAGGCGAGCGCTCCGGTTTTTTCAACAAGCAACGTCGCACGGACAAGGAATCACAGGGATATTCCCCCGATCTCAACGCGCCGGTACAGACAGAAAAGATTCGCCTGAATCGCTACATCGCCAACAGCGGCGTGTGCTCCCGCCGCGAAGCGGACGAACTCATATCAATGGGTTTGATTTCCGTAAACGGATCTACGATCACAGAACTTGGCTATAAGGTAAACCCCGGCGATGAAGTGCGCTATGAGAACAGAGTGCTTCGGGCAGAAAAGCCGGTTTATATATTGCTGAACAAACCGAAAGGTTATCTGACCACCACAGACGATCCTCAGGAGAGAAACACCGTGATGCAACTTATCGGGAACTCAGTAAAAGAAAGGATCTATCCCGTCGGAAGGCTCGATCGCAACACAACGGGGTTGCTATTGCTCACGAACGATGGTGATCTGGCGGACAAGCTGATGCATCCTTCGTATAATGTGAAAAAAATCTATAAGGTAGAGCTCGACCGGCCGCTTACCCGTGCGGATTTTGAAACAATCCTGAACGGCGTGAAACTCGAGGAAGGTCGCGCAACGGTAGATGACCTGGCGATTGTATCGGATGACGGGAAAACCGTGGGGGTCGAGCTGCATATCGGGTGGAACCGTGTGGTGAGAAGGATATTTGAAAGCCTCGAATACCAGGTGGTAAGACTTGACCGTTCAGTATATGCTGGACTTGATAAAAAAGATCTCGGACGTGGTGAATGGCGATACCTTACAAAAGAGGAAATCGTTCGTTTGAAACACTACAAGTAGCAGATCAAAACCGGCTTGAATTTCCATCAATACAGCTCTGATTTGGACATGACAAAACCCGATCTCGCCGAAGTCCCGACATTCTATAAAGGATATGTCGAAAATGTCAAAGACATGGACGTCATTGAAGCGCTTCAACAATCTTCAAAAGTTGCGCTCAACATTTTCAGAAATATTTCCGAAGACATGGGGATCTACCGTTATGCGGAAGGGAAATGGAGCATCAAGGAACTCTTCAATCACATGATGGATGCGGAGCGGATCTTTGCCTATCGCGCGCTTCGCTTTTCACGAAATGACAAAACTCCTCTTTCGGGGTTTGAAGAGAACGACTATGCTCCGCTTGCGAATGCACATGCCAGAACGATCGCGCAGCTGACCAATGAGATGGAGCGACTGCGTGCCACAACCATTGACCTTTATTCCAGTTTTTCGCCGGAGATGCTGAAGCGCGAAGGACAAGCCAATAACAACAAGCTATCTGTCCTCACCCTCGGTTACGTAATTGCCGGACACGAGACCCATCACCGTAAAGTTATTGTCGAGCGATACCTCCGCAAGTAATGAGCCGGCTTTCTGGATTCGTACTGCTTATACTTTGCTCTGCGTGTTCCCGACAAATCAACCTCGGACTGGAGAAAACAATACCGGAGGCTGAGAAGAAATTTCAGGACCATGTGGGGTTTGTGCTTTATGATATCGCTGAAAAGAAAACCATCTTTCAGCACAACGCTGACCGTTACTTCACGCCCGCCTCGAATACAAAGGTCTTTACCTTCTACACCAGTCTTCGGATCATCGGAGATTCCGTCCCGGCCCTGAATTACATCGAAACAAGGGACTCGCTCACCTTCTGGGGAACGGGAGATCCATCGTTCCTTTACAAGTTTGCATTTCAGAATGGCCGCGTTTTCAACTTTTTAAGATCGACAAATAAGATCCTCAGCTTTTCGGCCGCTAACTTTTACGCCACACACTTCGGGCCGGGCTGGGCATGGGACGATTATAATGATTCGTATTCGTCTGAACGTTCTCCCGTCCCGATCTATGGAAACATTTTTTCCGTCCAGCGCACAGGAAGTCTCGTCACGGTTACGCCGCCGTATTTTGACCAATACCTCCTGGTCGGCGATCGTCTGAAGAAAGAAGATGTGATCCGCGATCAGCACTCGAATCAATTCCGATACCATCCGGGTCTGAAGCAGCCGAGAAATAACGACTGGGATATTCCGATGAAGCTTGATCAGCAACTGGTCGCCGCCCTGCTGTCCGATACGCTGGGTCGGAAAGTGTTTTCAGTCAGTAAGCGAAAACCCAACATAGTCACCCCGTTCTACAGTATTCCGACGGACTCTCTTTATAAGGTGATGATGCAGGAAAGCGACAATTTTATTGCGGAACAATTGTTGTTGATCTGTTCCGATATAGTCAGGGATTCCCTGAGCACGGAAGTGGCGATCAAATATTCTATTGAGAACTTTTTGCGTGACCTGCCTGATAAACCGATCTGGGTAGATGGCTCCGGTTTGTCGCGGTACAACCTGTTCACACCGAGAACTATGGTGGCACTATGGCAAAAGATCTATGATCTGGTACCCAGGGAGCGATTGTTTACGCTGCTCGCGATTGGAGGAGAGGCCGGAACGATAAGGAACTGGTACAAAGCCGATCGTCCGTACATTTATGGCAAGACGGGTACGGTAAGCAACAATCATTCTCTCAGCGGATTTCTGGTGACGCGAAGTGGAAGAACCCTGGTCTTCGCGTTTATGAATAATAACTACGTGGCATCGACGTCCGATCTGCGAAAGGATATGCAGGAAATTTTGTATAACATTTACGATAAATATTAGCAATGCGTGCTCCTTCCCTTTTGTTTCTGATGATGTGCTTTTATCTGAGCACGAACGCGCAAAAAAGAGACAGCCTCGATATCAAGATCGGCCAGATGCTGCTGATCGGATTTCCTTCCACCCAGCTTGACTCGACCGTACTGGACGAAGTGCGGAACGGAAAAGTCGGCTCGCTGATCATCTTTGAAAAAAATATTCCGCCGGCGAATTCATTTGTGGCACTGAAAAAGATCACATGGGCATATCAGCAGGCAGCGCCCATTCCCCTCATCATTGCTATCGACCAGGAGGGTGGAAAGGTAAATCGCCTGAAAAGCAAATATGGTTTCCCGAACTCCATTACGGCATCCGCGATGGCGAAAGCACAGACGCTCGATTCGGTAAGATTTTATGCGGAGTCGACTGCATCTACACTTGCAGGACTTGGCATCAATATGAATTTTGCTCCGGTGGTAGATCTCGCATCCAACCCGACAAATCCGATCATTGCCAAACACGGCAGAGCTTTTTCCTCAAATGAAGACTCCGTGACTCTTATGGCTAAAGAGTTTATTGCTCAGCACAGAAAATACAATGTGATGACCTCATTGAAACATTTTCCCGGACATGGAAGCTCGAAAGACGACACACACCTTGGCATTGCAGACGTTACCAACACATGGGAGCCGCGGGAGCTCAAGCCCTACGAAGCATTGATCGAGTCAGGATATGCCGATGCCATCATGACCTCACACATTGTCAACAAAAAGCTCGATCCCAATGGTCATCCGGGAACGTTGTCCCGGGACATCATCACGGGTATTTTACGTGGTCAACTTCATTACAATGGTGTAGTATTCAGTGACGACATGCAGATGCACGCGATCGCAAAGAACTATGGCCTTGAAGAGGCGATTCGCCTCGCCATACTGGCCGGCGTCGATATCATGACGTTCTCCAATAATATTTCAGGAAGCGATCAGAGAACGGTAGACAAGGTTCACAGCATCATTCGCCAGATGGTCGATAGCGGAACGATCACGAAAGAAAGAATAGACGAAAGTTTTCGGCGGATCATGAGCTTCAAGCGGAAGCTTTCGCGGAATGAAGATGTTGCAAGGCTCACCCAGCAACTCAAAGCCACGCAGGCGCTACTGGCCAAAACCCAGGAAGAGTTAAAAAGCGCACAAACTCCGGAGCAAAGCAGCAGGAAAAAGAAGAAGAGAAAGAACAGGAAATAAAGAACCACACGCCTAACCTGAATAACCATGACAGAACCGTTTCGCATTACCCCGGCGAAAGGAAAGAGAGTTCCCGTACTCATCAGCGTCCCGCACTGCGGCACCATGTTCCCTGATGAGCTTCGATCACAATACAAATCCGAAATGATCGTTGCACCTGACGACACCGATTGGTATGTCGACAGGCTCTATGATTTTGTCTCTGATCTTGGGATGACGATGATATCTGCCGTGTATAGCCGCTGGGTGATCGACCTCAACCGGGATCCGGAAAGCAAACCACTATATACCGATGGCCGGATCATCACAGGGCTGTGCCCGACCACCGATTTTCTCGGAAATAAAATTTACCGGGACGAACGGGATGAGGTGAGCAAACAAGATGTTGACGCGAGACTCGAAAAGTACTACTGGCCCTACCATCATAAAATTCAATCGCTGCTCTCAGACCTCCGCGATGAGTTCGGTAGTGTGTTGCTCTGGGATTGCCATTCCATCCGCCAGTTTGTTCCAACGATTCACAAGGAAAAATTTCCTGATCTGATTTTGGGGTCAGCGGATGAGAAGTCAGCCTCCGGGGAGTTAATTGCCAATGCACTTTCAGAACTCGGCGGAAAAAAATATCAGATGACTCACAACTATCCGTTTAAAGGTGGCTATATCACCCGCCAATACGGGAAACCGGAGAAATCATACCACGCCTTGCAGCTCGAGATGAGCAAGGTCAACTATATGGACGATGGGGAGATTGACTACCATGAGCAACGGGCAAATGCAATGAGGTCTGTTCTTAAAGCAACACTAAGCCGCCTGTCGGAAATCGTTTCGAAGTAAGGGTACGATTACATATATTTAATTCTTGTCCGGATTCACACGCCGTGAAAGACCTATTAACCTATACTTCAAATGGCTCAGGATCTTAATTCGTTCAAATATTTCCAATTCAGGGCAGCGCTGCTCGATAAGCAATGGCTAACGCCCGCCTATATCGGTGTTGATCGGACGGGCATTGTTCAATACCTCTCCGACCAAAAACCGGCTACGGGGGAGAAGATTGAATTGGTGAATGGAATTCTTTTTCCGGGATTTCAAAATGCGCATTCTCATGCATTTCAATATGCAATGGCAGGCATGGCCGAGCGTCATGCGGAAGGAACGAGTGATGACTTCTGGAGCTGGCGCGAAGCGATGTATCAATGTGCGCTTGGCATGGACCCTGACCAGGTTCAGGCGGTGGCGACGACATTGTACATCGAAATGCTTAAGCGGGGATATACACATGTGGTAGAGTTTCACTACCTGCACCACGATAAAAACGGCAAACCTTATGACAACGCGGCGGAGATCAGTATTTCTCTTCTCGCGGCCGCTGCAACTGCGGGCATCAAGATCACACTTGTTCCGGTCTTCTACCAAAAGGGAGGCTTTGGAAAAGAGGCACAGCCTCGACAACGGAGATTTATTTTCAAAACTGTTGATGAATACTTCAACCTTGTAGAGGCGGCGGCGAGTTCGGCGAGCAATATCACAATCGCAAGGATCGGTTATGGCGTTCACTCGTTGCGCGCTGTCGAAACCAAAGATGTGATCGAGATTGCAAATCGCGCCCCGAAGAAATTTCCCTTTCATCTCCATGCTGCCGAGCAGCTTAAGGAGGTGGAGGACTGTATTGCCCATTTGAATCAGCGTCCGGTGGAATGGTTATTGAACAACCTTGAGCTCAGCGATCGTTTTAATATCGTGCACTGCACTCACATGGATGATGACGAAGTTAAAAGGCTTGCTCTATCAGGAGCGAGCGTCGTGCTTTGCCCAGGAACGGAAGGTAATCTTGGCGACGGAATTTTCCGTTTTACTGAATATACCAGGGCAGGTGGGAGTTGGTGTATCGGCACGGACAGCCACATCAGCCTGAATCCACTCGAGGATCTTCGATGGCTGGATTATGCGCAACGCCTTACCACACACAGGAGAAATACTTTCAACGACGGAGGTGAGTATATGATCGGTGCTGCCTATCGAAGCGGACAACGTGCGATGGGTTTTGAGGCAGGAAATTTTTTCGCGAAGGGAAAGGCGCTCGATGGTGTTGTTTACGACTGTAATTCCAGATTGCTTTCCGAGCTGAGTCCGTCTTATTCGCTTTCGAGAATTTTATACACCGGCGATAGCAGCCTCGTACTCGGTACATTGGTGAATGGGAAGTGGATCACAAAAGAAGGATACCACCACGAGGAGGAAAAGGTGTCGGGTCAGTTCAAGCAGACACTCAAGTCTATCACGATCGGATAAGCCATGATGATCCGATTGATCCGTCCGGAGGACAGTCCTGAGATTGCAAAGATCATCAGGGCGGTGATGCCCGAGTTTGGTGCCAGTGGAGCTGGCTTCGCTATTCACGACGGGGAAGTGGATGATATGTTTGCGGCCTACACCAGACCCCGGTGCGCATATTATGTGTGCGAAAAGAACGGGAAAATTCTTGGCGGAGGAGGCATCGCACCATTGGAGGGCGGCGATGAGTCAGTTTGTGAATTGAAAAAAATGTACTTCCTGCCGGAGGCCCGGGGCAAGGGCTTGGGGTCAAAGGTTTTGCAGCAGTCGCTGAAAGCCGCGAAGGAATTTGGGTTCAGGATATGTTATCTGGAAACCTTCAACACGATGACGAAAGCGATGCGTGTTTACGAGCAACACGGATTTAAAAAAATTAACGGCCCGATGGGCAACACCGGGCATTTCTCCTGCGATACGTTTTACGCAATGCAGTTGTAACACCTGGTTATGCACAATTCCACACGACTTATCTACAAGGCTGCCTGAGAATCCACACGATTGGCTAATTCATGCACATTATTATCCACCGGATTTTCAGTGTAAGCCGGGTTGTCCACAATCAAGCCGAAGTTATGCACATTGTCGCTGGTTGAAACACTTGTAAAAATGTCCTGAACCGGGAGGTCTTCAGTGATCGTAACCCAGGACACTTCATTGGCCGCAACAACGGCCTTATCAACAATTCACATAAGCAACGCATTGGGACGAACGGTGTTCCGTTTGCCTCACATGGCTCAAGCATGATCGATAGTCATCTCAGGAAATATCTGCAACCTTTGATTTTTGTGACGTGCCAACCAAGTGACATGGTCGGCGATGTAATCTGAAACACTATAGGCAGTTTCAAAATAATCGTATTAATTAGCGTGATAAAATTTTAATATGGCACAAACGAAACTAGGCGATGCAACAGTTCATACCATTGGTGATCTTCCAAAGGTTGGCTCTCAGGCGCCGGACTTTACTCTTTCAGCGCCCGACCTTTCTGACGTGACACTAAAACAATTCAACGGAAAGAATGTAGTTCTGAATATCTTTCCAAGCATCGATACCCGCGTGTGTGCGATGTCCGTGCGCGAATTTAACAAACGGGCTGCGTCGCTTGATAACACCGTTGTCATCTGTGTGTCGAAAGATCTGCCGTTTGCCTTCAAAAGATTCTGCGGCGCTGAAGGAATCGAGAATGTTGTATCTGCTTCCGATTTCAGGAATAAAGGGTTCTCAAAAGACTACGGTGTGGAGCTCGTCGACGGAAGATTCGAAGGGCTCGATGCGCGCGCCGTCGTGGTGATCGACCCGCAGGGCAGGGTAATA
>CBHTUB010000179.1:0-10952 GCA_966095595.1 uncultured Chryseosolibacter sp. | reverse complement strand
ATCGCTTTTCCCTTCAAATCTGTAACTTTAATCAACAAATTCGCAACCCTTGAACTTTATCGACGACATACCGCGCATTTGGAAACGAGCGTACCTGCTGCTCTGTTTTTGGTACGCCATAAACTACGGCGTAGGCACCGTGCTGGAGTGGAAGCTGGAGAATCCGAATACCTACATTTTCTGGAACGCACTTTACCTTTTCGAGGCGCTGTGCCTCCTGATCATCGCCATATTTTTCTATTGCAACCTGCTGTTTCGATACAACATCTATGTCCAGGTAGTGGGTCATATAGCCGGCGTGATCACGTATTTTTTTATCATGGGAAGTATCTCGTACTACCTGGAGGATTATGTGGAAGGTTATATCTTTTTCGAGAACTGGAAGGATCACCTCCTGGCATTGCTGAAATGGGAGGGGCTTCATTTTCCCGATCAGTACATCATCACGATCGGTGTATATTATGTAATTCGTTATTTCCAGAATCTGCAACATAAGGAAGCTGAAAAGAGCGAGCTGAACATCAAAAACCGCGAGATGCAGATATCACTGCTGAAGTCGCAGATCAATCCGCACTTCCTTTTCAATACGCTGAACTCGATCAATACACTTATCGGCTCGAGCAAGGAGCAGGCGCGCCGCGTGATCACGCAGCTCTCGGATATTTTCCGGTATGCGCTGGATTCTCACGGCGATCAGATGGTGCGTCTGATACAGGAGCTGGACTTTATCGATAATTACATTCGCATACAGCAAGTGCGTTTCGGCGATCGTTTGAAGTTCGTAAAGCAAGTCGATTTTTCGTGCCTTAACGTACAGATCCCGCCTATGATCCTTCAGCCACTGGTCGAGAACTCCGTCAAGTACGGCATTGCGCCAAAGGACGACGGCGGAACAATTGTATTGACAGTGAAACGTTTCAACAACATGATCTTTTTTGAGGTCAAGGATGACGGCCTCGGGTCCAATGCGAAGAAGGTGATGGACGGAAGTTCGAGCGGCGTGGGCCTGAACAACACCGACCAGCGCCTGAAAAGCATCTTCGGACCGGGTTCAGGGCTGCGGATACGTTCAAATGAGTGGGGATATTCTGTAAGTTTCTTCATACCTTTCGAGGAACCCCGCAGCGAGAGTAGTCAGCCGGAGGAGTTAAAAGCTAAAACTGCCTCCTAGCACCAAGTAACCAATGTTAAACTTTATATAACGATGAACATAACCTGCGTTATTGTTGACGATGAAAAACTCGCCCGTGACCTTCTTATGGAATACCTTCAGCAGATGCCGAACATCCAGGTGGTCGGTGAGGCAAGCAAGGGTAAGGAAGCTGTTGAGGTAATCGATAAATTAAAACCCGATCTTATTTTTCTCGACGTTCAGATGCCTGGCATGACCGGCTTCGACGTTTTGGACGAGATCACACACGATCCGTTCGTTATTTTCTGTACGGCCTATGATCAATATGCCATCAAGGCGTTCGAAAAAAATGCCGTGGATTACCTGTTGAAGCCTCTCGATCAGGAACGCTTCAAGCTGGCGGTCGAACGCGCCATCAGCAGGATGAAGCTGGAGCAAAATAACGTTGGAGAACTGCTGAGAAGCATCAAGACGGAAAACAAGTCGTCTTACGACTCGCATATTTTCGTTCAGAAGTCCGAGAAGCTGCTCAATCTCCCGGTCGACGAAATAGTTTACCTCGAAGCATCCGGCGATTATACGATACTCACTACCAAGAACGATCAGTTTGTGAGCTCATCGGGCATCGGGAAGCTTGAAGAGATCCTGAACCCGGAGATGTTCATCAGGGTACACCGCAGCACGATCATCAACATCAACAGCCTGAAGGAGATCGAAAAACATTTCAATGGAGGCATGGTGGTGAAGATGCAGAACGGAAAGAGCTTTCCTGTGAGCAGGACCTATGCAAAGCTCATACGCAGGAAAGTTGTGTAGAGCTTTTGCTAAATTCTTTGAGGCTGCCCTGTAATAAGGGCAGCCTTTTTATTTGCAGTTGTGGTCGTGGGATAGAGCAGCAAGATCTCATACGTCCCCCATTGGACACGAGCAACAGATCACTTCACTGGAATCAACTTCTCATCATAAATAAATTCAGCCTTCTTTCCGTGACGGGTCAAAATCTCACCAAGTTGTTCTTCAAGTTTCGTTTTTGCATCGTTCACAAACGCGGCCTGTTCGGCATATCCTCTTGCTGATTTTTGAAAGTCGCCCAGGGCCTTCGAGCGGTCCTCCGCATTCACCCAGTTCCAAACACCGTGCTCGTCTTCGAATTGGTAATCGCCCGTGGGCTCAATTGAGAGTATTTGTGGGGCCGGCAGGTAAACCACTGCACGATCCTCCGTTATGTCGATCTTGAACTTTCGATGCAGATCGAATCCTGCTTTTGCTTCCATGGTTCCGGTGATACGGATCTTTTTCGTAGAGCCAAGCCACTCATTTTCCCAGCTGTACTCATGTCGAAACTTCTGCTGCACCGTGGCGAGCTCGAGGATACTCGTCTGTTGCTGAAGCACAACCGTGTTGTTTACCGTGATCTCGGGCGTAAATTGAAAGAGGTCGCTGATATCACGACCAATTTGTTTTGCTCCGTCGTATGTACGCCTTGCAATGGAAGCGGGGATAAAAACAACAAGCACATACGCGGCTACGCAAATGGTGATGATGAGCAGAATAAATGCAAATACCTTCTTCACCATTCTATGGCAGGTCAAAACGATATCTTACCCTGACTTTGTCGACAAATGGTTTTCCGTCACTGCTGGAGGGACTCCATTTCGGCCCGTTCTGGATCACACGTATCAGCTCCTCGTCGCAGCCCGAGCCTATTCCGCGGATCACCTTGAAATCGGAGAGACGCCCATCGATACCTACGGTAAATTCTATCGTCACGCGTCCTTCCACTTTATGATCACGCGCCTGTTGTGGATATTTTACATTATCCTCTATGTATCTGTTGAAAGCACGCCGACCTCCATCAGGCTCGGCCATCTCGAAAGTAGAATGTGTCCGATCCGGGGTCTGCGATCCGTAAGCCGTAACCACTACTTCACTCAAAGCGGTCGCATCCTGCTCCATCACGACGTCCATCCTGTCGTTTGACGCTTCCGAAACCGGAACCTCCTCGGCCTCGAGTCCGATAAAATTGAATACGAGCGAGTGCGATCCGGCAGGAATTGTGATCATGTATTCTCCCTTCACGTCTGTAACCGTCCCCAGCGTTGTCCCTTTCACGATCACATTAACGCCAGGGATTGGATCATTGCCATCAGTCACCTTTCCCCGGATCAATGTTTCCCCACGTCCACTTAGGTCTGCGCCCGCTTCCGCTTTGAATTTTCTCGATTCCGTCGTGACGCCAGCCGTTTTTCCGCGTAACGCTGCGGGCACGTCCACGTCCTTGTCCGCCACTCCCCCGTCTACGTCCCGTTTGGATATAGCCACGTCTTCTGTTTTGGTTTCATCACGTGATTCGATCACTGGTGACTCCGCGATTTCTGATGCATATCCCAGGGGCTCTACCCTGGCCGTATCGACCGCGACGCCGGGTTTTTCGACGGCCACTTCTCCCGCCCGGGAGAGACCTTCAGGCTCTGTTGTCTTTCGGCTTTTTGCCCGATCGTTCATGGCAAGGTCATTGCGCTCTCTGATGTCCCTCTTCTTTTCTTCCGCCTTTGTTATCTGTTTTTGGGGCTCGGAGCTCACGACAGACTGGCTGTCGTCCTGTACGTCAGTCTCTGCTCCGTCCTTTTGAGTTTGCGCTGCTATGCCAGGAGTGATCTTGACTATAGAATCGGTCGTTTCAGGTTCCTGTTCGGACAGCGCCAGATTTTCTTTCGGTCGTTGCTGGTTGATCATCATGATCACGGTATAGGTACAAAGTACCAGCATTAGCAACCCCGCAGCAATGCCCGTATACCACTGCCAACCGTTGATGTCGATAAATCTGCGCTTTGTCCTCGTTTTTTCAGTCAGCGACTGCCTGATCATCTGGAGATCGATCGAGAATTCCTCAGGTGCCGCATGTTCCGCACCTTCAAGCGCTTCTGCAAGAAATGGATCCTGCAGTGCCTTTTGCTCGAGCGCATGCATCTCAGCGGGCGACAGGTCACCGCGCAGGTATTTTTCAATATCGTTGTTAAGATTTGCCATTTTTTTCCATACAAATCTTCAGATTCCTTTTGCCATTCTGAATGTAGCTTTTCACCTTGTTCAGGTCGAAGCCGGTAAATTCAGTGATCTCCCTGTAACATTTCTGCTCCAGATAAAACAGCTGCACGCATTGCTTTTGTTCTGTTCCCAGCTCTTCCATGCACCGTTGCAGCTGCTGAAGGTTTGCTTCAATATCAAGTCCATGATCCTGATGCAAAAGGCTGCCATTTTCCATAAGAAACGGAGATAATTCTTCGAAGTTCTTGCCTTTCCTCGAGCGGATCTGCATCAGGCAGTGATTTCTTGAAGTGACGTATAGCCACGGCTTAAAAATGTTCACCTCATGCTCCTTCAGCGATACGATGAGCTTTTCGAAGATCTGCATGACAGCATCACGGCTTTCTTCACGATCCTTGAGGTACTTCAGGCACACACCGTAGACCAGGGCCGTATACCGGTTGTAGAGCTCGCCGACGATGTCAAGCTTTCCCGACTCTTTATACAGGCCAATCAGCTCCTCATCTGTGTGCTTTTTATAGTTGCCCGCGGGAAACATGTATTGAAGTTAAAAATATTTGCTGCGTTTTATGGAATCGCCGTCATGGCCGCATCACAAGTGGAATAAAAAATACGGCTATGAAAAAAATCTGGATGTCGCTTCTTATACTTTTTACGCTGCCGGCCTTCGACACGGTCACCGAAAAAGTAATCACAGGTACCGTAACGGATGCGTCCGACGGAAGTGTTGTTCCGGGCGTAAACGTCTTGCTCAAGGGAACTTCAAAAGGCACAGTAACTGATGCAGGCGGGAAATATAAGATCACCGTTCCCGAAAAGGGAGCGACGTTGATTTTTTCAATGGTAGGATATAAAACAAAGGAGGTTCAGATTGGCGCGAAAACTACGATCAATATCAAGCTCGAGCAGGAAAATAAACAACTCTCGGAGCTTGTGATCAGCGAATCCAAAAGCGAACCTAAAAAAGATAAAGTCTATAAGCGTGAGGCCGCCGGCGCATTGCGTGGGAAAACGGCGGGAATAGAGACGGAGGTCGCTTCGCCTGATGGTTATTATTATAGCCAACCCGTTGTCGTGGCTGAAGAGCCGAACACGGAAGATTACGCAAAGATCTCGGAAAACAGTTTTCACGATGCTACCAAAGAACCCCTTTCAACTTTTTCAATTGATGTAGACAAAGCGTCATACGCCAACGTTCGCCGCTTTATCAACCTCGGACAACGTCCTCCAAAAGACGCGGTGCGCATTGAAGAAATGATCAACTACTTCACTTACGATTATCCTCAGCCATCTGGCGATCATCCTTTCTCTGTCACTACTGAAATTTCGGAATCACCCTGGAACAGCAAGCACCGGCTTGTTCATATCGGCATCCAGGGAAAAATCATCGGAACGGATAATCTGCCACCGTCCAACCTGGTATTTCTCATTGATGTGTCCGGCTCGATGAATCAGCCTAATAAGCTTCCCCTGGTCAAGCAATCACTCTCCATGCTTACCGATCAGCTTCGCGCACAGGATCACGTAGCCATAGTCGTATATGCCGGCGCGGCGGGAGTGGTGCTCGAGCCTACGCCCGGATCGGAGAAAAAGAAAATAATTGCCGCGCTCGAAAACCTGCAGGCAGGAGGCTCGACTGCAGGTGGCGCGGGAATTAAACTTGCCTACAGTCTCGCCTTGCAACACTTCAAGCAGGGAGGGAACAACCGCGTGATCATTGCCACCGATGGCGACTTTAACGTTGGGGAGTCAAGCAATGAAGCTATGGAAACGCTCATCACAGAAAAACGCAACGATGGGATCTTTCTGACTGTGCTCGGATACGGAATGGGCAACTATAAGGATTCCAAAATGGAGATCCTTGCGGATAAAGGGAATGGCAACTACGCTTACATCGACAACATTACCGAAGCAAGGAAGACGTTGGTGAACGAGTTCGGAGGAACATTGTTCACGATAGCAAAGGATGTGAAGCTTCAGCTCGAGTTCAATCCCGCAAAAGTGCAGGCCTACCGTCTCGTCGGCTACGAAAATCGGATACTGCAGAGTGAGGACTTCAACAACGACCGAAAGGATGCGGGCGAGCTGGGCTCAGGACATACAGTCACCGCGTTGTATGAGGTCATACCCGTTGGCGTAAAGAGCGACGTATACAACATCGATGATCTGAAATATCAGAAGCCGACATTGAAAACAGGCGGCCCTTCAGACGAATTGCTGACAATCAAGCTCAGGTACAAAAAGCCCGATAGCGATGTGAGCAAGCTGATCACGCACCCTCTTAAAGATTCGCAAAAGTCGTTCGAAAGTACTTCGAATAACTTCAGGTGGGCGGCAGCAGTAGCAGGGTTTGGCATGATGCTCAGGGACTCGGAATACATCGTTGATCTGTCGTACGAGCGTGTCGCCGAGATCGCGCAGTCTGCAAGGGGAAAAGATGAGGAAGGATACCGTGCGGAATTCGTGAACATGGTGAGGTCGTTCAGTTTGGTCAGCAAGCGATAACCCGAGAATCATGAAAACAACGAACTCCGGAGTTATAAAAAGGTACATCGCCTTCATTGTTCCAATTGTCACGCTGGTGATCTGTGTTTATTGCACGGTTACCAGACAGAAGCATGAGCCCAAAAAAATACACTATGTAGAACTATCTGCGCCTCCCCACGTGTCACCAACCCAGCCGCAAATGGAGGTGGAGGAGGTGCCGGTTGACGCAGAAACATATGAAGTGACTGCAGATGCAGTTTTCGAAAATGCCGAAGTCGAGGCATCGACCGAGTCTTACAAGTTTATCGAGGAAAACAAGTTCTTAAGTGCGTTGCAAAGGCCTCTCTCGACGTTTTCAATCGACGTCGACCGTGCGTCGTACAGCAATGTCCGACGATTTATCGAAGGCGGATATACTCCGCCCCCTGCTGCAGTCCGCATAGAAGAAATGATCAACTACTTTAACTATGACTACCCGCAACCAAAAGATCACCATCCATTTGCAGTCAGCATGGAGGTTTCGAAAGCACCGTGGAATGAACTTCATCAAATCGTTCACATTGGCATACAGGGAAAAAGTCTCCCGACGGCTCAGCTGCCTCCTTCGAATCTTGTTTTCCTGATCGACGTGTCGGGATCGATGGGCGAGCCCAACAAGCTGCCCCTGGTTAAGGAGTCTCTGAGGATGCTGGTAAATACACTTCGTGAACGCGACTATGTCTCTATGGTTGTCTACGCGGGTGCTGCCGGAACCGTCCTGGAGCCTACGCGGGGTTCAGACAGGAAAAAGATCCTTGAAGCACTTGATCGCCTGGAAGCCGGCGGATCGACTGCGGGAGCGGAAGGACTGCGCCTTGCCTACAAAAAAGCAAGGGAAAATTTCAATAAGGAGGGCAACAACCGGGTGATCATTGCCACTGATGGCGATTTCAACGTTGGGGAGTCGAGTGACGAAGCGATGGAAGCACTGATAACCGATGAGCGTGAGGACGGGATCTACCTTACCGTGCTTGGGTTCGGCATGGGCAACTATAAAGATTCAAAAATGGAAACGCTTGCCGACAAGGGCAATGGCAACTACGCCTATATCGATAACATCAATGAAGCACGGAAGACGCTGGTGAATGAATTCGCGGGAACACTTTTCACGATTGCCAAAGATGTGAAGATCCAGGTCGAGTTCAATCCTTCGAAGGTACTGGCTTACCGTTTGATCGGCTACGAGAACAGGGTAATGGCAGACGAGGACTTTAACAACGACAAAAAAGATGCAGGCGAGCTGGGCTCGGGACATACAGTTACAGCGTTGTACGAGGTGATCCCGGCCGGTGTGAAAAGCAAATTCTACGACATCGGCGATTTGAAATACCAACAGCCAGCAAAGCAGACCGAGACGGTAAATAGTGACGAACTGATGACGCTCAAGCTTCGGTACAAGAACCCGGGATCGGCCACAAGCAAACTTATTCAGCATACCCTTCCAAAGGACGCCGTATCCGTCGCCAATGCATCGGAAAATGTACGGTGGTCAATGTCGGTTGCCGCCTTTGGGATGATGCTGAAACATTCAGAATACATCGATCATTATCCGGTTGACAAACTGGTGGCGTTGGCGGAATCAGCGAAGGGCGACGATGTGGAGGGCTATCGCGCGGAGTTTATTTCGATGGTGAAATCTTTTTCTTCGATGGCACGGAAGTAGCGATCTTCTCATTTGCCATGACCCTCCGGACCACAGTTTTCACCGACTGTGGTTTTTTTGATCCGGGAAGATGGTTTTTATCGTAAATGGATAGAATATTAGTATGTAAGCATACGACTAATCAGCTATAACGCGGTACTGTTTTTGTGTCGTAACACAGAACCTGGTGTAAATGCTTATGGCTCAATGCCCTCGTCACGAAAAGCGGCAGTGTGTTTTGGTTTGAATAATTATTTTATTTTTACAGCTTATGGAAGAGGTAATTCGTCAGCAATATTCCGAAAGTGAAAAGCAAAAGGTTTTCAACCAGGAGTTTATGCCTCATATCAACTCGATGTACAACTTTGCCTATCGGCTTACACTCGATGCTGACGACGCCAAAGACCTCCTGCAGGATACCTACCTTAAGGCCTTCCGATTCATAGATTCGTTCCAGCAAGGAACTAATGCCAAGGCATGGCTGTTCAGGATTTTAAAAAACAGCTTCATTAATGACTATCGGAAGAAGAGCAAGGAGCCTTCGAAGGTAGATTATCAGGAAGTAGAGACATTTTATAACTCCGAAGATGTTGACCGGCAAATAACACCCGATCTGCGTGTGGAGGCGCTTCAGGATATGATCGGTGATGAGATATCGACTGCCCTCAACTCGTTAGATGTTGACTTCAGAACTGTGATAATATTGTGTGATTTGGAAGGATTTAAATACGAGGAGATGGCAAAGATACTGGATATCCCTATCGGTACCGTTCGCAGCCGCCTGCACCGTGCACGTAATCTTCTGAAGGAAAAACTAAGCGAATACGCGAGACAAATGGGTTATAAAACTACATGAGATATGAGCACCCCTGACCAGAGTAAAATGAAGCAAGACTGTGAGAACAAGCGAGAGTGTTTAGAGATGCTTCAGCTGATCATTGATGGAGAAGCCACCCCCGATCAGAAAGATCATTTCCTCAAAAAACACCTCGAAGAATGTATGCCTTGCTACAAAAGCTACCATCTCGAGGTCGCAATCCGCGAACTGCTAAAGACCAAATGCAACCATCAGGCGCCCCAGGAACTGGTTGAAGACATCCGTAAGAAAGTAATGGATAACCTCGTTCGCTGAAATGCCGGGTAAAGCAATCATTTTTTCAGCCCCATCCGGCTCTGGAAAAACCACAATCGTAAAACACCTTCTTAAAACAAATCCTGACCTCGGTTTCTCGATTTCGGCCTCCACGCGCGACAAACGCGGACGAACCGAAACGAATGGGCAAGATTACTATTTCCTTTCCCCCATAGAATTCAAGCAAAAGATCGACAATGACGAGTTTGTGGAGTGGGAAGAGGTGTATGAAGTAAACTTCTACGGCACCTTGAAATCAGAGATACAGCGCATCTGGGACAGCGGTAAAAACGTGATCTTCGATGTCGACGTAAAGGGGGGATTGAACCTTAAAAAATACTTCGGAGACAAGGCGCTGGCCATTTTTGTAAAGGTGCCTTCTGTCGAGGTCCTCAAGGAACGGCTTCACGACCGCGGTACCGAAACTCCGGAGAGCCTCTCACGTCGCCTGTTCAAAGCTCAATTCGAAATGTCGTTCCAGGACAAGTTCGATGTCGTGCTGGTGAATGAAAACCTTGATATTTCGTTGAAAGAGGCGCAACAGCTCTACGACGATTTCAAATCGAAATAATCCTTCCGTTCATTGTACCTGAATGAATAGGTACAATATAAACAAGCAACATATCGGTCGCGATCTGCGTGCTCTATCTGAGACGCAGAGAACCGAAGTCATTACTGTTCTTTCAACGCATCTACCGGATTGCTTCTGGCAGCGCTGAAAGCCTGTATCCCCACGGTAACCAACGTGACAAGAAGAACGAATAACCCAGCCTGCACAAAAAGCAGTGGCGAGATCTCGATCCGATACGTGAATGCCTCCAGCCACTTTTGCGCGGCGTAGTAGCTGAACGGAACAGCAACCACGAACGCGATCGCGATCAGCACGAAATAATTTCTTGTCAGCATAAGCACCAACGCCGGCACTTCTGCGCCTAAAACTTTCCTGATGCTGATCTCACGGTAACGCTGGCTTGTGCTATATACCACCAATCCGAAAAGTCCGAGACACGCGATGAAGATCGTAAAGCCCGTGAAAAAGCTGAACAACGTCGCGAGCTTCTCCTCCGACTTATACATCTTGTCGAAATTCTCGTCGAGGAATTTGTACTCGAAGGGCCACTCGCTGTTGAATTTTTTCCAGGTCGTCCGCAGGTGTTCGATCATTGACTGCATGTCGTCACCTTTTACACGCAGCGACAGGGATGAGTAGGCAAAAGGATAAACATGGATGACGGCCGGCGTTACAGGATCTTTCAGGCTGTTCACGTGGAAGTCTTTGACCACGCCGATCACCTTCCCCGATTTTTGCTTTTTGGGATCGTCCCAGCGGTCCCACAAGATCGGATGATTGAGTGCATCTTTTGGATCGGAATAGCCGAGTGTTTTGGCTGCGGTCTCATTGATGATAAATGCTTCAAACTCGTCTGCAGCATTCTGCACGGAAAAATCACGTCCCGCGATAATGGTCAACC
>CBHTUB010000178.1:0-10968 GCA_966095595.1 uncultured Chryseosolibacter sp. | reverse complement strand
GGTTATACGAAGGGCACCTTTTCCGTCGGTTTGACCTGATTATTACACAAAATGAAAGCACTCGCGCATCTCAATAAATATCTTCTCAGATATAAATGGCTACTCATCCTCGGAACGATCTTCGTGATCATTTCGAACATCTTTCAAATCCTGCCTGCACAGCTTGTCAGGTATTCTATCGATCTCGTGGTCGAAAACCTGTCATTGTACCAGTCGCTGAATGGCCTTGCCGTTCAAAACAATTACTTCTCCGTATTCGCGTTCGGAATTCTGATCTACGCAGCCATGATCCTGGCCATGGCATTGCTTCGCGGCATTTTTCTGTACTTCATGCGTCAGACGATCATCGTGATGTCGCGACATGTAGAGTATGATCTCAAGAACGATATCTTCGAACACTATCAATCACTGCCGCTGAGCTTCTACCGGAAGAACAACACGGGTGACCTGATGAACAGGATCTCTGAGGACGTCAGCCGTGTAAGAATGTATGTCGGTCCCGCCATCATGTATGGATTGCAGCTTTTCACTTTGTTCTTTATGCTCATCCCGCTAATGTTCACGATAAATGTAGAGCTCACGTGGTATGCCCTGAGTCCATTGCCCTTTCTTTCGCTCAGTATATTTCTCGTCAACAATACGATGGAACGCCGCTCGGAAGAGATCCAGCGAAGCCAGTCCAAACTTTCGACGTATGTCCAGGAGGCATTTAGCGGGATACGGGTGATCAAGTCATTCAATCGCGAACTCGATTCCATACACAACTTCGAAAAGGAAAGTGACCAGTATAAAAAGCAGTCGATGAAACTGACGAAGGTGCAATCACTCTTTCATCCTGTGATGCAGGGTTTGATCGGCTTGAGTACTATTCTCACGGTTTACGCCGGCAGCAAGCTGGTGATCGAAGGTGTGCTTTCGATGGGCACCATTGCAGAGTTCGTGATCTACGTGAACTTGTTGACCTGGCCCGTGACTTCTCTTGGTTATACGAGCAGCCTTGTGCAGCGGGCAGAGGCATCTCAAAAACGGATCAATGAATTCCTGCATACTACTTCCGATCTCAAGTCGGAGAAAAACCTCAGTCGTGAGATCAGCGGAAAGATCGAGTTCAAAAATGTAAGCTTTGTATACCCTGACACCGGTATCAGGGCACTGAAGAATGTTTCATTTACGGTGAACCCCGGCGAATCGCTGGCCATCATCGGGACCACAGGCTCCGGAAAAAGTACCGTTTCGAATCTGGTGACGCGTCTGTACGACACCACGGAAGGAGAGATCCTGATCGATAGCGTACCCATCAGGGATTTCGACCTGTTTACATTGAGGTCGCAGATCGGCTATGTTCCGCAGGATGTGTTCCTGTTCAGCGACACCATTTCAAACAACATCGGTTTCGGTCTGATGAATGCTGATCAGCAACAGATCGAGCAGGCCGCGAAAGACGCCGACGTCTACGAGAACATTCAGAATTTCCCCAATGGCTTCGAGACACGTGTCGGTGAGCGCGGCATCACGCTGTCGGGTGGTCAGAAGCAGCGCGTATCGATCGCGCGGGCCATCGTCAAAAACCCGAAGATCCTCATGCTCGACGATGCCTTATCCGCGGTCGACACAAAAACCGAAAACAACATTCTCAACAGCCTGAAGCGCATCATGACAGACAGAACGACGATCATCATTTCGCATCGTGTTTCTTCTGCAAAACTTGCCAACAGGATCCTTGTACTGATCGACGGACAGATCGTCGAAGAAGGAACTCATGACCAACTGATCTCGCACGATGGCTTATATCGTGAATTGTTCGAAAAGCAAACCCAGGTAGAAGAAGCCGAATCCTGATCTACATTTCCCTGGTGTAACTCCATGTGCATTCCTTTGTGTCCTCCGTGTAATGGACTTCCTGGCCGCCCTGTACAAACAACGCTCAGGGTAAAGTTTACGTCCCTGATTTTTCACCGCAAGGGCGCAAAGGAAACGCAACGGGGGATCAGAAGTTATATCGAACGCCTACGGCACCAAAGGGTTGTAACGTCACGCGATTCACGAATTCCAGCATCAGGCTGATCTCGCCGTAAACAGTGACGGGTGCTCCTTCGAAAGTATATTCCATTCCCGCGATTCCCTCGGGCCCAAGGTCGATGTCGTGATAGGTCTTGTATTCTTCGAGGGGAGGCGTGTCGTCGAGAAAGCGATATTTGATCGATGCGAATTTCAGAACGCCACCGATGCCCCAGTACCAATCCCACTTTCCCTCCATCCCCTGAACATAGATCTCGTCATGTACAAGATACCTGGCCTGGAGGTACAATGCACTTTGCACTTTGTGCGAGCGGTATTTGTAGCCGTTGAAGTCATCGTCGGCGTCGAAACTATTTTCATAGTAGGTTTGGCTCCATCCCTGCGACGAGGTACAAAGGCCAAGCTCTATCGCTTTCTTACCCGCATACTTCTTATAGGTAAGTCCGATGGGATTTCCCAGCCTCAAACCGATACCCTGTTTCTGAGAATAGCCTTGAAAAAAAATAAGCGTACAGGCTGCAATGAAGATCAGCTTTTTCATTCGAATAAAATTTTTGCTTTTAGTTAAAAAATGTACCGTAACCCAACACCGCCTTCAAATCTATGCCAGCCTGGGTCGGCCTGGACATCTCTGAAATATTCCAGCTCAAGAAACGCTGAAATCGGGATTTGAAAATATGCATATTCGATGCCTGCAACAAATTGGGGGCCCATCGTCAATCGTTCTCGCTGAAATGTTCCGGGCTTGCTCTCCGACGATGCGTTGGTATAAAGGTAGTTGTACTGGATCCGTGTACTTTTCCATTCCCACCCCGCCCCAAAATAAAGCTGCAACCCGGGAGAAATATCATCACCGTTAAAATTGTACAGAAACTTCGCTTCGCCGACAAGGTCTCTTTTCACTTTATGGGTCAGGTATTGGAGATAGGCGTTTGTTGAAAACGTGTCCACCTCCACATAGTCGGAAAATTTCTCGCGATGATACTTGTTGTATAACCCTGTTCCCGCCCTCCCAAAATCGATCGTAAAGGAAAATCTTTCGTGTCCGTAAAATTTATAGGTAACGGCAAACGGGTCACCAAGCTTGATGCCCATGCTGTGATATGGATATTTTCCGCGATCGGACTTCGGGTCGAGGAGCTTGCCGTGCTTTCGGCTGCCTATGCTATGATGGGATTTAGCCTTCCCAGTATTCGTCCTTTGTGCGAGGACATCCCAGGCAAGAGAAGTGAGGATAAGTATTAATATGACAGATCTTATAATCCGCATATATAGCGCAAAAAGAATTACGATAAAGGTACAACTTTTGGATTCGACTGGTGCAACCGATAATCAGCTAACAAATTCTTTATACTGCATCTTGTGCAATTGCGCATAGTAACCACCCTGGAGAAGCAATTCTTCGTGTTTACCGGTTTCCTTGATCTGCCCGTGATCGAGAACCACAATCTTGTCCGCTTTTTGAATAGTCGACAAGCGGTGTGCAATCACTACTGCGGTTCTGCCCTTCATCATTTTGCCGATCGCCATCTGAATCATTTCTTCGGTCTCCGAATCGACAGACGAGGTTGCCTCGTCGAGAATAAGGATCTTGGGATCATAGACCATCGCACGGATAAATGAGATCAGCTGGCGTTGTCCCACGGAAAGGGTGGAACCCCTCTCCATCACGTTGTAGGACAGCTTGCCGGGGAGACGTTCGATAAAACGGCGCGCCCCCACCAGGTCCGCTGCGTGCCACACCATTTCTTCAGTAACATCAGGATTCCCCAACGTGATGTTTTTATAGATCGTATCGCTGAACAGGAATACATCCTGCAGAACTACTCCGATGTTCTTTCTCAAAGTGCCAAGCTCATACTCCTTGATATCGCGTCCATCGACTTTTATGCTTCCGCTATTGATCTCGTAAAAACGGTTCAACAAATTGATGATCGATGATTTGCCTGCGCCCGTAGCGCCGACCAGTGCAACGGTCTCGCCCTGATGTATGTGCAAGTTGATGTCGCGCAGAACATATTGCTCATCATTATAGGCAAACCAAACATTTTCGAACTGGACATCGCCTTTGATCACGGCCGGCTGATAAGTTCCATTCGCCTGCACGTGATCTTTTTCATCCAGAAGATTCATGATGCGTGCAGAACTTACGATACCCATTTGCAGTGTGTTGTAGCGATCGGCGATCATCCGTATCGGGCGGAAGAACATCTGAATATACATGATGAATGCAATCAGCTCGCCGACGGTTATGCCCGTGTCGGCGATCACGCCTTTTGCACCGTACCATACCAGCAACCCAATCCCTGCAGCAGAAATGATCTCGGCTACGGGGAAATATATAGAGTAATAAAGGACGGAACGCAGGTTGGCCTGACGATGCTCTTCGTTGATTACCTTGAACTTCTCGAATTCCTTTTTCTCGCTGGCAAAGATCTGCACAATGTTCATCCCGGTAATATGCTCCTGAACAAAAGTGTTCAAATTGGCCACGGCGTTCCGCACGTCGTTAAAAGCAACCTTGATCTTCTCCTTGAAAACATAGGTGCTGATCAGCAACAGCGGTATCGTCGAAAGACTGAGCAGGGAAAGGCGCCAGTCTGTATAGAACATGAGACCGAGAATAAAGATAAGCTGAAGAAGATCGCTCACCATGGCAGCCAGACCTTCGCTGAATATGTCGTTGAGGGTCTCCACATCGGAGATCGTCCGCGTCACCAGGCGGCCTATCGGTGTCTTGTCAAAGAAACGCAATCGGAGCGTGAGCAGGTGCGCGTATAGTTTTGTTCGGATGTCGCGTATCACCTGTTGCCCCATCCAGCCCGAGAGATAGGTGTGCGCGTACTGTCCGACGGTCTGTGCAATCAGCAATCCCAGCAGGATCACCATCATTTTCACCATGCTCTGGTAATCGCCATTGCTTACATCACGATCGAGCGTTACCTGCACAAGATATGGTCTGAGCGGAGCAAGGAGTCCGATCGTGAAGGTCAAAAATACAAGAACGTAAAATCGCCCGCGATATGGCGTCACGAACTTCATCAGGCGCCTCAGCACCGACCAGTCAATAATATTACCGCTACTTACCTGCTCTTTATCCACAAATCCTATTTAATAAAAACCTCTGAGGGATACTTTACACTTGTCAAAAATAAACCCTGTGCCGGAACATTGGCTCCTGCTTTCTTCCGGTCACGACTTTTGATGATCGCTTCAAAATCGCTGACCCTGATCTTCCCCGTACCGACATCCAGCAACGTTCCGACTATTGCTCTCACCATACCCCTCAGGAAACGATTGGCAGAGATCTCGAAGACCAACAAATCGTCTTTCAGCGTCCATTGAGCCCTGGTGATCGTACACAGAAAATGGTTGACATCCGTATGCACCTTGCTGAAACATTCAAAATCCTGCTCACCCACTAATAACGAAGCGGCTCTGTTCATGGTTTGAATATCTATTTCCTTAAAAAAATGCCAGGCATAGTCCTGCAAAAATGGGTTTTTCTTCCGCGTGATCTGGTAGCGATATGACCGCTGGATAGCATCATAACGTGCGCTGGCATCGTCCTTCACCCTGCTGATCGACCCAATGACAATATCGGCGGGCAGGAACGAGTTCAACTTCAACAGAAAATTTGACGGAAGATCTTTCCCGATGTCGACATGAAAGAACTGTTGCTCGCAATGTACGCCGGCATCCGTCCGTCCGCTGCCCACAATACGTACTTCGAGCTGAAGCAACTTTGAAAGCGCATCTTCGACAACGGCCTGAACGCCTATACCGTTACTCTGGCTTTGCCAGCCATTATAGTTTTTGCCGTTATACGCGATTTCGAAGAAGTAACGCATCCAGGTGATTTATACCTTCTCGTAGATCACTGCCGCGCCTTGTCCCACACCTATACACATCGTGGCCAGCCCGTACTTCACATTGCGTCGCTTCATTTCATGCAACAACGTCCCCGTAATTCTCACGCCACTGCATCCAAGCGGATGACCGATCGCAATTGACCCACCATTCACGTTGACTTTTGCCTCATCCAGTCCAAGCTCGCGCATACATGCTACGGCCTGTGAAGCAAAGGCTTCGTTCAATTCGATCAGATCCAGTTGCCTGGCCGTGAGTCCGGCGCGCTTCAATGCTTTTTGCGTTGCGGGAATCGGCCCAACGCCCATGTGCGCAGGATCGACTCCTGCAACTGCCAACGACACCACCCTCGCCAAAGGCTTGAGGTTATACTTCTTCACCATTTCCTCATTTACAATTAGTGATGCTGCGGCGCCGTCATTTATGCCCGACGAATTCCCTGCCGTAACAGAGCCTCCTTCGCGGAACGCAGGTTTTAGGGCCGATAACTTCTCCAGGGTTGTCTCACGGGGTTGCTCATCGGTGCTGACTTCCACCGTTTCATTCTTGCCACGGGCAACGGAGATCGGAGCGATCTCATCCCTGAATTTCCCCGCCGAAAATGCCGTCTTATAATTGGATTGCGATCGCAACGCAAATGCATCCTGATCCTGGCGGCTCACCTTCCATTTTTCCGCTACATTTTCCGCTGTCTCACCCATTGAGAACGGATGGTAGAGTTTCGAAAGTTTCGAGTTGACAAAACGCCAACCCAGTGTTGTGTCGTACGTTTCTACCTTGCGGCTGAAAGGCTCTTCAGCTTTCGCCGTTACAAATGGCGCGCGGCTCATACTTTCAACTCCCCCGGCGATGAAGACGCTTCCGTCGCCTGTCATGACCGCTCTAGACGCATCCATGATCGCCTGCAAACCTGATGCACACAGCCTGTTCACCGTCACGCCCCCGATCTCCACCGGAAGCCCGGCCAGGAGCAACGCCATCCTTGCTACGTTGCGGTTGTCTTCACCAGCCTGATTGGCAGCACCGAAAACAACGTCCTCAATCAATGATTGGGGTATTGATGAGTTCCTTTCAAGCAATTTTCTGATGACATGCGCAGCCAGATCATCGGGACGTACTCCGGAAAGTGAGCCGGCGTATTTCCCGATCGGCGTTCGAACCACATCAACAACATAAGCAGTATGCATAGATTAAGCGGGTATAATATTTATCGATTATGGTGCGAGGTTTTGTCCATCGCCCAAATCCTTTACTTTTGCCAGAAATTAAAAGGCAGCAAGTTAAATCAACACAAACATGTGGCAAAGAATTCAAACTGTATTTCTGGTGGTAGCAATCGCCAGCCTGGTGGTCTCGATCTTTCTACCGATTTGGGTCTATAATGCACCAACGGGGCAATCATATCAGTTATATCCTTTCCACTATTCCGTGATCGAGAACGGACAGCGTGTCACAGAATACTATCCCTATGCACTTACGGCAATCCTTCTGATTGCCTCCATCACCATAGCGGTGATCGAGATCCGCAGCTATAAAAACAGAATGCTGCAGATGAAGCTCGGGGCCTTGAATTCGTTTTTCATAGCAGGTACGATTGCCTGCGGCGTACTCTTTTCAAATCAGTTCATTAAAACCTTTCAGGCAGGAAATTATGGCCTGGCGCTTTGGTTGCCGGGCATCGCCGTAATCTGCAATCTTTTATCAAACCACTTTATCCGGCGTGATGAAAGGATCGTGAGGGATTCTGACCGGTTGCGATAATCACATTCTGAGGACCAGGAACAAGACTGCGGGCACAGTAAACTGCAAGTGCTTGGTTTTATCGTCGGTTTTCTGTTTGTCCGTTTCGGTTGTTTCAATAACGTTTCCGTTGAAGTCCGTCTGTCTCGTGGTGATGGAAGAGTTGATCTCACCCTTTTCCTTCATTTTCTGGAAGTAATACGTCACCTCGGTGCCGATGAAAATGTTATTGCTGATCTGAAAGGAGAGGCCGAACCTCGGGCCAAATCCCCAGCCATTACTTTTGCTGGTCGTCGAGATCTTGCTCCGTCCGAAGTCAGTTTCGGTTTTGTTGGTGGTCTCATTCTTGATGCTTTGGATCACGACATCAAAGCCACCGCTCGCGAGCCACCGCTTTCCCATCCAGAACTTTTTTTCAGGACCTACCCTGAATGAAAAATCGTCAGTGTTCGTTTCCCGATCGATCTGTCCGTCCGATGTCTTTATCTCGTCGAACTGATATCCCAGACCCACGTTAAGACCGAATCCAGACGGTCCGTTCACCGTATAGGTTAGGAGGTATGGGTTATTTATCGGAGTATCGTCGTCGGTCAGACTTAATATTTGCCTGAATAACTGGTTAGCCTGGACGCCAAGGTAATGACGTGTTTGAGAGTTCGTGGTTGAGTCGGTCTGAGCGTTTGCAAAACTACAGAGACTCGCCAGCGCAACACTGGCGATCGTCCTAAACATCATAGTCACTAGTGGGATTTAAAGGGATTTGAGAACCGGACGTCAGAGATCATCTCCTGATCCGTTAATGTATGAAGGAAAGCAATAATCGCTTGCTTATCAGTATCGGGTATGTTGAACACCATCGGCCCGCCGTCCTGCGAACGGAGTCTCTGATCGAGGTTCGGATTGTCCTCTATGCCAACGCTGTAGTGCTCCAGAACTTCGTCAAGTGTTTCAAATCTGCCATCATGCATATAGGGAGCCGTAAGCGCAACATTGCGGAGAGACGGTATTTTGAATTTGCCGTTGTCGGCGGCGCTGCCTGTCACTTGCTCCACCCCGTTGTCAGAATACACTTCGTCTAGTCCGATGTTGGCGAATGTGCCTGCCTGAATGTATCCATGAGGATCTTGTATCTGATGGCAGGAGTTGCAATTATAGGTTTCATTGAACAATTGCTTTCCGACATTCTCCAGGGCGGAAAGCGATTCGGTGCCTTGCAAAGACCGATCGAATTTGGTGTTCCTGGACTCGATGCTCATTACAAAAGAGCTGAGCGCGTGGGCAATCTTATCGGGCGTGATGTCCGGAGAGTTATATGCCTGAACGAAAAGATCTTCGTAATAGGGTACGGTCGATAATTTATCGGCAAGGGTTTCGAGCTCGGGTATTCCCATCTCTACGTGATTCACGATCGGTTTTGTCACCATCGTTTGAAGATCGGTCTCACGCCCATCCCAGAAAAGAGCAATTGGAAACCCTTCAAACCCTGTATTCAGATTCTGAATAGGCATTGAATTGCGGGAGGTCAGGCGGTCTTCAAAACCACGACTTACTTTTTGGTTGTCGGCAAACGCCAGCGTCTGTACGTGACAGGAGCTGCACGAAACCGAATTATTCAGGGACAGTTGCCTATCGTAAAACAGCACCCTGCCGAGTGTCGGTACACTGGTTCCGGTAAGATACTGATAGGGTGCGTCCGGAAGCTTAAGGGTTGTCTTGCTCAGCGATGTCGAATCATCACTACAGGCCTGAAACGTCAGGGATACAACCAGGAGAGAGTATAGGTGCTTTCTCATAATAAAGGGTTCTTTGTCACAAATTAAAGAAACTATTTTTCATTATGCCGCTTGAAGCGGCAGTTTTTCCCAATCAAGGCACGCCATGCAGACAAATTGAACTTGTCCCGATTTGATATACGTACTACTTTTGATTAACTTTTGTCAAACCTCTCTAGTTTTTCGTGCCGTTACAGGAAGCCGATCAAATCAAAGAAAAACTGCGATATCACACCGAGTTGTTAAAACTTTTCGCGGTGTTAGCGACGGCAACGGGCGGTGGTGTTTTAACGTTATTACTGGGAGAAATGAAAAATGCCAGGGACTCGGTTTTAGTCGCAGGCGGAATGATAATTGTGGTGATCTGTATTCGAATGATCTACATTAAAAATCAAGTCATTCAAAATCTATTAAACAATGGAAAATAATGATCTTGTGCTGTCACTGATAATGGGAGGATTCCTGTTAAGTGTGATTATTCCTCTGGGCGTTTGGGTATACAACGCAAACAAAGAAAAGCAGCGGTTGACTAAAGTTAATCAGACAAAAAAGTCTGATTCTTCACAGCAGGAACTTTTTGTTTTGGAACACAAATAAGGCAATTCAGCTAAGGCAATTCAGCGCCTCTGCTTTACGGGTCAGATCTGACAATTCTCTACTGCTCCATCGGATTCTCAAAAGCCCTTAACTTCCTGGTTGTGGCCGGTTCTAGCTTTTCAGTTTAGAGTTTCACTTTCAGACTTGGTTCCTGGCAGTATATACGATGTTATCGTTGCCGGGCCGGCTCGTGTTTTTCCACTCATTTCGGTTTTTTTGCCATTACCCTGTACCGGTATTTCGTTTCAAATGACATTTTGGCCATTTCCAAAGCTAAAACACTGCTCCTCCTGGCAGACTTACGGTCTGGAATAACATTTGACACAAACGCCAGGCATATAAATCGATCAAATTATGGCAACGACACAAGAGAAAGGCACCATTTCAATCCATACCGAAAACATTTTCCCCATTATCAAGAAATTTCTCTATTCAGACCATGAGATCTTTCTTCGTGAACTGGTGTCCAATGCCGTGGACGCTACCCAAAAATTGAAAAAACTCAGCTCGCTGGGCGAGTTCAACGGTGAACTCGGCGATCTGAAGATCGAGGTAAGCTTTGACAAGGATAAAAAGACCATTACCGTTTCCGACAAGGGCCTCGGTATGACCCCGGAGGAAGTGAAGAAGTATATCAACCAGATCGCCTTTTCCGGAGCAACCGAGTTTGTGGAAAAATTCAAGGACAAGGCTGACGGAAAAGATATCATCGGAAAATTCGGACTTGGCTTCTATTCGGCATTTATGGTGGCGGACAAAGTCGAGATCGTCAGCCGATCCTACAAGGCTGCCGAACATGAAGCGGCCCACTGGGAATGCGATGGCTCTACTGAGTTCGAACTCTCGGTTACCACAAAAGCAGCACGCGGCACGGACGTGATCCTGCACATCAACAAGGACTCCGAAGAATTTCTGGATGAGTGGAAGCTCAAAGGCATTCTGGAGAAATACTGCAAATTCCTCCCGGTAG
>CBHTUB010000177.1:0-10973 GCA_966095595.1 uncultured Chryseosolibacter sp. | reverse complement strand
GTAGCATACGGCACCCATTTCGATACAAGGGATGTCCCGATATCAAATCGACATTGACCGTGCAACGCCTGCTCCTGCCAAAACATTACCCCGCCGTAGTTATCTTGAGTATGCGCGAGATAGAAATTTTGGTTCAATTGATTCACCGATCTCGTTAACGGATTGTATATTGATCCCATTCAAGTGAGTTCACAGTCATGACTGGAAATCCAAGACTCGCCGAGATATTTTATGACATACGGAAGCTCTATCAGTTCAGAGCCCCTGCTCCTGAATTGCGGGAATATATTGAGTTTTTCTCCGAGACTTCAATTGAAGCTACCCGGAATTTCATCAACACCGATAAATTTACGGTAACACTCTTTCCCAGCTTTACGCCAACCATCTGGATAAATTTAGGCTCGCCTTATAGTCTTTCTAATGGCATCAAAACAGAACAAATTGACAAAAATTCGGATGTCCTTGTGCTGAGATGCACTGTGCTTGAGCGAAATAATTTTTCAACTGATAACATCTTTACCATAAAATTTAGTCCCCTCGGATTTGAATCGATCTTCGGTGTCAGCCAGGCCAGGATAGGCAATGGCGTTGTTTCCGCGTCGGAAATTCTTCCCGACAGTGTTATCAGGAAGCTAAAACAACCGATCGGGCTTGAGGCCAAGTCGCACTTTCTGGACAACTTTTTTTTCGGCAAGCTCTATAAGAATTCAGCCGGCCAGTTTCACCTCCGGTGCGTTAAGCAAGCGATCGATCTTTTTCTTGATTCGAATATGGATGTCAGGCTGAGTGAAATCGCCTCGGATCTTCATATTTCCGAAAAGACTTTCAATCGATACTTTCATCAGATCGTAGGCACGAATCCAAAATATTTCTTCTCTATGGTCAGATGTCGCCTGGCACTCAGCCGATACACTCAGTGCTCTGGGCAATTTTCCCCGCATGATTTTGGCTACTACGACTTCAGTCATTTTTCCAAAGAGATCAAACGATTCACAGGCGCAAACCTTACTTCCTTTTTACAATCACCCTAAACTGTCCATTTTTTACTTTGACATTTTCCCGGACTGTTGTTTCTTACAACCGCCTGTAACGATCTGTATTATGAAAAGCACTTTGGTATTACTTGCTTGCATGTTATCCTTTAAAGGAATAGTGACCGCGCAAAAGTATTCCCCTCAAATTGAACAATGTCCCTGCCTGATGAAAGTTGACGCACGACTGAAAACTGTATGCGGGTATCTCGTTGTGCCTGAGAACCGGAAGAAACCTTCAGGAAACAAAACAAAAATTCCTTTCGTGTTCGCCAGGAAACCTGATCAGGATTCCACGAAAAATATTGTTTTGTACACTACCGGTGGCCCCGGATATGCTACCATCAACGTGGGCGACAGCCTTCGTTTCAACGGAGGAGCTTTTGCTTTCGGAGGTTTTCTCCTCTTCGATCAACGAGGGACCCGGAACGCAATACCTTGCCTGGATTGTGAGGGTATTGATGAGGTCATCCGGAACGCATATCGTCATGACCTTAATATGGATAGCCTGATAGGTATCGCCGTTACCAAATGCAGGCAGAAATTTGAAAGGAAAGGGATCGATCTTTCAGCTTACAACAGCGTGGAAAGCGCCACTGATGTAGCAGACCTTAAAAAGATGCTAAAGATCGATTCGCTCACGTTGTTCGGTATCTCCTATAGCGGTGGATTGATGCTCACAGTTTTACGAAATCATCCTGAAGGAATTCGATCATTGCTGTTAAATTCACCTCTGCCGGGTTATGTCAATTATGAAGAACATGCTCTGTTCAATCATCAGGAGGCGCTAAATGAATTATTCAACCGCGTTGAATCGGACACGGTGCAAAACGTAACCTTTCCCAACTTACGAAACAGATTCCAGGAATACTTCGCTTCACTTCGGGATCAACGGTTCAACGTCACGTATACGGAAAGCGACGGTAGAATATGGAATGTTCGCTATTCTAAAAATGAATTGCTCGATGCAGTTTTTAACCGTATGAACAATGGTGAGTTCAGCAATACACCTGCCGTAATTCATGACCTGGTGAACGGAAATCATGCGCCTTACATAAAACAAGTGCTCGACCGTAAATTTGCCGGCGATGAGAGCTTGTCTTATGGCATGCGACTTTCTGTGTATTGCTCTGAACAGATTGCGTATTCTGAACTGAATAAAGTGAAGGAGCAGAATAAGATTCTTCCCTGGTTGGCTGGGTATGCGTTCAACAATGTTAACCACACAATATGTAGTTGCTGGAAAGTGAAGCCGGTGCCGGGATACTTTAAAACTCCGGTGTATTCCGATGTCCCTGCGCTTATATCTGCCGGCATGCTGGATCCATGGACGCGTCCTTTTTATAATCGCCTGATCAAGCGTACAATGCCGAACGCGAATTTGCTAATGATAAAAGACAAGGCGCATGTGGCTGGCTTTGATAAATTTGTCAGCGAATTCATGGCAAATCCTTATAAACGTTTGAAATCAGGTTCTAACAATGTGATCGTAGAATGATTACCAGGAAACTGCTTACCGTGGAATCGAACTGGGAAGATTTGAGATTATTATACCAGATGTTTATCCAGATGGAACGTACTCGGTATTGCAATTCATAACCTTTTTGTTTTTGGAAACCACAGGTATAAGGAACAAGAATTAACGGCAATTAGTGTTCAGTGCCGGCTTTTCCTGATGTCTTTTTATTCATTTGAACTTAGCAACATAACCCGCCCGCCTCCGCAGAGACTGCTTCGGCGGGCGAAGCCCAATGCACTCTGGACTATGAAATAGAAACTGCAGGGAAACAAAAAAGCCCGCCTACGCAGAAACTGCATCGGCGGGCGAAGTCGGGGTGAGAAGATTCGAACTTCCGACCCCCACGTCCCTAACGTGGTGCGCTAACCGGGCTGCGCTACACCCCGAATCCATTTCGGAAACCGAAACGGGCTGCAATAATACTAAGAAACTACGATATCGTAAAAAAAACGCCTAAATCCATCCGAAATCCTTTGACATAGAGTCCACCTATCTACCTCCGCCACGCCCGCCAAACCATCGGTCCTGAATCTTCCCATAATCCTGATAACGCGCCCATGGCAATCCTTAACATTGCGGACTATCGAGGCCCACATCTTTGATGGAGCATTAAAATCCGCCGACAAAGGATCCTCATCCTCGATGCCGAGGGTTGCGATGAGCACTCCAAATGCCCGAGGTGGCCTTGTCAGTCGCAATCTGATTTTCAGCACCCTCACCCTTCCTCCGAGATCAAGGCAAACAGTCCTCAAGAAAAATCGAACAAGAACATACGGTCTGAAATATCCGGTCCTGGGGCATTCACCTCCTCAAGACGGTCAGAATGCAAACGGAAATGCTGATTTCGGATGTCTGTGAATTACGTTGTCAAACCTGATGAGTATACTGGGTCTGCCATCTTGTGCCATCGACGATCAAAGCACTATCTCGACAAGTTTGAATCGTTTCCATAAACTCGGATCTTTCAACCTGAAGGAATCGATGCGTTATAGCCTTAGACGCCAATAAAAAAAGCCGAAGCATTTCGCTCCGGCCCTGATTGTTTATTTAACGGCAGAAAAAATCTTCAACTGATATACTGTGTATTGCGAGAATCTTCGTGAGACTTTTTAATGTCAGATTTGCTTTTCCCTTCTCGATTCTCCAATACTGGATCATCGGCAAATCGTGATCACTGGCAAAGTCCTTAATACTGTCATAACCCTTCTCCTCTCTGAGACTTCTTAGTTTCATTCCTATTTGTTCCAGTATGGTCTTTAACGTTTTCGCTTTCATACCCTCAAATTTTTATCTCCCATCACTATAAGCGACTTAATCGTATATGATAATTCTTTTATTTCTGAGATATTTATAAAAAAAATTTCTGCCACACGGCGTTCGGGCAACGATAGTTCTACAAAACGCTTTTTTTTGCTTTTGATTAACTATGCGGCAATATCAACGGAAATCCCTGTAGACGTTATTCCACAGGCAGCATGAAAAAAAGACTAACGGTTATCGACGATGACAATGATCTGAGACATCTGCTGCAGATAGCTCTGAGGAGCGAAGGCTATGACGTAAATTCATATACGAGTGGAAAAGAATTTCTTGACGACCTCGAAAATCATACGCCTTCCGATGTGTATGTCATCGATATCAATCTCGGCGGTATCACCGGCTATGAAGTATGTCAGCAACTTAAAATGGACCACAATCTAAAAGACATAAGCGTCATTCTGATCTCGGCAAATCCGGAAGTGCAACAATTGGCCCGCGACGCAAGTGCGAATGACTTTATGCTAAAGCCGATCAGCCTTAAATTGCTCTTTGAGAAAATAAAGAATCTTATCAAAGATTAGGTGAAGATTGTAACGCGTACAATGCATTTTCGATTTGCCGGTCCCTGTCGTAGATATCAGCATAATAATTGATCCGGCCATTCCTGAACTCGCTGGTAGCATACTCTACATATACCGGAATGGGATTCATCACTTTTATTTGAACCCTTTCCTTGAGACCGAGATATTGCTCGAGGTCATCGGCCGTCGTGTATACACTGTCGTCACGAACCAAATACTTTGCGAAGTCGGCGGCCCTTTGTACACGCACACATCCATGGCTCATTGCACGTTTCTCTTTCCTGAATAACCTCGGTCCATTGGTATCGTGCAGATATACTCCATAGGAATTATTAAAAACGAATTTGAAAATGCCCAAACTATTCTCTCGTCCCTCTCGCTGGCGGAACGTATACGGGAAATAGTCTTCGCTCAGGGACGCCCAGTCGATCGTCTCTGACGGAATTACCTCGTTGAAGCGGTCGAGGACCTCAAAGTTGTGCGAGAAAAGATAAGCACTATCCTTTTGCACGAGTGGCAGGATCTCTTTTGTTGCAATGCCACGCGGCACATGCCAGTAGGGATAAATAATGAACGACTTGATGACACTATGAAGTTCTGGTGTCTGACTGGCCTGTTTTCCTACAATGACCCTGGACTCGAACACGACACTGTCGTTTTCAATCACATACATCAGAAACGCCGGGATGTTTACATAGACATATCTTGACGGTCTTTCAGGATAACGCTTCAACCTCTCGATATTAAGGGCCAATATTCTTTTCCTGGCGAGGGTTACGGAATCCGACGCCCCGGAGCTGACAAGAAGTGTCAGCGTGTCGCGCATCGAAACGTATTGCGTAGTCAGCGGTTCCCGCTGTTCCAGTTTCTGTCTGACCGTAGCATCGCCTAACGCTTCCGTAAGTGACAGCACAGCTGCAGAGTCTGTGATACCCGAAAAATCCCGTCTGACCGTGCCCGTTGAATCAAGCCGTCCCTGCGACAGATGTCGGAAAAGATTCAGGTATGAATCCGTTAAGAGTACATCAATACGTTTCCGATCGTCTTTGATGAGCGAGTCAGATTCCAGCTGTGTGATCGCGTCCAGATGGTACTCATCAGGATCCAGCCCGCGTCCCAACGCACCATTGATAAATGAAACCAGCTCCACGGCCTGTCTTGTTAAGCCTGAGCCATCAGTCCATACCAGCTCGTTTTTATTCTGGTCATAGAAGTATTGAACTGATGCAGTGCAATGAAGTTTGTGTGAATTGATGAACGCTGCGTCGATCAAAACCGGTTCCTGAAAATCAGGGGTCTGTGCAGGGTTTCGCATATGGAAACAACTGACGAAGAGAAGGCAAGAGAGAGGAGTGAGATATTTCACATCAGAAAATTATCACATTGCGGATCATGAAAAAACGACATTTATCAGTAAACCATACAGCCGCTTAAATGGCAGATTAAATGAGTAACTGGTAAGAATCACCTTGTACGTCGGAAAAATAAAGTGATTTATTGTGTCCCTTTTCAGGCCAATTTGTCCATGGTGTACCGCCAAATCAGCTTGAAACGACCACTGGACAGTTTTTTGTAAAATGTCAGGGAAACAATACAAGCCTATGGATGCTTTTTCAGAGATGGTCATTGGTGCCGTCAACAAAATAAAAAACGCGGTCGTCAAAATCGACGTCTATAAAACGATAAAAGGAAAACTTCGTCCGGCCGGATCAGGATCGGGCTTTATCTTTTCATCAGACGGTTTCATTTTCACGAACAGTCATGTGGTGAATGGCGCCGAGAAGATCATGGTAAGCCTGCTCAACGAAAATGAGATCGAAGCCACCTGCGTTGGTCAGGATCCCGATACCGACCTTGCGATTCTCAAGATATATGCGGAAGGTTATTCCGTGGCTCAGCTGGGCGACGGTGACAACCTGCAGATCGGTCAGTTCGTCATTGCTATCGGAAACCCGTATGGTTATCAGCACACCGTTACAACCGGGGTAGTAAGCGCGCTGGGTCGCTCACTGCGTACCCAGTCGGGCCGGCTGGTTGATAACGTGATCCAATCCGACGCGGCACTCAACCCTGGCAACTCCGGCGGACCTATGATCAACACGGACGGCGAAGTGGTCGGGGTCAACACGGCTATGATCAGCGGAGCTCAGGGCCTCAGCTTTTCGGTCAACATCAACACCGCGAAGGAGATTGCCAGTCAACTGATCAGCAAAGGTAAAGTCTTCAAGGCATTCCTCGGAATTGGAACACAGGAAGTGCCCATCAATCAAAAGATCCTCAGGCATTATCACCTGCCGAACAAGAATGGATTGTTTGTGGTGAGCATCGAACCGGATTCTCCCGCCTCACGTTCCCAGCTTCTCGAGGGCGACATTATTCTGTCGTTCAATGGCAAACCGATGAACTCCACCCATGAGCTGTTCAGGGAACTGACAAAGAAGGAGATCCTTTCCGTCGTCGACCTGACCGTTCTGCGGCATACCGAGATATTGAAGTTTACAGTCTCGCCGACAGAGCGCGCGACCAAAATGGCATAAGTTATACGGCCGCAGTAGTATGCTGCGGCTGTTGCCTTACAACCTCATCGCCTCTCACGAAGCCGGAAACAACTTTAACCACTTCTGCCGATCTGAGATTATGGCCAAGCCCTTCCGTTGAATGAAGGGAGACTTTTCTATTGATCTCTCCGATCTTTGCCGAATAGTGCCAGGGAGCTTCGTCATCAAGCTTGTCGTGTACGATGAGCGTAGGTATCGCCAGTGATCGCGCGAATGAAATGGTTGAAAAATAGTCTGGCCTTACACCATAAATATTTTCGAAATGACCGAGGATAGCCCGCATGGCGCGACCGGACAGGCTCAACGTCTGCTGGTAAAACGTGAAGAAATCGACGGCCTCCCCGGGAGGGGCCATGAGAATGAGCTTACGAACCGATAGCAACGGATAAACATGCAAGGCGTGCAAAACCGAAAAGCCTCCGATGGAGTGGGCAACGATCGCGTCGAGCTCACCAAGTTGAACAACAACATTTTGGATCAGTGAGCTGTAAACGGGTACGGAAAGGAAGTTGCCATCCGACAGGCCATGTCCCGGCGCATCGACCGAATAGATCGTGTATTCGTCAAACGAAAGGTCTTCTATGTATTGCTTCCAGCGATAGGTATGACTTTGCCATCCGTGAAGAAACAGGATTTTTTTCTCACCCCTTCCCCATTTATATCCCTGGATCTTCAAGCCATCGTGCTCGATCGCGAACTTGTGCGCACTATGGAGGAAGTCCTTCTGCTTGTCGTTCAGCTGCGTGCGAAACGGCCTGCAAAACAATTTGAATCCTTTTTCCCCTGCTTTGGAAGGGGCTACGAGCGCCAGCGTGTTGAGATACAAACCGAGTGTTTTGGTGATCAATGCTTTCATAAAGTTAGATACCGATCGGTATCGTTTTAGTGAAAAAAAAATTACAAAATTATAAACTGCAATTGGGACTCCAGGTGGCGGATTACCCTTCTGATGTCTTCATTGTTTCCTTTCAATTTGCTCATCATGATCGCTCCCTCGAGGGAAGCAATGACGAGGCATGCGAATGACTCTTTATCCACTTCCGGCCTGATCTGCCTGTACCTTATCCCGTTATCGAGAATGGCGATCACGGAGGCCTCAAGGATGTTCAATACACGCAATGCCGTTTTCCGAAGCGTTGGATGCGCGTCATCTGCTTCTATCGCCGCATTCAACAGCGGACATCCGCCTTTTACGACAGGATCGGTGACGTAGGACTCAAAATATCTGAACACTGCCCTAAGCTTGTCCGGAGCCGTAAGGTGCTCCTTCACCTTGTTCTTTACTTCATCGAACATGATGGACGAGAGATAAAACAAACTCTCCTGCTCGAGCTTCTCCTTGTTCTCAAAATGCCTGTAGATCGCTCCCTTCGTGAATCCCGTGGCGTCGGTTATCTCGCTGATGGAAGTGGCCTTATAACCCTTGGTATTGAATAAAATACCGGACTTCTTCAGGATTCTCTCTCGCGTCGCCTCTGGGTTTCTCATGCCACAAAGATACCGATTGGTATCTTAAAAACAAAGATTTATTTCAGGAATCCGGATGTCGGCCAAACCTCGTAGATATGGGAAAACGACGGTATTGTCTTGGGGGCGACAAACTTTCGACCACGGGAATCTGTTTAATAGATTAGTTTTCAGGTTATGATAAAGAATATAATTTTACTGATACTGGTGGTTATTTCCGGCTGTAAGGACCGCGACAACCACGCGTATGCACAAAATGGTCGATCAACTCAAAAAAACACCGCAATGGATACCACAAAAAAGATTGTTCGAAGCGAAGAGGAATGGAAAAAGGTCCTCACGCCGGAGCAATATCATGTACTGCGCGAGAAGGGCACGGACCGTCCGTTCACCGGTAAGCTGACATTGAATCATGAAAAGGGCATGTACACCTGCGCTGCCTGTGGAAATGAGCTTTTCACCTCGGACATGAAATTCGATTCGCACTGCGGATGGCCGAGCTTCGATAAAGAAATCGCTGGTGGAAAAATTATCACGGAAACCGATAGAAGCTTTGGAATGGTAAGAACCGAGATCATGTGCGCGCGCTGCGGATCGCACCTTGGTCACTTGTTTGACGATGGCCCCACAGAGACCGGACTGCGCTATTGCGTGAATTCGACCTCACTGAACTTCGAGCCATCATCAAATAAACCCGATAGCACAAAAGCGAACAAATAACTATCTTTCTCTGCGGTTCAACCTTCGCGGGTTAAGCGCATTCGACTCGTTATCCGCTAACGTTTTGAAGTCGGCAGGACATGGATTGTGAATACACAGAACGCGAAGGATACGCCGCAGGGTAATACGCGGTTTTTATGTTCTCCTGGATCAAATTTGCTATCTCGCTCGCTATTCCATCGCTGATCAATGTACTGTTGCTCCGATATGTTTCGGGGTCGGCCCAGGAACGAAATGATACGAGCTTGTTCGAAGCGATTATTCTCCTTGTGCTGTTGCTATCAGTTGTCGCGTTGCTACAGGATGCAATACGAAAAGTGTGGAATCGGGCAGACGCTACCAACGTTGTCTTCTTGTTGGTCGTTGCTGCGAACTTTGTGTACTTCTGGTATATGTACATCTACCACATTCCGATCCCGGGTGCGATGATCTGATGGCAGTGGTCACTGATCACTACATCTTTTCAGGAACGCGAATTCCCAGCAGGGACATAGACTTCCCGATGACACGTGCCACAGCTTCGGACAACGCGACGCGTAACTTTAGCTTTGACTGGTCGGTCTCGCTAAAGATCGGAATGCTCTGATAAAACTGATTGTATTCTTTTGCCAGCTCAAAGGCATAGTTGGCGATCACGGCAGGCGAGTATTCGCGCCCGGCTTCACGGACCTTGTTTTCGAATGCGCTCAATTTCTGTATGACCTCGCGCTCTGCCTTTTCGAGCGAGGTTACATTTTGAAGGTCCTCAGTGGTCGTATGAATGCCGGAACCCTGTGCCTTTCTGACTATCGCCTTGATCCTTGCGTGTGTATATTGAATGAAAGGACCGGTAAAACCCTGGAGCTGAATGGACTCGTTCGGATCGAATAGCATCCTCTTTTTAGGGTCTACTTTCAGAAGGAAAAACTTCAACGCGCCAAGGCCGATCATGTAGTACAGATCCCTCGCTTCGTCGCTTTGCAGGTCTTCGATCTTTCCCAGCTCCCGCGTTTGCTTCTCCGCTTCACCCACCATCTCGGCGATGAGATCGTCCGCATCCACGACGGTACCCTCTCTGGATTTCATCTTACCCGTCGGCAGATCGACCATGCCATAGGAAAGGTGATAGCAACGCTGTGCCCAGTCATAGCCGAGCTTGTTCAGGATGAGGAACAACACCTTGAAGTGATATTCCTGCTCATTTCCCACCGTATAAATCTGTCCCACGATCTTTGGGAAGTCCCTGAAACGCAAAATAGCCGTGCCGATATCCTGTGTCATATATACGGAAGTGCCATCGGAGCGCAGCAACACTTTCTGATCGAGCCCGTCGGACGTAAGGTCAACCCAAACTGAGCCGTCTTCCTTTTTGAAAAACACTCCCTTCTCAAGTCCATTCAAAACTTCTTCTTTCCCCAATAGATAAGTATCGGATTCGTAATACAGCTTGTCGAAGCTGACACCCATCACCTTATATGTCTGATTGAATCCGTCATATACCCATCCGTTCATCGTTTTCCACAACTCGAGTATCTCCGGATCTTTCTGTTCCCACTTTCTCAGCATATCGGAAGCGAGCTTCATGATCGGTGCATTCTTCTCCGCCTCCTCCTGACTACTACCCTTCTCAACGAGTGCCTTTACCTGAGCCTTGTACGCTTTATCAAACTCGACATAATATTTGCCAACGAGGTGGTCGCCTTTCATTCCCGTGATTTCCGGCGTTTCACCATCACCATACAACGTCCAGGCGGCCATCGACTTGCAGATGTGGATCCCGCGGTCGTTGTTGTTCTGGACGCTATGTACGTTATAGCCAATCGCCTTACGGCTCTCTTCTACGCTGTAAACCCGCAAA
>CBHTUB010000176.1:0-10979 GCA_966095595.1 uncultured Chryseosolibacter sp. | reverse complement strand
CGGTTAACGGTCATGCGACGAACACCTTTACGATCACCAATGCCCCTGCAGGAGCCTACAGTGTTACAGCACTGAGCGATGCGAACAGCTGCGTTGCGACTAGTCTTGGCGGTACAGTAAATGTTATTACCGTCACTGCTCCAAATGCCGGCATCTCAAATGCTGTAACAGCGTGTAACACAGATAATGCGTTTAATTTATTGACTGCTTTAGGCGGTACTCCGGACGCAGGAGGAACATGGACCGATCTCGACGCAAGTGGTGCTCCTCCAATAGTGAGCAACGTCGTTGACCTCACGTCTGTTGCTCCGGGAGCAGACTACAGGTATCAGTATACCGTATCAGGCACGGCTCCGTGTGCTGACGCGACAGCGATCGTAACGGTAAGGGTCACCACTACGCCGAACGCGGGAACGGATAATACAGATGCCGGATGCACAAACGACACGGCTTTTGATCTCTTTGCCAGACTTAATGGTAATCCGGATCCGGGCGGATCGTGGACTGATCTCGACGGAAGCAACGCAACCATAACCGGTGATAATGTGGATTTGTCGGGCGTTATCCCAGGCTCATATAGATATCAATATGACATTACCCTTTCCTGCGGAACGGACAATGCTATAGTGACAGTAAATGTGACTGATGGCCCTGATGCAGGTAGCAATTCAAATGACATAGTTTGCAATACCAATAATTCTTACACACTTACCGCCGGAGGCACGCCGGATTCCGGAGGCGCATGGACACAACTCTCCGGCCCGGGCGTTATTACAATTTCTTCAGGCAACGCGGATTTTACCGGTGCAACAGGCGGGACATACACCTTCGAGTATCGCGTCGTACAGGGAACGTGTCCTGACGCAACATCCATACTTACAGTCGATGTAAGTGAAGCTCCGGACGCAGGAGTACCTGCTACTGTCCCTGTATGCAGTACCGATAATTCGTTCGATCTCTTTGGTAGCCTTGGAGGTACGCCGGATGCCGGAGGTACCTGGACAAAGTTATCGGGTACAAGTGTGGTAACGATCACGGGTAACTCTGCAGACTTTACCGGGGTTGTCGCAGGTACTTACACTTTCGAGTATCGCCTCACAAATGCACCTTGTACAGATGCAACTGCTATACTGACAGTCAATGTGAGTGATCAGCCGGATGCCGGGTCTGCTGCAACGGTAGATGTTTGTACTACCGAGAATTCATTTGATCTTCTTGCGAACTTGAATGGCACCCCTGATTTGGGAGGGACATGGACTCAACTTTCGGGGCCTTCAACTATAAACATTGGTGGTAATGATGCAGATTTCACGACGGCAGTTGGTGGAACGTATACATTTGAGTATCGTGTTACGAGTGCCCCATGTTTGGATGCAACGGCAGTGCTCACGGTAAATGTGACCGAAGCTCCTGATGCTGGTATCTCCGATAATGCTACGGCATGTAACTCGGATACTTCATTCGACCTGCTTGCAGAGCTCGAAGGTACACCTGATGCCTCCGGTACGTGGGTGAGTCTTGACGCGATCGGTGCTACAATCACGGGCAACAACCTTGATGTAACAACACTCACGGCGGGCAACTCCTACCGATTCGAATACACAGTGACTGGCAGTGGGCCATGCGTCGATGCGACTTCTATTGTAACAGTGAATGTGATCAATGGAGCACCAGATGCCGGTGGCGATAACACTGCTACGGCTTGTACCAATAACTCTGCGTTTGACCTGTTTGCGAGCCTGACAGGCTCTCCCGACCCCGGTGGTGATTGGGTGGATCTCGATATGAGTGGTGCGACAAGAACGGGTGATATAGTTGATTTCACGGGTGTAGCACCAAATACGTACCGGTTCGAATACACGATAACCGTTGCTGGCTGTGGCTCAGCGACGTCAATGGTAACGGTCAACGTGAATTCTGCGCCGGAAGCAGGCAACGACAATTCGGTCTCAACCTGTGCTGATGCAGCTGCTTTTGACCTGCTCGCTAACCTGGGCGGTTCGCCGGATACGGGAGGTACATGGACTCAGCTGTCAGGCGCAAGTGTAACGATCACCGGTAACTCAGCCAACTTTGTCGGTGCAACGGCCGGGACATATACATTCGAATATCGGATATTGGGTCTCGGTTGCGCCGACGATGTAGCCATACTTACAGTCGATGTACAATCTCTGCCAGTGCCGACCTACACCACAACAAATGCGACATGTAATGGTGTCGGTAATGGATCGATCACCGTCACAGGCGTGACTGGAGGAGTTGCAACTTACCGCTATTCGTTGAATGGTTCTCCGCTACAAGCCTCCAATGTGTTTTCGAATCTGGCTTCAGGGCTTTATACACTCGTGGTCGTCGATGGAAACGGATGTTCATCTGCTCCTGTATCTATAACAATAAGCGCCGATTCATTCATCCTGCCTACGATCGGTAAAACTGATGCGGAGTGCATCGGTAAGCCTACCGGTAGTATTACGATTTCTGCGGTGGCCGGCGGTTCCGGTAGCTATGAGTACTCGTTTGATAATGGTCTTAACTACGGAAGCAGTCCGACTAAAACCGCGCTTGACGCCGGAACCAATTATTCCGTTCTGGTGCGCGATTTGAATACCCTCTGTATCTCTTCGGTATACTCGATCATCATCAATGCTGACACGGAGATCGAAACAGCTATCTCGAAAACAAATGCGTCATCGTGTAACGGAAATGACGGATCGATCACCGTTAATGTGACAGGTGGAGCTACCCCATACCAGTATTCAAATGACGGTGGCGCTACATTCCCGTCTTCTGTAAATGTCTTTACGGGCCTGAACCAGGGCACGTACGAAATTGTGGTTAGGGATAACAACGGATGTTTGTCTGAGACCGAAACAGTATCGATTGATCTGATCGGAAACATTGTGCCTGTCATTTCGAAGACGGATGCAAGCTGTAAGGGAATCAGCGACGGTACGATTACGATATCTTCTGTAACGGGAGGCACTGCACCTTACACGTACTCGATTTTTAACGGCGATCCCGGAACCTACGTCACGACAAACGTCTTTAATGGACTGGACGCAGATAACTATTCGGTGATCGTGAAAGATGCAAATGACTGTATTTCGTCAGTCCATTCCGTTGTGATCGATAATGATCTGGTCATAACGATGGACGTTAACAAGACGGACGCAACCTGTGCTGATGGTGACGGTCAGATTACGGTGACGAATATCGTTGGCGGTACGCTGCCGTACTCATATTCGACAAATAATGTCAGCGGACCGTTCGGAACGAATAATGTTATCGATGACTTGTCAACGGGAGTGTATAATGTAGTGGTACAGGATAATAATGGCTGTATGTCGGATCCGGTGATGACGCAGATCACCAAGCCTTCAAATTGTAACAACAATCCTGGTAACAACTGCCTTCAGTTCATATTCGATATTACAAGTTCGCGACCGACCTGCGATGATCAGGACAATGGATCCATTTCGATAAGGATCAGACCTGCAGATCCAACGCGTACTGTCTTCTCATACTATGTTCTCCTTTACGACAGCGTGATCACGGCTACCCGCACGGAAATCTTCAGACAAGTGGTGGTGGTTCCCGCGAATACAGTGACCACCTTCTCGGGATTAAAGCCTTCGAATAACTATCAGTTCTTTATCAACGATGGTACTTACACTTGCGAGCAGCTTTCTCACAGCCTGCCATTGGCGACCATTGTGAGTGCTACGACCGATCCAACGTCGTTTAGAGACGCTACATGTTATGATGAAGCCAATGGAAAGGCTATACTGACCATTACCGGCGGAACTTCTCCGTACCAGTATTCGGTGGATAACGGTAATTCATGGGATCCGGTCAGTTCAGGAGAAACACTGACAACACTCCCGCCGAATGGAACTTATCCGATATTGGTTCGTGACGATGATAGCGATCTTTGTCCTGCCGAAGTGATGGTAACGATCAACAATCCGGCAACGAAGATCGAATCGACGGCTCAGACAACGGATGCGACTTGTAACAACAATGACGGTGTATTGGAGGTGGGTAACGTAACCGGAGGTCTGGCTCCGTACGAAATATCTTTCCAGGGTGGTGCGTTCGAAGCTTTTTCGGGTACAAAAACATATAGCGGGCTCCAGTATGGAAGGAAATATTTCACAATTAAGGATGCAAATAACTGTCAGATGCTTGACAGTGCAGATATCGTGTCGCCCAACCAGGTTATTCTGAAGAAAGATCCGATAACCGTGATCGATTATACTGCGCCTTCCTGCGAATCGGGTGGAACAGATGGAAGTTTCCGTGTGGAGATAGATATGGAAGCAACCCAAACGCCTCCGCCGTATAAATGGGGATTTGGTCGCTTTGGTGACGATGAGAGCACAATCGTTCTTTCGGATTTCCCTACGCCTGATTCAGAGGGTAGAATTATCGCAAATCAGACCGGTGTAGGCGCCGGGAACTATTTTGTGATTGCTACATCGGCTACGGGTTGTCCTACGCGCCTCGACTTTACTATAGAGGGAGGAGCCATAGATGTATCGTTCAATGTCGGGAAACGATGCGACGAGAATACGCAATACATTGTGCTTACGGACGTAACGGGTGAAGAGGATCTGCCATTTGAAGTGACCGTACATGACAGAAACTCGGGAGCGGAAGGTGAGATAGTACAGACGTTTCCGGTCGACTATCCGGAGCTAGGTGTGATCACGATCAAGGATCCTCAGCTTTACAGCTTCCTCTCACAGCCGGGTCGATATTCCATCAGCCTGAAACAGGTTCAGACCCTTTGTACAAATGGAGTTGAGTCTGGAGAGAGCGATGTATTCAATATCAACGATCCTGTGGGAGCAAGCCTCAAGGAAGTAGAGCCAACGTATCCGGATGTATCGTCGGGTAGCATAGTGATCGAGAATTTTGCCGGCGGAGAGTCTGCAGGAGGTTATACGATAGACATCGTGCTTGATTCAGCAACAACACTCCTGAACTACTTCGAACGTTACAATGAAGTTGTGCCGCTTAACGATCACAGTCAATTCGAGATGCCTTACAAGGACGTGTTGCCTGCCGGATCTTACATTGTCACCGTACGGGATGCAGCAGGTTGCGCATACGAGCTGCCGCCGATCCTCGTTCCGATCGATGCCACGATTTATCCTCCGAACATCTTTACTCCGAACAATGATGGTGTCAATGATCTGTTCTTTATCCGTAATCTACCGGAAAGCGGATCGAACAAACTCATCATCACAAACCGTTGGGGTAAGGAAATTTATTCGAACGACAGCTATCAGAATAACTGGAGTGCGGAAGGAGTGGCCGATGGTGTTTACTTCTACAGACTCCAGCTCAGCGGCAGCGAACCGATCACAGGTTGGGTGGAAGTAATGCGAAACAAGGCACCTTAATCTCCGAGCGACGAAAGGAACTTTAATGTATCAACCTGGTCAGCATAGTCATCAACCGATGGTGACTGTGCCTGACCAATTTTGACTGATGCATGTTCTATATTGCCCACCACACATTGAAGCTTTTCTTTTTGCGCGTCGAGTTGGCCCAATAAGTTGTCCCACTCGTCGTAGAATTCGTAGTACAATACAGAAATGGGAGAGACCAGCTTGTCACTTTCCTGGAGCAGCAAAAAGCCTGAGTCAAGGAAATGCATTCTGTTGACAAGCAGGATGGATTTCTGATAGTCGTAATTATTGTGGTACTTGTGGTGTTGAAGCACCGTCGAGTACGGTTCCCAGAGGGTTAGCAATTTGGGAAAATCGAAACCGCGTGGCACGTATAGTTTCGAGACGTTTCTGCATCCGAGACCGAAGTAGCTGAAGACGTCCTTTCCGAGCAGCATCAGTTCTTCGTCGGATTCAAAACCGGTGAGGATCGCGCATGAAGTTCTGTTTTTTCGGATAATGTGCGGGTACTTCGAGAAGTAATATTCAAAATACCTCGCCGAGTTGTCACTGCCAGTAGAAATGACCGCATCAAAGTGCTTAAGCTGCTCAACCACGGATATCCTGTCGGCAAAACGCGGTTCGATCTGGATGAGCTTATTGATAACGAATGTTAGGAGGATCGTATCCTTTGAGCTGAGCTTGATCTGGATACGGTGTCCCGAGATCAGAACCGCCAGCAGGTCATGAAATCCGACCAGGGGGATGTTTCCGGCCATGACCACGGCCACGGTTTTCGCCTGTGCCGGTGAAATCTGATACCGGGCTGTCCATTGCGATAAAATTTCGGCTGAAAGATACCCCATGATGCCTTTTACAGCCATCTGGATGGTTTCATGGGTGAACCAGGAATTTTGATTTCGTGCCTGGGTCATCAGCTGATTCAGCTCAGCTTCATCGATTGCATTGAGGTATTTTCCGAGTTTGTCAAACGCTTCGATTCGCTCCGATAAATTCATAAACTTTTCGTCCCTGGTTCCCGTTTTGAAGGATGATGATTACACACTATTTTTGTGTGATTTAAACTTCAAAAGTAGAAAAAGCATGGCAATAATTATCACGGACGAATGCATCAACTGCGGTGCATGCGAGCCGGAATGCCCGAACACTGCGATTTACGAAGGTGGCCGAGAGTGGAATTGGGCGGGCGGAACGAAGCTGGAAAAGGTCGAACTGGAAGATGGGAGTGTCATAGAAGGTAAAACACCCCAGGCACCGGTTTCGAACGAGTTCTATTATATCGTCTCAGGAAAATGTACCGAATGTACCGGCTTTCATGAGGAGCCGCAGTGCGCTGCCGTATGTCCTGTAGACTGCTGCGTTCCTGATCCCGATGTGGTAGAGACCAAGGAAGAGCTGCTTGCCAAAAAAGCCTGGTTGCACCAGGAAGTAGAGACAAGTAATTAATACTTTCCGATACAAATATTTCAAAGCCTGCGCGTCAGGCTTTTTTTATCTCATTTTTGCGCGCTTAATCAAATACGTTTGGAGAATGTGATTGAAGTCGCCTGCGGTGTCGGCCTCAATGAAATCGATCTTGTACTGGTTGCATCTCATTTTGAGGGCATCATGGAAGCGTCGGGCCTCCAACCGGTATTGTTCCTTCACGTCTCCTGGGTTTACCTTTACACGCTCGCCACTTTCCATATCGATGAATTCCATCGGGCGATCGTCAAAATTGAACTCGAGTTCGGTCGCGTTGTCCATGACATGGAACACGATCACTTCATGTTTGTTATGTTTCAGGTGCTGTAGCGCTTTGAACAGTTCTTCCTGATCTTCATCACCGTCAAACATGTCGCTGAAAATGATGACCAGAGAGCGCTTATGGATCTTTTCAGCCACCTCGTGCAGCACTGATGACACACGTGTCTTTTTTTCCGGAGGATTCAGCGTTGAAACCTGTGCCAGATGCGTAAAGATCTTGTCGAGATGACCTGGCGTCGATTTTACCTGTGTTAATGTCTCGATCTTGTCGGAGAATAGACACAGTCCGACGGCATCCCTTTGTCTTTGCAGGAGATAGGCAAGGGCAGAAGCAGCGTAGGTGCTGAACCTGATCTTTGATTTGCTGTCGGACGGATAAAACATCGAGCGGGAAACATCAAGGGCGATGAGACACCGGAGGTTGGTTTCTTCTTCGTACCGTTTGGTGAAAAGCCGATCGGTTCGCGCGTATACTTTCCAGTCGATATGCCTGGTGCTTTCGCCTTCGTTGTACAGTCTGTGCTCTGCGAACTCAACTGAAAATCCGTGGTAGGGGGATTTATGAAGACCTGTAATGAACCCCTCAACGAGTTGACGGGCAAGCAGTTCGAGACTCGTGTTCTGGGCTATCTGGCTAAGTTTGATACTCACTGTTATTGCAAAATGTGTAGAATGGTGCTTATTTTGAGCCCTTCGGGTAGCTCGTCTGACTTGATGTAAACTAAATTATTTGAAACTTAGTTTGCAATCAACCGGCAAAGTACTATCTTCGATAGAACCAATTGTAAACCTAACTCTAAAAATTGAAGGATTGTGGAAGACAACAAAGCAAACAGCAGGGATGAAATTTTCTCGACGAAAGTAAAGGCTGGGAAGAGAACGTATTTTTTCGATGTCAAATCAACCAGATCGAACGATTATTATCTCACGATAACAGAGAGCAAGAAGCGTTTCAAGGATGATGGATTTACTTACGAAAAACATAAGATATTCCTTTACAAAGAAGATTTCAATAAGTTTTTAGAGGCCCTTACCAATACCGTCAATCATGTGAAAACCGAGTTGATGCCTAACGTTGACTTTTCGCAGTTTGACAACGTACCGGAGAGGGAAGAAGCTGAAGCCTCCAATGGTCGCGGTGGCGACAGCGAATTAAAGTGGGATTAATACCTAAATCAAACCTATAGTAGAAAAGCCTTCCCGATCAATTGGGAGGGCTTTTCTCTTATGGCGCCGTCCAAACTTGGACAAATTTCAAATACTACCCATATTTGCGCCCTAATTATCAGATATGGGACTTCGATGTGGTATTGTTGGTTTGCCGAATGTTGGAAAATCAACTCTTTTTTCTGCGCTTACCAACATTCAAAATGTGGCGGCCAACTATGAGTTTGCTACCATAGATCCGAATATAGGGATCATTGACGTCCCCGATCCGCGTCTCGATACATTGTCGGATATAGTTCATCCACAGCGGGTTGTGCCTGCTACCATAGAGTTCGTCGACATTGCCGGCCTGGTGAAGGGTGCCAGCAAAAATGAAGGTCGCGGCAATGGCTTCCTTACCAATATCCGCGAAGTTGACGCTATCGTCCATGTTGTCCGTTGTTTTGAGGACGTGAATATTGTCCGGTCGATCGGGCCGGTTGATCCAGTGTCGGATAAGGAGATCATCGAGATCGAGCTTCAGCTGAAGGACCTCGAATCCGTGGAAAAAAAGATCGGAAAAGTGGAGCGTCAGGCTAAGTCGGGCGATACAAAGGCAAAGGCTGAACTTGAAGTGTTGAAGATGTACAAGTCGACACTTGAACAAGGCAAAAATGCGAGATCGTTGGACATTTCCGATGAGGACAAGAAGGCCGTGGCGGACCTTTTCTTGCTTACGATGAAGCCGGTGATGTATGTGGCAAACGTCGACGAAAAGCATATTCATGAGGATAACAACCATGTGAAGGCATTGAAGGCCGCGGTTGCCAAAGATGGTGCCGGAATGGTGAAGATCTGCGCGGCCCTTGAGGCCCAGATCGCTGAAATCACGGATAGGGAGGAGAAGCAGATGTTCCTGCAGGAGTACAAACTCGATCAGTCCGGTCTGGATCAGATGATCCGTGCGGGATATAGCCTCCTGGACCTCATTACCTATTTCACCGCAGGAGAAAAAGAGGTTCGTGCCTGGACGATAAAAAAAGGCTGGAAAGCGCCACAGGCGGCTGGGGTGATCCACTCCGATTTTGAAAAAGGCTTTATCAAGGCGGAAGTTATTAAACTGCCTGATTTTCAGAAATATAAGAGCGAAGCCGCTTGCCGGGAAGTAGGCAAGGTGGCAATTGAGGGCAAGGAATACACCGTGGAAGATGGCGATATAATGCACTTCCGCTTCAATGTTTAAAGATTCCTTACCCGCCGGCTGATCCTTTCAATTTTTTTTTTAGATTTATAATCCGCTCAGACTCAGGTCAAAGGGAGAGTGTGTGGTTGCTATTTTTTAACCCGTTAGTAAATTTTTTAGGTCTTGAGAACCAGGATTATTTTTTCGTTGAAGAACAGAGGCGCCTACGTCCCGTTTCATCATCAGTATCTGCTGGCACAGGTTATCAAGGGATTGTTGGTTTTCGGTCCGGACAAGTCATTTGTCGATTTCAACCAGTTCAATTTTTCGGGGTTAAAGGGGCAAACCAAGGTGAGCAGAAAAGGCTTGCATTACTTCTCTTCCAGGGTGACGCTTGTTTTTGCCTGTTCCCATAAGCCATTTCTCGAGTACTTCATTGCGAGGTTATTCGAGCAAAAAGAGATCGTCGTTGGCAATCTGCACCTGTCACCGGAAAGCACTGAAGTGGAGGAGCCGGTGGCCATGAGTGATGAAGCCAGGTTTTTGTGCATTTCACCAGTGGTGCTGATGCCTGCTACATTCAACGACGAAAGCGCGAAGAAATTCATAAGCCCGGACAGTGACGAGTTTTCTGACCTTTTGTACGAGTCTACCATTTCCCGTATGGAGGCAACGGGCAAGTATTCGACGGAGCAGATCGCATCGTTCTATAAATTTCAAATAGTTGCTGATGCTGATTACATTCAGCGAATCCAGTCATCGCACAAGAAATTTGCAAGGATATACCCATTGTACGATAACGATGTCCGCTTTGAGGTGAGGGGTTATACCTTTCCTTTTAAGCTGTATGCTGCGAAAGAAGTGCAGCAATTTGTCTATGAAAATGGCCTCGGCCACTTCACTTCCAAAGGTTTTGGGATGCTCGATATTGCAGGCAGTGACTCCATCAAGACCACAACGGAGGAGATATCCTACGGTTACCGCTGATTGAGGGTAAGTTTCAAATATCCGATCAAAAGGTCTGCGCGCGGTTGCAGCGGTTTGTAGTACACAAAGATCTCGTAAAAATTTTCAGTCTCGTAATGTGACCCTTCCAGAAGATAGGTGGGTTGATTCGGTGAATCCACAACGTACTGATAGTCGTACCATCCCTGCTTCAGCAGCAGGCGTCCGTGATACCGATGACTCGCTGAGTCGTAGCGCATTTCATTTTCCTCGTCGCGATTCCATTGGTGAAATGCTCCGGTAACGAACACCCTGCTGTTTTGCGGCACTTTCGAGGCCAGTGTAAAATTCACGTAGCAGTAGTTGCTGAAGCTGGCATCGCGATAGTCCAGGTTGTCGGGAATGAATCCGCCATTGTTGTCTATGTATTGGGAATAGGACTCATCCTTCCGGCTTTTGTCCGGCTGAACGTAGACCTCGAATGGCTTGACCGTTTTGTCAACGCGGTCGATATTTCTTCCAGGGTTGTTCAACGAGCGCAG
>CBHTUB010000175.1:0-11035 GCA_966095595.1 uncultured Chryseosolibacter sp. | reverse complement strand
GGTGAAAGACGAAGGGAAAATTGTTTTAAAAACCGATACGAATGTGCCTTCCATAAAACAAAACGAAGGACTTTCGAAAGAGACTCTGCGACTTCCTACTGACCGATCCAATGAAAATACTTCTGGTAGGGAGGACCAATCCATTTCTGCTCTAAGCGGGGATAACGTTTCCGGAAAGGACGATCAACTCAAGAAAAAGGGAAATGAAATAATTGTTGCCACCGTAATTGAGGAAGACAGTCAGCGAGTCAGGAATGGAAATACTTCGTTGTATCGTGAAAAGGATCAAAGATCAGGAGTCGATTCCCTCCCTGATGTTGCTAAAAGGAACGTTGATAACGAAGGGGTATCGGTAAAACTTGGAGGGGACTTGAAAGACGTGAGTAGGGAATCGTCTGCCGGAAAGGATGATCGTCCCTTGATTTCAAATGATGGCAGCGATAGGGAGAATTCTCACATCAATCAAAATGTGGTTAATGCAGCTGGCGACATATCTAAAAAACTAAATGGTAATAACAAGCCGTCCGTTAACCCTGGCAACGACCCTGAAGACGCCAATGAAAAATTACCAGTTAACAGGGAGAACGAAGGGGTGATTTCGGGTGATAAAAATGTGATGACGAGCTCCGGCTTGAATGGGGTTGCCGCGGACACAACTCCCCGTAATAAACAGGTTTGCATGACATACGACCTTTCAACAGGGCAGACTTCGATTGCTGATTCCGTCGCCAAAATTGATTCCGCTGCCACCCAATTGGTTTCGAAGCAAAGGCAAAAGGCTACAGCGCCACTACGGGATACGCAAAAACGTGAGTCACCGAAACAACGGGAGTTGGGTATTTATGCGCTGGTCATGCCAACGCTTGGCTATCAGGAGGTCAGGCCGCTTACGCAGGATAATATCTTCATTACGAGTGTAGACCGTATATCGGCATTTTCATCGAAGAGGTTAGGCATCCGGGGAGAGATCGGAATTGAACGTACACTGAAGAGAGGGTGGAGTGTGAACGCGGGACTGTTGTATTATCAGCGAAAGCAAAGCATAACGTATAGATATAACGATGGTTCGAGTGTTGATGTGATTGAGTTGCCTGGCAATTCGATGAGCTACGCCGTACAACCGCGCTCATTATCGGGAACCTTTGAATATGAAGTGAAGAACATCGGGGTGCTGGCCGGGTTCAACTATAGCATCAAGGGAAAACAATTCGAGCAGCGTGTCGGCATGTCGGGCGAGTTGCACAAGCCACTGTCGCGGGATGGTGAGGCTGGCGGCAGAAGCATTTATCTCTTTGCGAATGCTTACTACAGGTTATCCTATCGCCTCTCCAGACGACTTGATCTGATGCTTCAGCCCACGTTCAACTATTCGTTGCAGGTCGATAACAGGACCAATGCGCCCTTCTACGTGAAGCCATACGGTCTGGGGTTGAATTGTGGGGTGTTCTATCATTTCTGATCATCGCTCTTTTCGTCGAAGGGACGGATTAACTACATTAGGGCAAGCAAATCCTATGGAATTGAGTGCTCTGGACTGGCAACGAAAGATCTACCTTGACGGGTTTTCGGGATCAAGACCGGTGATCCCCGTTGCTTACAGGGATCTCGCCATGGCGGCTAGCAAGGTGTTGACGCCCCAGGCGTTTGCCTATATTGCGGGCGGCGCCGGGAATGAACAAACCGTTGACGCCAACGAGCGCGCATTTCAACAACGTGGTATAATACCAAGGATGCTACGTGATGTCTCTGCCTGTGACACAAGTATCCGTCTGTTTGGTAAGCAACTCCCATCGCCTTTTTTGATTTCTCCGATCGGTGTGCTGGAACTTGCACACGAAGCCGCCGATCTCGCGGTGGCCAGTGCCGCGAGCCGTTGCGGGATCCCCTATATTTTTTCCAACCAGGCTTCGCGATCGATGGAAAGTTGTGCGGCGGTCATGCAACAGTCACCCCGTTGGTTTCAATTGTATTGGAGTAAGTCGAGAGATCTGGTGGCCAGCTTTATTCGCAGGGCCGAAGCCTGCGGATGCTCCGCGATCGTTATTACGCTGGACACTACCATGCTTGGCTGGCGGTCGCGCGACATTGAGCTTGCCTACCTGCCATTTCTCGAGGGTAAGGGAATTGCCCAATACACGTCCGACCCTGTATTTCAGAAAATGATCGATGCAGATACAAGTGAACTACAGCGCCGGAAGATAACGTGGAGTACACTTCGCGGCCTCATCAGGATGGTGAATGCGTACCCGGGCAACGGTTTTTACAGCAAGCTGCGATCCCGCAGGCCTATGAAAGCAGTGCGGAAATTCATCGAGACTTACAGTAATCCCGCGACAACATGGGATGATTTGAAATTTGTAAGGGGACTCACAAAGCTCCCGATCCTGTTAAAGGGTGTATTGCATCCTGATGACGCCCTGCTGGCCATTGATCATGGGATGAACGGAATTATCGTGTCGAATCACGGTGGTCGACAGGTGGATGGCGCCATTGCAACTCTTGATGCGTTGCCGCGGATAGCAAAATCGGTTAAAAATCAGATCCCCGTGATCCTGGACAGCGGTATCCGCGGAGGCGCTGACGCATTCAAGGCAATCGCGCAGGGAGCAACAGCTGTCTGCATCGGAAGGCCCTATGTTTACGCGCTTTCCCTTGCGGGTGAGGCTGGTGTGTATGAGCTTGTTAGAAATTACATGGCCGATTTCGAACTTACCATGCGCCTGGCGGGTTGTAGAAACGTGCGCGAGATCACTGCAGACCTGTTATCGGCCGACAGCTGAATTGGTGCCCGTCTGTTTCCGGTTTCGCAATGATCCAACTGCCAATCTTTTTATATCTTGGCAGCTCAATTCAAGCTTATGAAGAAAGTAATTATCGCAGCGTCGTTCATACTTGGCGCTTGTACTACAGCCCAGATCAATCAAACTATCGGAGAGGTCAATAAAAGCATGGGGGGCAGTGCCACGCCACAGCTCACGACTGCTGAAGTTGGAGAGGGATTAAAAGAAGCATTGGTAAAGGGGATCTCGACCGGTTCGGATCTTGTTTCGCAGGTGGATGGTTACTTCAAAAACCCCGAGATCAAAATTCCATTTCCTCCGGAAGTGAAGAAAGTTGAAGATAAATTGAGGCAGATCGGGCTTGGCTCCGAGGTAGACAAATTCGTGCTTACGCTCAACCGCGGCGCCGAGGATGCTGCAAAGGAAGCAAAGCCGATCTTCATTACGGCGATCCGATCGATGACGATCCAGGATGCATGGAATATATTGAAGGGCGAGGACAATGCCGCTACCGAGTATCTCAAGAGAACCACGACTTCGCAATTGAAGGAAAAATTCAGGCCTGTGATCCAGAATTCCCTCAACAAGGTAAACGCGACAAAGTACTATAGCGACCTGGTGACACGCTACAATCAGATTCCTTTCGTAGAAAAAGTCAATCCGGATCTGAATGAGTACGCAACCGACAAAGCGATGGAAGGATTGTTCCTGATGATCGCGAAAGAAGAGAAGAACATTCGCGACAATCCTGTGGCCCGCACGACGGACCTGCTGAAAAAAGTTTTCTCACAGCAATAATCTGAACTCAAATAACCTAAACATACCATGAGCCTTTATAAAAAACATGATACGCTGATCAACAAAGCGATCAAGGCGTTGCATGACCGGACTTTCTTTGCTGCATATCCTGAGCATCCCGCGCCGGCAGTATACGGCGAAACAGCGGATGCCGACGGGCAGGCAAAGTTCAAAGCTGCAGTCGGCAAAAAGTTCGAAGAGTTGAAGCAAGGGAGCCCTGAAAGCTGGGGAGGACAGGAGGAGTCGCCATACCTTCAGGAGCCTTTGAATATTTCCTATCCGATGTTCTCAGCCTCTACGTTGATCGAGAGATCCCGAAAGGCATTCCATCAGTGGAGAAAGGTCGACGTGAACGAGCGTGCAGGAATTCTGGTGGAGACCCTCGAACGCATGAAGACACGTTTCTTCGAGATCGCCTATGCAACCATGCACACCACCGGTCAGGGTTATATGATGGCATTTCAGGCATCGGGTCCGCATGCTGCCGACCGTGCACTCGAAGCCATCGCGGCGGGGTATGAAGAACTCCATCGTTTTCCCAACCGAGCAGTATGGGATAAGCCGATGGGCAAGTTCAACATCCAGCTGCAAAAAGAGTGGCGTGCAGTTCCGAAAGGAATTTCGGTGGTGATCGGATGTTCAACTTTTCCGACCTGGAATTCCGTGACCGGTATCTATGGCAGTCTCATGACCGGCAATTCTGTGATCGTAAAACCTCATCCAGGTTCGATCCTTCCGATCGCAATTGTGGTTGCCGAGATCCAGAAGGTACTTGCCGAACACAATCTCGATCCCAATATCTGTCAGCTTGCTGCCGATACATTCGATAAAATGATCACAAAGGAGCTGGCTGAAAACCCAGAAGTAAAGCTGATCGATTTCACGGGTAATTCCGCTTTTGGAACATACCTCGAGTCATTGCAGGGCAAAACTGTATTCACGGAAAAAACCGGAGTTAACTCGGTGATCCTCGACTCTGTTGAGGACGTTGATAAAGTTGCCGCCAATCTTGCCTTCGCACTGACGTTGTACAGCGGACAGATGTGTACGGCTCCCCAGAATTTCTACATACAGGAAGGTGGAATCAAGACACCTGCGGGCAATATTTCCTTTGATGAGTTCGCACAGAAGCTTGTCGACAACATCAATGGACTGGTAGATAATCCGAAGTCAGGTCCGTTCGTACTGGGTGCAATCCAGAACAAGAATACCTGTACCAGAGTGACCGATGCCGAGAAGCTTCCGGGAAAAGTATGGCTGAAGTCAAGAACAATTGAAAACCCCATGTTCAAGAAGGCAAGGATCGCGACACCCGTTGTCGTCGAAGTGAGCGCAAACGACAAATCCGTTTTTGCAAAGGAACTTTTTGGACCGATAGCGCTGCTGATCAAAACGAAGAACACCGATCAGTCAATAGCTCTGGCACAGGAGATGGCCATTCAGCATGGCGCGATATCGTGCGGAGCCTACACGACCAATCCTGAGGTAAGGGAAAAGATTGCAGATGAGATGGCTTTGGCGGCGACGCCGGTATCATTCAACCTAACAGGCGGGATCTACATGAATCAAAATGCTGCGTTCTCCGACTTCCATGTTACCGGAGGAAATCCGGCAGGGAATGCCTCATTCACAAATCCGGAATATGTCACAAAGCGTTTTACGTGGGTCGGACACCGCGAGCCCGTGAAAGCTTAACAGTAACTGATTTCGTTTCAGAGGAAGCCTCTCGATACGGGAGGCTTTTTTGTTTTGGGGCGCTTTTCGATTCAAGATTTTAGATTGAAGAACTAAGATTTTAGATTCCATGCATTGGTGCAATTTGTAGAACCAGGGACCTTTTTGTCGTGGATTGCGGGCGAGTGACTAAAAAAACCAAAGTTTGATCGCCATGGCGATGATCGATATGATCATGATGCGTTTGATCCATATCTCGCCTTTGTCGACACTCCACCGACTTGCGTACCATCCGCCAAGCGCATGTCCAATCGCGAGAACAAAGCCCGTGATCCATATGATCTTCCCTTCGATAGCGAAGACAAGAACGGATACGGCGGTATAGACGATAGCTGAGAAAACTTTCACGTAGTTGCTTTTAACCAGACTGAGGTTGTTTACAGCGCTCAGTACTGCAATGACCAGAAAGCCAATCCCGGCCTGAACAAAGCCGCCATAGATCCCGATAAAGAAAAACAACGCGGTGCCTATTGCTTTTGACCTGGTATCCAGCTTTTCGCGCCCGTGTTTTGATTTGAACGGATCAAAAACGATAAGAACAACAGAAAGCAACATGACGATCACGAAGATCTTGTTGAAGATCTCGTCGCGTACATGTGACGCCAGAAAAGCGCCTATCAGACCACCGAACAACGATGAGATGCCCAGGTAAAGGCTGTATGGCCATGGAAGCTCGACGCCCTTGCTTCTGAAGCCGCCCACGGCAAATGCATTCTGAAAAAGCAGAGCCACCCTGCTCGTGGCGTTCGCGTTGGTGATCGGCAGTCCAAGAAATGTGAGAATGGGGACCGAGAAGAGAGAGCCACCTCCGCCTACCGTATTGAGAAACGCAGCTGCGAAGCCTGTCAGGATGATCAGCGGTATCTCGTAAAGGTCCATCAACAGAAATATAAACCAATTATTTCAATTGAATTCCATAATTCCATTGGCTCGAAATTTTTTCGGATTCGGTGAACGAAAAGCTGACTCGCGTGTACTGGACGGAAACAGGTTATCGACAACAATACAATTCAAACAGCGGCGTTTACATTAAGAATTCAAAAACCCGCCCTGCGTTACATACTCATTATCGTGGTGCTGAGCCAACCGGTGTTATACTTTTTCCAGGGCGAGGAAGCTCAGAAGCTCATTCAGATTTCGCTCGTGCCGGGAATCAGCACGAACGGATTTCATCCAGGTGGTTTTAAAAATTTCTTCTCGTTAAATCTCAGTTCGGGGTATTCTGCTGCCAATCATGTGTTCGAGCTTGGGGTCATCTCAAACCTCAATGTGGAGGAAACACGTGGTATTCAAATTTCGGGCGTCGCTAATGTCACGGGATCCAATGCATACGAAGGACTTACTATCAAGCAAATTGAAAAGAAAAGGAAAGAGGGCTTCGAAGCAAACCTTTCCGGACTGCAATTTGCCGGAGTGACCAATGTTGTTCTTAATAATGTTTTTGGTGGTCAGATTGCCGGAGGTCTGAACATTGCCAAAGGAGCACTCATGGGCGTACAACTGAGTGGGCTCGGGAACACGATCGGCAAGTATACCTTTGGCGTTCAGTTTGCCGGCGGATACAATGTATCAAAAGAGTCGATGGATGGGGTGCAGATCGCATCATTGTTCAATGTGACGGAAGGAGGTTTGTCGGGAGTACAAATGTCGTTGTTCAATGTGGCGGGCTTTATAGGGGGAAAAAATTCGTATCAGGCCGCACAGCACACAGCCCTTCAGCTCGGAATTGTGAATCATTGCAAGCTCATGAACGGATTTCAGATCGGTCTGGTAAATATTGGCAGGCGTATGCAGGGCACGCAGATCGGAGTGATCAATATTTTTAAAAATGGCAAAACGCCGGAAACCCGTGACGGCACCGCTATCGGTCTGATCAATATCGGCTCTTCCGGATATTTTTCCTGTTATGCTTCGGAGATATTTCCTGTCAACGTCGAGATCGCCACGGGCACGGTGAAGAATCGAAGAATAAAGGATGAAGGCAGCGAGAAGCAGATCCAAAATGCGCTGATCTACTCGCGGTCGATCGGTTCAACCGACCAATGGGCGTTTGGCTACGGTCTCAAAAAAATTTACTTCAATAAGTCAGCGTCGCCCGGCATGAGCCGGATGAAGTTTTTGTCGGGAGGAATTGATCTGTTACAGGTCAACGCGATGTCAGGAAAGGTCGACAAAAAACTCAATCTTGTCTCACGGCCCCACGTCACCATTGGTTCGCGAATACATCCGAGGAATAAGGTTTTCTTTTTCTTTGCTTCAGTTGCATACAACCTTTACTGGGGAGATAGCACTGTCCAAATTTTTTCCGAGGACAGCAGATCGGCAACCCGAAGAAGCGCATGGCCAGGCGGATCGCTCGGTGTGCTCGTCCAATAAATACTAAACTATCGAACCGCTACCTTTCGGATGATCCTCGAGAACATCGTCGGGAAAAAGCGTTTGATGTAAACGCCCCAGACTTCCCTTCCTCCGATGTAAACCTCCTCTTTGTTCTTTTCAATTGCGCGGATAATCTTTTCTGCGCACCAGTTGGCCGACTTTCCCTTATACTGTGCTTCATCCATTTTTTTCAACGGCGATCCGTCACCCGTGAGGGCTGCGAGCGTGATCGGCGTATGGATGAAGCCCGGACAGATCATGGTTACCCTGAGGTTGTCCTTGTAGTGTTCCGCGCGAACCGCATCAAAGAATCCGTGCAGCGCGTGTTTCGATGCGGCATAGCCCGAACGATAGGGCGTTCCGAATTTTCCCGTGAGGCTGCTGATGTTGACGATATGAGCGCCCTTTCGTTTTATGAAATGGGATAAGAGGTATTTGGTGAGTGCGACAGCGCCGAAGTAGTTTACTTCCATCAATTTTCTATCCACTTCGATCGATGTTTCCGCTACGAGGCTACGCTGACTGACGCCACTGTTGTTGATCAGAATGTCGATATGTCCAAAGACCTGCATTGCGGCCTGGGTAGCGAGCTTAAGGGTCGACGGTTCTGAAAGATCGAATGGTAAAACAGCGATCTGCGGCTGAGCCTGCTTCCAGCAGTTGCCCTTTACGCGTTCAAGTTCTTCCTTCCTTCGCGCCGACAGGATCAGCTTTGCACCTTTCCTTGCGAGGTGGTAGGCAAGCGCTTCGCCAATACCCGATGACGCGCCTGTAAGCCAGATAACTTTTCCGGATATCTGTGTCATAAGTTCTTTTTATCGTAGATCACAAAATCAAAGGCATAGGCATGCCGCTCGTCAGATGGGTGGTGTTTTCTCGACGTCTCGGTCCATTCACCCTTCTCGACTTTCGGAAAAAAAGTATCACCGTTCACGATCGCATCTATCTCCGTGAGATACAAACGGTTGGTTTGCGGCATCGCCAACTTGTATATCTCGGCGCCGCCAATGATAAAGCATTCCGTTTCTCCTGCGCGTTTTGCAATGGCGATACCTTCCGAGATGTCGTTCAGCACAATACATCCCGGAGCGATGAAATCTTTTTGGCGCGTGATAACGATGTTGATACGATTCGGCAGCGGTTTGAACTTTCCCTTGAGGGAGTCATAGTTCTTTCTGCCCATGATCACGTGGTGACCTTTTGTCGTCTCCATGAAGAACTTCATGTCGTCAGGAAGCTTCCAGGGAAGGTCGTTGTCCTTGCCGATCACCATATTTTTTGAAACCGCAGCTATTGCTGAAACGATCATCATCTGAACTTATAGTTTATTTCCCCTGAAAAATTCCTGGATTGCCATCTTCTTCTTTCCGTCAGGCTGCAGCTCGTCGATGGCGATCCACCCGTCTGCACTCTTCACGTAAAGATAATTTTTATTGTCGGTGTTTATCGTCCCGGGAGACACGCCAGTCTGATCATTTTTTACGGTCGACACCTTGAAGATCTTAAAGGTCTTTCCATTTAAGGTGGTCCAGGCAGAGGGATAAGGGTTCAGGCCGCGAACGAGGTTTCGGATTTCTTCCGATGGCCGTGCCCAGTTGATCTCGCAGGTTTCCCTGAAGATCTTTGGCGCATGTTTCAGCCCTACATTCTCCGGTTGCGGAACAGAAGGGTAGTTGCCGGCCTCGATGGCCCTGACAGTCTTTAACACGAGCTGCGCACCTTTTAACATCAACCTTGAGTATACATCCCCCACAGTATCGTCGGGTGCAATGGTTTCCTTTTCCTGATAGATGATACTTCCGGTATCGATCTCATGTTTGAGAAAGAATGTAGTGACCCCGGTTTCCTTTTCGCCGTTGATGATCGCCCAGTTGATCGGAGCCGCACCGCGGTATTGGGGAAGCAATGAGCCGTGAAGATTGAATGTCCCATACTCAGGCATCGACCAAACGACTTCCGGCAGCATTCTGAAGGCGACAACAATCTGCAGATTTGCATTGTACGATCTCAGTTCGGCAAGGAATTCAGGTGCTTTGAGGTTAGTGGGTTGAAGCACCGGTATATTATATCTCAAGGCACATTCCTTTACGGCAGAAGGGACAAGCTTCTGTCCGCGGCCCTGAGGTTTGTCGGGCGCCGTGATCACACCGACGACGTTGAATTTATTTTCTACCAATATTTCGAGCGAAGGCACGGCAAACTCTGGCGTGCCCATAAAAATTATCCGGAGATCCTTCATGTGGCGCCAAAGTTAATATTTAATGTGATTGGATTTATTCGCGCAAGCTCTTGCGCATATGTTTTGAACAGATGGGACATTTCTCCCAAAAATGCCCGCGCGCAGGACAGTACTTCCGTCCAAAGTAAATGATCTGCAAATGTGCCTTGTCCCACTTCTCTTCGGGGATGAGCCGTTTCAAATCACTTTCTGTTTGCTCGACACTCTTGCCATTCGACAACCCCCACCGGTAAGCGAGGCGATGGATATGGGTGTCGACGGGAAAAGCCGGTACTCCAAAGAATTGTGTCATGACCACCGAGGCCGTTTTGTGGCCCACGCCCGGCAGCTCTTCCAGCTCTTCAAAGGTGCCCGGCACTTTACCATCATATTTTTCGACGAGGATCTGTGAAAGCTTACTTATCGCCTTCGACTTCGCCGGAGAAAGTCCGCACGGTTTGATCACCTCACGGATCTCGTCCACCGGGATCTTCGCCATATCGAACGGGTTATCAGCCATCCGGAAAAGCGTTGGCGTGGTCTTGTTCACGCGTTCATCCGTGCATTGCGCTGAAAGCAACACCGAAATGAGCAGGGTATAGGCATCTTTATGCTCGAGGGGAATATCAGGATCCGGAAAATACTTGTCCAGGATCTTTAAAATGTCTTTTACTTTTTCGGCCTTGGTCATTTCACTACGGATAAAGCAGGTATTTGTTCCTCATCTTTTTGTATTCTTCGAGCCTGGGCGCCCAACTGCTTCTGATCTCGTTTTCCGATACGCCACTTCTGATCTGCTCACGGAGTGTCGAGGTGCCGAGGTGCGTGTCGAAATTTTTATCGTTGAAGAATTTGTCCTTATCAGGAAACGCCTGATACATCTTCAGAAGATACCCGAGATCGAGTTTGCGCTCAGCCTTGATGTTCCTCAGGTCGATGCCGTAACAAACTTTGTTTTCATATAGCGGATTCTTCGCCATACCCGGGATCGAAACCGGAGTAAATTGAAATTCCATACCTTTTAGGTCGGGATGGCCAACGACCTGGAACGGCATCTGTGTTCCGCGGCCAACGCTCATCACGGTTCCTTCAAAAAGTCCCAGCGAGGGATATAACAGGATAGCCT
>CBHTUB010000174.1:0-11042 GCA_966095595.1 uncultured Chryseosolibacter sp. | reverse complement strand
GGAAGTCCTTCGGTTTGACAGAAATGAGTACGTGCCGTTGACCTCGTTCAGCCATCATCCCTTCTATGAAAAATTCATTCTCGAGATCCCTGATAACTATGCAAACGAAGCGTACTACAACATTCCGTTGACGGAGATGCTGAGTGTAGTCGAGCAGGCTGCCGCAAAAGGTTATTCGATCATGTGGGATGCGGATGTGAGCAATACGATGTTCAGACAAAAGGAAGGCTATGCCATGATGCCTGTGGACGAAGAGGGTAAGTTCTCCGCTGACGTTTCAGAGATCAGCTACAATCAGGATCTGCGTCAGAGACTTTTCGAGGAACTGACAACTCAGGACGACCACCTGATGCATATCGTAGGGCTGGATCAAACTAAAAATGGGAAGAAATTCTATCTCGTCAAGAATTCATGGGGTGAAGTCGGACCGTTGAAGGGTTATATCAGGGTTTCCGAGGCTTATGTGGCGATCAATACGATCACGTTACTGGTTCCAAAGGCAGCGCTCGATGCCACTATGAAATTAAAGCTCAAGCTGGATTAATATGTACCCGGTTATATTCGAAAGCAGCGGCTTCACGGTATACAGTTACGGTTTTATGATCGCCCTCGGTATCATCGCCGGCGTGTTGTATCTGGTAATCGAGGGGAAAAAGCAGGCGAACCTCACCTTTGATCAGGCGAACACACTTTTTCTTCTCATTTTTCTGGCGGCGTTCATCGGTGGAAAGGTTTTCCTTTTTCTTGAGTCGCCCTCGCGGTACATAAATGATCTTTCCGCGATCTTTCGTGGTTCCGGTTTTGTTTTTTACGGGTCGTTTTTGTTCGCGATTCCGGTAATGCTCTGGTTTTTCAAGTGGAACAAGCTGAACACGCTCGTTATGCTGGATGTGATGGCAATAACCACGTGCCTGGTTCATATCGGTGGGAGAATGGGCTGCTTTCTTGCCGGTTGTTGCTATGGAACGCCAACGGAGTTTTTTACCGGCGTAACTTTTACCGACATCAGATGTGCTGCAAGCCCCAAAGGCGTTCCGCTTCATCCGACCCAATTGTATGAAGCGGGTTATATTTTTCTGGTGATGTTGTTTCTTTTTGCGATCAGAAGAAGGAAACAATTCGATGGTCAGCTATTCCTAGTGTACCTCATGTGTTATGCGGTTGGGCGGTTCATCATCGAATATTTCCGTGGAGACGAGGAGAGGGGATACGTCTTCGATAGCATTATCTCGCATTCTCAACTTATCGCTATAGCAATACTGCTGGTCTCGTCGGTAGTTTATTTCGTCCTCGGAAAGCGGAGATCGACCCGGCTGGGGGTCTGAGATGTCAAAAGTCTTCGGCGATCGCTTCGACCTTCTTTGCCTTATCGGCTTTCATCATGTTGCTGACCGTCTTCGAGAAATATGCCATCTCCAGGCTATGTTTGGATAACGCATGGAATTTTAAGGTGATGGACTCGCTTTTCCAGAAATATGTTTCGGCTTTCATGTCGTAATCCGCTTTGCCATAGATCGACTCGAGGGCCTTCATGATGCGCGGATCTTTGGGAGTGACAACGCTGATTTCGTAGATCAGGTTCTTATAGGTCTTCACCTGGATGCTTTTTACTTCCACTTCGCCAATTTTCTGATACGCGGGATCTTCCACATCGTACAGCTTTGCATCGAATTCGTCTCTTTCCTTAAAATCCTTTTTGAACTTTGTGCCCTTCAATGAATCGATCGCCATACCAAGCTTGATGTCCTTGAAGCCATTTCTTTTATCAAGCTCCGACTGATTCTCCTGCGCCATAACATAACCCGAGCAGATCGTCAGGAAGGCTATTGTAAAGATCCGTAACATTTTAGTTGAGGAATTTAAATGGAATAGAGATTTGTACATTGTCCCAATTGATCAAAAGGTTTGCCAGTTCGTTTTTTTGATCGAATTTCATCTGAAGTGCTTCATAGATCAGCTTGCCGGTATTGGCAACCTGCACGTCAAATCGCATAACATCCAGCTTCTCGTTATAATTATAGGAGCCCCAGAGGCCCGTCTCTGCGTTGATGATGATCGTCCACTTGTCCTGCTCCGGAATGGCGAACAGGGAATATGTTCCGGCCCTGACAAGCTGACCATTGATCTGCATATCGCGGGTGAGTGTGATCTCTGTAGCTTCATTCGCGCCCATGCGCCACACCCGGCCGTAGGGAACGAGGTTTCCGAATATTATCCTTCCTCTCTTGTGTGGTTGGGAGTAAGTGAGCTTGACGTAAGCGTCCTTGTATTTCATCCTGGCAATGGCAAGCGGGCTCGGAAGCGCGCCAACGGCGTCCTGAGACCACAAGGCTGTGCCAGGCAACAAGAGGAAAGAACAAAAGATCAGCCGGGTTATTATCATAATCAACGATAAAGATACAAATTTCATGAAGACCGTGGTTGTTGGGCGTCTGCTATGGCTGGTGTGTCGGAAAAGTCTATTTTTGTCACATGACACGCCCTGCTTTCGACGATATATATATGGAACTGGCTGTTAACCTCGCCCGCAGATCTCATTGTATCAAGAGGCACGTCGGAGCAGTGTTGACGAAAGAGACCCGAATCATTTCCATCGGATACAACGGCCCTCCAGCCGGAACGCACAACTGCGACGAAGAATGGCCGGGAGTGGGCTGTCCGCGAGATTCCAAGGGAGGTTGCTCACTCGCCATCCATGCAGAACAGAACGCGATCCTTTACGCGGTGAAAAACAAAACATCGGTAGAAGGTGCAACATTATATGTCACGCTTTCGCCATGTCTGGCATGTGCGAGGATCATTTACTCAATGGGGATACAAAAGGTTGTTTATCTCAACTCGTACGCCGAGCACAAGGGCATTCCTTCTGATGAGGGCGTGGATTTTCTGCTGAGGTTTGGAGTCCAGGCCGTGCGTTACTCCGGGACGTTGTCGAATGTTACCAGTATGATCTGATCACGACCGGTCGGCCAGTACCTTTTCGATGTCGGTGATGGTTTTGGCAGTCACTCCCTTTGTCTTTTTAGCTTTCTCTTCCTGAAACACCGTTAAGGCACGTTCTGCCATATCATAAAGACCGACCGGGTTGCCGTCTGCGCGGTAACTTCCAAGACACCATTCGATATCATTTTGCAGCTGTTGCTGGATTCCAAGTGACTTCAGTTTTTCCAGCGCGTCAATACACGCCTTTTCTATTTTGTCTCCGGCTGAAGCTGCAGGTTTTGATGTGGCAGTCTTCTTTGGTGCTTTAGTGGCGGTTTTTGATGCTGTTTTTGCCATAAGTCAAGGGTTGGTTGTGTTTTTAAGAAAGTTACGGTAGCAGGGAGGCGGAGGCAAGCATTCGAATTAGATTTTTTGTGCAACCGAGTGCGTTTTCGTGGCCAGTGGTTGGATGGAAATAGTCAATAGTCAATGGGTTTGTTGGGTCAATGGGTTTTGTTGGGTGGAGATTAAAAGTTCGTGCCGGTGGAAAGGGCCATGGGCTACCGGTTAATGGTTGAGCAGATGTTCCGGGTTGTCGATAAAACGGAAGATGTTAGTCGGGACGATCGACTTGAGGGATAACTTGAGGGATAATAGGAGTAGCTTCCTATTACATTCCCATTGGCAATTCGTGTTGCACATAGAGCAGTGGACTATTCACCATTGGCGATTGACCCTTATATTCTCAGTGGTTATTGATCATTCACCACTGCATTTCTTCCTGACCCTTATAAAAAACGAAAGGGAAGTAAATCCAATTTACTTCCCTTCGCAAAGTTTCTTAGGTTATACCTAATTACTTCTTCTTCTTAGCAGCCTTCTTTGCAGTCTTCTTAGCTGACTTCTTAGCTGCTTTCTTCGCTGTTTTTGCCATAGCGTTTTTAATTTTAGTTTAAATATTTATTAAACGATACGAAAAGTTATAACAAAATTTTTATTCCCAAAAATTTTTTCGAAAAAATTTTTTTACGCGCGGATTTTTTCCGAAGTGCGATGTGAAGTTATGATGAGCAAGTTGATGCATGTTCGACTTAAATCACATTCACTTCCGGATGAAGAGAGACGTTGAATTTCTCTTTTACACTCGACTGAATTTTCATCGCGAGGTCCCAAATTTTTTGACCTTCACCACCTCCGTAGTTGACGAGAACGAGCGCCTGGAGCTTGTGGACTCCGATGTTGTCGAAAGTTTTTCCTTTCCATCCGCATTGTTCGATCAACCATGCAGCAGGAACCTTGATAAGTCCATTTTCCCCGGGAAAAGACGGTATTCCGGGATGTTTTTCTTTTAATTCTTCGAACTGATTTTTGTCGATCGTCGGGTTCTTGAAGAAGCTTCCGGCGTTACCGATCACATTCGGATCAGGCAACTTGGTTCGTCTGATATGAATCACCGCGTCGCTGATCGTACGTACTGAAATTTCGTCGTTATGTTTCTCCCGAAGCACTTCCGTGATCGCTCCGTAGCTCGTGTTGAAGCGATGATTTCGTTTGGTGAGACTTAAAGTAATACTTGAAATGAAGTACTTATTCTTCAACTCATGTTTGAAGACACTTTCACGGTACCCGAAGTGGCAATCAGCGTTGGAAAAGTTATCCACATTGGAGTTTTGAAGGTTGATCGCTTCAACATTCCGGATGACATCCTTCACCTCCACGCCATACGCACCGATGTTTTGCATGGGCGCGGCTCCAACAGTTCCGGGGATCAGTGACAGATTCTCCACCCCTCCATAATTTCTTTCAACACAATACATCACGAACTCATGCCAGTTCTCACCGGATCCGACTTTCAGCTCGATCTCGTCGCTCGTCTCAGAGATCACTTCGATGCCGCGAAGCTCATTCTTGATCACCAGACCGTCAAAGTCTTTTGTCAGCAACATGTTGCTACCCCCGCCGAGGATAAGCACCTTGTTCTTTCGGAATATGTCCGATTGAAAAAGGTCCCTGGCTTCGCGAACGCTGCTCACCGTCGTGAGATAACGCGCCAGCGCCGAAATGTGAAAGGTGTTGAATGGTAACAGATCAACGTTTTCTTTGACGACCATGTTTGAAGTTTCTTATTGAAGCAAAAGTCTACTCAAAAATCTGATTATCCTAAAATTATTGTGTGGGGGAAGATTCAGCGGTGCGCCGCTCCCGGGCGCTGAAAAATTTAGCTGCATGCCCTGGCGAAGGAAGAAAGTTCGGACCAACACAAGTCCCTCTTCTGCCATCCCTTTCTTTTGCGTCGCCAAATGAATGGAATAGAAATGCGAACTTAAACACACCACGTCCGGCGGACAAGCGCGCGTTTAAGCTGCACTTCGGGCAGCCATAACTTAATTTGGACTCGCTTCCAGACAGGATCACTGCCAGGGTTTGCCCGTTAATTGTCCCTCGAAGATTAATCCGGGACTTTATCAGAACGAGAACTGCGATCTTGCCAGCAGTGAGCCCTGCATTATTGGTTATCCAAAACAAAAAAATGTGCCGCAGGGTGCGGGTATCGTCCGCGTATCGCCATGACCGGAAGCCAATATCTTGTATCGGCTTATCCTGGTGATCGTTTCTTCCGCGACTATTGACTCTTATCGTTTAAAGCAGAACCTTGCAGCCATTAACCTGAGCTATGAAGATCATCGAATGTCCGCGGGATGCCATGCAGGGCCTGCAGGAGTTTATTCCGACCGAAAAGAAGGTACTCTATATTAATAAGTTGCTCGAAGTCGGTTTTGACACGATCGACTTTGGAAGTTTTGTATCACCGAAGGCGATTCCCCAGCTGAAAGATACGGCTCAGGTACTTGACGGGCTGCGTTTCGAGCCGGGCAAGACAAAGCTCCTGGCCATAGTGGCCAATACACGCGGAGCCGAAGAGGCGGCGGCCTGGCAGCAGATAACATATCTGGGTTTTCCGCTCTCCATTTCGGAGACATTTCAAAAACGAAATACCAACAAGTCGATCGCTGAAGCGCTGAATACGGTAGAGGAGATCCAGAATATCTGCCTGAAGTCCGGCAAGACCCTTGTCACGTATATCAGCATGGGCTTTGGTAATCCTTACGGTGACCCGTATGACGTCGATCTTGTAGCGCAATTCTCCGATATCCTGGTTACCCTTGGTATCAGGATCATCTCTCTGGCGGATACCATCGGCGTGAGTACTCCGGATAACATTCGTTTTCTCTTTACCAGTCTTTCGTCGAAATTCACGGACGTCGAGTTTGGCGCGCATCTTCATTCCAATCCTGCGACGGCACTTGAGAAAGTAGTCGCAGCCTATGATGCAGGCTGCAGGCGATTCGATGGGGCGATCCGGGGTTTCGGAGGTTGCCCGATGGCTGAAGACGAGCTTGTCGGCAACATTGCTACTGAAACGATCGTGGACTTCCTGAATACCCGCGGCATCAGGCATTCTGTGAATAATGAACGGTTCATCGAGGCACAGGCACTGGCGGACAGAACATTTCCATCGCATTAACCGGCCGAATCATCGTAAAAACTTACTTCGCGCAGAAAGCGGCATAATTCCTGCTTAACTTGGATGTATATTTATTACTTACCTATCAATGTTATGAGAGGATCGATCCTTACCGCGTTTTTTACCGTACTGGTAACACTTTCATTTTCCCAAACCGCAAAAGAGCTAACCCAAAAAGGGATGGAGTCATATGAGAAAAGGGAATATATGGAAGCACTCATCAACCTGAACAAAGCCATCGAGATCGACCCCAGCTATGCCCGGGCCTACTATATACGGGCGAATATCAAAGATGCCTTCGACGACCGCCATGGTGCGATGAAAGACTACAACCTGGCGCTCGAAAAAAATCCGAAGTTTGCCGACGCCTTTTTCGCGAGGGGTAACGTAAAGATGAAACTGCAGGACTACTACGGAGCCATTGACGATTATTCCTCCGCCATTGCAGTCAACGAGAATTATATAGAAGCTTATTACAATCGCGGGAAGGCAAAGCAGTTCCTTCAGGCCTATGAAGATGCGATCAATGACTGCACGAAGATCATTCAGATCAATCCCAAGAATATCGATGCATACTATATGCGCGGTATACTGAGAATCGACTTCGGCGATGTAAAGAATGGTTGTCTCGATCTGAGCAAGGCCGGAGAAATGGGTGATCTCAAGGCATACGAGGCCATCAAGGAGAAATGCAATCAGAAATCCGAAGCGGATGGTAACTGACCTACCGGTTAAGTGTAACCTTATAAATTTTTCCCGGAAGTGAGGCGACTGCGCCTTTAAACTCCAGTTGAAGCAGGAGGGAGGCGAGCTGGCCGATGCCGATGTTGGTTCGCCAGCTGATCTCGTCGATCATGAGTTGACCGTTGTTTGCCATCAGCGTTTGCAAAACAATCTTTTCATTCGGTTCGAACGAGTCGAGAGAGGGCTGTTCCGTTGATGCAACGGGCTGGCCGGGTGCCCAATTCATGATGTACTCGAGGTCCCTGACGGATGTTATGAGCTGTGCCTTATGATGCTTGATCAGATTATTGCATCCTTCCGAATGACTTTGTCCAATATTGCCCGGGAAAGCAAATACATCTTTGTTGTATGAGTTGGCAATCTCTGCCGTGATCAACGCCCCGCCTTTTTCCGCCGCCTCGACGATAATTACAGCATCCGATAATCCCGCGACGATACGATTGCGCGCAGGAAAATTATGGGCATCGGGTTGTGTTCCGAAGCGATGCTCGGTTAGCAGCGAGCCATTCTCCATCATTTTTTTTGCCGTGTCCTTGTGCGATGCCGGGTAGATGACATCCATGCCGCTGCCCATGACCCCTACGGTTGCAAGGTTGTGTTTTACTGCTTGCTTGTGTGCGTGAATGTCAATGCCGTATGCAAGACCGCTAACGATCAACGCGTGATGGGCTGTCAGTCCTTCTACGAGCTCCTCTACGCGCGCCTTTCCGTAGGCTGTGGCCTTTCGTGTTCCGACGATCGCGACAACTTTTGGATTTTCGTAGTTGACATTCCCTTTCGAGTACAACAATGAAGGTGCATCGTTGATTTGCTTCAGTCGGGAGGGATAATTTTTGTCGGTGAAGAAGATCAGATCTACCTTTTCCCCTTCCGCTTTTTTTAGCTCGGCTTCCGCAGCGGGAAAAGGCTTTCCGGCTTTGATCGCGTCGGCCGTGGTTTCTCCGATCCCGGGGATCCGCATTAGTTTTCCTTTCGGCATGGCAAAGACTTTTTCCGCCGAGCCGGAGTAGCTCACGAGCTGCCGAATAAGATAATCGCCGATTCCGGGGATAAAATGAAGTGCAAGAAGGGATAGCCTGGCTTGATCCATTAATTATAGAGAGGGTAAGATGTGTAAACTAAAGTGCTACTGGAGCTTGTCGCGAAGCTCTATCAGGAACTTTCGCACATTTCGAAGGGAATCGATTACTTCCATCTTGTCCTTCACCGACTCATTGTCATTCCTGAGCATCTCCTTCGCGCCCTGAAGGGTGAAGCCTTTCTCTTTTACGAGGTGATAGATCGTACGGACGTTATCGATATCTTCTTTTGTAAACTGGCGATTACCCTTTCTGTTCTTTTTGGGCTTGATGATGTCGAACTCCGACTCCCAAAAACGAATAAGGGACGGAGCTACATTAAATATCTCAGCAACTTCTCCTATAGAGTAGTAAAGCTTTTCTATTTCTTTCTCCTTATACGCCATGTTAATGAGCAATATAACTAATTATACCATTATCATCAATGCGTGTTCCCGACTCAGGGAAATCTTTTCGGGTAAGTTCCTGAATTTTACGGATAACCTGCCTGGCCGGATCGATTCTGACACCCGTGGCGTAGGTCTGATATGTTGGCGTGATCTGTCCCTTCAGGAATTTTCCGTCTTTGCCGACGAATACCTTAACAATGGGAGCAAGGCCGTTGACGCCATTGACACTGATGCCACGGTAGGTACAGAAATTTCCCAGGCTGTACGCGATAAACCGGTCATTGTACACCTCGACAGCCCGGGTTACGTGCGGGCCGTGCCCAAAAATAATATCGGCGCCGGCATCGACGAGCATGTGCGAAAATCTATAGACGTCACCGCGGTTTTCACCGTGAAATAACTCGTTTACTTTTGGAACATTTTGATATTGAGCCCCTTCAGCACCGCCATGAAACGACACGATCACTATGTCGGTCGAGTCGGCAAGTCCTTTTACAATTCTGACGGCACCTTCAAGGTCATTTAACGGCACGCAATTGCTATTCGGCGCGAATGCCGCCAGTCCGTAACGAATTCCGTCCTTGACAAATACCGTCGTTTTCTGGTTAAGCTGGCCTGCGTGCAGGAGGCCGGCATTTTCAAGCGTACGCATACTGCTTCGCCGTCCTTCATCCCCCATATCACCAGCATGGTTGTTGGCCAGACTCATGATGTCGAAGCCTGCGTTCACCAGGTTCTTCACATAACGCACTGGTGTTCTGAATGCGTAGCATACTTTGGGATCGTTACACTTTTTTGGTGTTCCGCCACCATCCAGCAGTGTTCCCTCCAAATTACCGAAAGTCACGTCGGCATTTCTTAGGACAGCTTCTACTTCACGCATCAGCATTGCCCCATCGTCAGGCGGAAGCTTGTCTTCCGGGTAATTCGTTCCCATCATAATGTCGCCAACACCGATCACGGTCAATGTATCGACTGTCGCCAGTGTGTCGGACTTAGCAGCGCGTTTTGTCGTATCCTGCGCAGATGAAAGGAAAGAAGGAGCCAATAGGAGCAATAGCAGTAACCTCATATCGAATGAATAAGACCGCAAAGAAAAAGAGATTGCGACAGATTGTGAAACAATGTTCTTGAATTTAAAAACGGCTGGGTGGATGTTTTGGTTTGTCGGAATGTGGAATATAGAAGTCAAAAGTGCGATTTGAGATGAACAAAAGATGAGGGAATGTAGAATTTTGAATATAGGAGTCCGAACGCTATGTGAAAATGGTCGCCAAATATGCAATAATGTCGTCGCTTGCTGACCTCAACCCGCTGTGTCAGTCCGGGGCCGGCAAATTTTAACTTCTGACTCCTAACTCCTCACTTCCCCTAAGCTATAAGAGCTGCCAGGCTCTCATTCCAAATATGCGAGGCTGGTGATTAATCGAGTGAAATCAGCTCTTCGCTGCTGTGATCGATCAGTTTCTGGTATTCTGCGTTGCTCAGGTCGCGCTGGAAAAAGTTGATCGGATTGACGTGGGTGCCACCGATCAATATTTCATAGTGAAGGTGAGATGCAACGGAGTGGCCGGTGTTTCCAACGTAGCCGATGACCTGACCGCGTTTCACGACATCACCTTCGTTCACGGCGAACCCGGACAAGTGCGCGTAACGCGTTTCGAAATCGAAGCCGTGATCAACATATACCACATTGCCGTATGAACCTGAGAAATAAACCTTCGCTACTTTTCCGTCTCCGGTTGCATAGACCGGCGTGCCGTGTGCAGCGGCAAAGTCAAGGCCTTTGTGGTCTTTGTTTACTTTGAAAATGGGGTGGAACCGTGTTCCATAGGTAAGGTGCAACCGCTCAAGCTGAGTGTTGTTGATGGGTTGAATGGCAGGCCGTGCGGCCCACGACAAAAGTCTGTTGTCAAGGATCTTGTTCAGCTGATCGTAGGACTGAGTCTCCACCTCGAGCTTGCGTTTAAGTTTCTCGAGTGTGAGGAAATCGGTTTCCATATATGGATATGCGCTGAAATCTTTCGTGTCATATTTCTGACTACCACCGATACCGGCTTCGCGAATGGAAGGCTCGAGTGGTTCTGAATCGAGAATTACCCGGTAGTTGTTGTCGTCTTTATCTACGAATTGATTGAGTTGTTGCTGGGCTTTTATGATCCGCTTATGCACGCCGTTCCAGGATAGCCGGAGCTGATAATTTTCCTGTTCCAGCGCCAGTTCGCCTACCGAATCAATGTATTGAACGGAGGCAAAGTATCCCGCGACTGCGAGTAAAAATGACAACGACAAAAAGATCAATATCTTTTTCCGCAGCAGCTTGCCCTTTACGTAGAACGGCTCGTAACGGCATGTTTCGGGGTTGTATTTAAATCTTTGTCT
>CBHTUB010000173.1:0-11112 GCA_966095595.1 uncultured Chryseosolibacter sp. | reverse complement strand
GCCAGTTAAAATCCATAGAATCGGGTTTGCCAGTGTTTCATAAAGTTTACCGATATGCCTGCTTTAAAAAAACTTAGTCGGCACGAATATTTACTATTAGAAATCAACAATCATTCTTCTTTCACGAGAGCATGCAGCTTTATCAGAGTGCATGCTCTTATCTTTTATAAGATCTTTATAACCCATACTTCTCCATACGACGATAAAGTGAAGCGCGGGTGAGCCCCAGTTCATCTGCTGCTTTCGAAATGTTTCCGCTGTGCATTTGCAACGCCTTCGATATTGCAGCCTTCTCTACTTCATCCAGGTTAAGCGTATTGCTGTTGGATGGATTCGACGTCAGCGATCTGCTCAGAAGAAAATCAGTTTCCTGAAGCTGCGCCGAGTCGGTCATGATAACCGCCCGTTCAATCGAGTGCTGCAGCTCGCGGATATTTCCCGGCCACGCATATCGTTTCAGCTTGTCCATCGCTTCCGGCGCAATGTTGGTCACTACCTTGTGGTATTTCTTCGCGTAATATGTCAGATAGTGCTGAGCCAGCAATGGAATATCTTCAACACGTTCGCTCAAAGGTGGAACATGGATCTCAACCGTGTTTATCCGATAGAGAAGATCTTGTCTGAACGTTCCTTCCTGTATCATTTTCTGCAGCGGCATATTGGTCGCGCAGATGAGACGTATATCTACGTTGATCGGCTGGTTGGCACCTACCCGCGTCACCTGACGAGCCTGCAGCGCGCTTAGCAACTTACTTTGCAGTGCCATGCTGAGATTGCCGATCTCGTCGAGGAACAGTGTGCCGCCATTCGCGAGCTCGAATCGTCCGGGGCGATCTTCGCGTGCATCCGTGAACGCGCCTTTCTTATGACCGAAGAGCTCACTTTCAAAAAGCGTTTCAGTGATCGCTCCCATGTCTACAGAGACAAAGCTGTTGTCTTTCCTGAGTGAGCGCTGGTGAATGGCGCGTGCTATGAGCTCCTTTCCCGTTCCGTTCTCACCAAGGATCAATACGTTCGCTTCGGTTTTTGCAACCTTGTCGATAAGCGCAAACACTTCCCTGATCGCAGTGCTCTGACCGATGATCTCGCCAAACGGTTTGCTGATCTGCTCTTCCAGCATCTCTTTCGCTTTCTTCAGCTTGTCAACCTGATTGTACGATTGTTTAAGTCGTATCGCGGTCGAAATGGTAGCCACCAATTTTTCGTTTTGCCAGGGTTTAAGGATGAAGTCTGTCGCCCCCTGCTTCAAAGCCCTTACGGCCATCTCAACATCGCCGAATGCCGTGATCAGGATCACAACGGCGTTCCGATCGCGTTCCAGGATCTGTTCGAGCCAATAAAATCCTTCCTTACCACTGGTGATATCCTTGCTGAAGTTCATGTCCAGGAGGATCACGTCATAGCTATCGTTGTTTAATAGAAACGGGATCTTGTTGGGATTCTTTTCGATGATCACATGGTGCCCCTGTTTTTTCAGCAACATTTTCGCCGCGAGGAGAACATCCTCGTCATCATCGATCATTAGAATTTTTCCGCCTTCCTGGCTCACGGGGTTATAGATTTAGGTGAATGATGTCTAAAGGAAAATAATGTGCCAGAAAAGTTGTCAGAAGGCATGGCAGGACCATGAGTTGTTACACACTGGCTATTAGGGGATTAGACCTCTATAAACGCCAAACGCCTTGCAGGTGACTCGTCCGGAATCAAACTACTTGTCCTTGTCTGTACAAATATGTTCAAAAATGAACAGAAAGCTATAAGATTTAAGCTCTAAGCCGTAGGGATTACTCAACCCTTGCATTCACTTACAGCTTACATCACAGCTATGGCCTGGTCTTAGGGCTGAAACTCAAATATCTCCACGTGTGTGGGATGTGATAGAAAGAGCCTCTGCTCACCGACAATCACCTCGCCTTGCTTGCCGGTCATGTCCAGCTCGCGGGTCTCGGTAGTGAACAGGTCGAAGAATTTCAATTTATTGCCTTCGTGGTAGTACAGTTCTTCGCCCAGGAAATTGAAGTTCTTTATACCTGGTATCTCCATCGTACGGATATGTTTGCCCATGGAGTTGAATACATAGATGCCATGGTTTTTATGCAGCAAAAAAGCAAAGCCCTGATAATCGCGCATGGTGCTGATGTTTCTCACGTTCTTGATCAACGTTAGATCGATGATCACCTCTACCTCGACCTCGGTGGTTTTGACATTGATCTTTTTCAGGCTGTGATCGGCCTCATCGAGAACCCACAGTTTATGGTCCCCGGACGGACAAATGAGCCAGGGCTGAATCACAAAAGCAGAATCTATCCGATACGAGGACGTTACCTCGAAGGAAGGATTGAGATACGAGTATTGCTGTACGTCGCGATAGTAGCAGAACAACCTGGACCCGTCATAGGGATCGAACAATGTAGGAGGGATATGGTTGTGATTTTTGTAAAGTATAAGGAGGTGACCGTTCTCATCGAATTTTTGAAACTGTCCCGTTTTTGTAATGACGTAGAAGTCACCCGGGCGATCAATGGAGATACTCGAGATCGTGTCGCTGATCTCAAGCGTCTTGATCTTTTTCTGACCAAGGACCGGCAGGGAAGCCAGCATCAAAATGCCAAAAAGTATTCTCATGGATCAGTCTATATTATAGGTCTTTAGTTCAACATTCGTGCCGTCGTACACGGCATAGGTGTTATAGTTCACCCATTCCCCGAGGTTGATGTACTTGCTCTTTGCGTTCACCTGGAGATCGAGGGGCAGGTGCCTGTGGCCGAATATGTAAAAATCGTGGTGATTCACTTTTTCCATTTCCTGGCAGAAGACCCAAAGGAATTCCGAGTCACCATAGAACTTTTGCTCATCCTTTTTGATGTTTGCTATCCTGCTCTGCTTCGACCACGCATTGGCGAGGCGCATTCCGATGTTGGGATGCAGCCAGGCGAACAGCCATTGGGCAATCGGGTTCTTGAAAAAGTATTTCTTCAACAGCTTATAGGTCTTGTCACCGGGCCCGAGACCGTCACCGTGTCCGATGAACAGCTTTTGCCCTCCGACATGAAGTATCTGCGGATCATTATACACCGGAATGCCAAGCTCTTTTGGAAAATAGTCACGCATCCAAAGGTCGTGGTTACCGGTGAAAAAGAAGATGGGAATGCCATTGTCCCGCAGTTCCGCCAGCTTACCCAGCAATCGGACGTAGCCTTTCGGAACGGTATATCTGTATTCGAACCAGAAATCGAAAATATCTCCAAGGATGAAGATGGTGTGTGCGTCGTTTTTGATTTTATCCAGCCAGGAGACGATTCGTTTTTCACGCATAAGACTGCTGGCATAGTCTGGTACTCCGAGGTGGAAGTCGGAGGCGAAGTATATCTTTTTGGTGCCGAGATTGGTGATATTTGAGAACATAGTACGTCGCAAAAATAGCATTTATAGTCAAAGAAAGCCTCCGAGCTTTGTCCAGTCTGTTGTGCCGACTTTATCGTGGACGGTTATACCGATTGTTTCGGTTACGATTCCGTGTCGGTAATTCACCGCAAAGTCGCAGAGTCGCAGAGGACCGCGGAGAAAATGCATTTGATCTTTGCGCTGCTTTGCGTCCTGGCGCCTTCGCGGTAAAAAAGAACCCGGGCGTCTTATACCACCCGGGTTCTATAATTTGCTTTGAATGATATCGATTACCTGCCCACTTTATCCGGTTTCTCGCCTTCAATAGTAGGAGGAGTGTCAACACCTGGCTGTTCGGCTTCGTGTTGTTTCTTTTCATACTTGCCCTGACCATTCGTAAACTGCTGATAGGTCGTCGGCTTGTCGAAAGGACGTTTTCCGATGAGTCGCTCGAGGTCAGACTGGAACAGGATCTCCTTTTCGAGGAGCTCGCGCGCGATCACGTCGAGGTGCTGGCGATGTTGTGTCAACAGCGCCCTTGTTCTCTGGTAAGCTTCATCGATGATCTTGCGAACTTCCTTGTCGATCTTTTCAGCGGTAGCATCAGAGTAAGGCTTCTGGAAAGAATAATCGGATTGTTTCGAGTCGTAGTAAGACATGTTACCGATCTCGCTGTTCATTCCATAAACGGTTACCATGCTGTACGCCACCTTGGTTATTCTTTCAAGGTCGCTCAGCGCGCCGGTAGAGATCTTTCCAAAAACGATGTCTTCTGCTGCACGACCGCCAAAGGCCATGCACATCTCGTCGATCAGCTGCTCGGTTTGATAGAGGAACTGTTCTTTCGGCAAATACTGGGCATAACCCAGGGCAGCAACCCCACGCGGTACGATGCTCACCTTAACCAGAGGATCGGCGTGCTCAAGGAACCATCCCGCTACGGCGTGGCCAGCCTCGTGGAACGCAACGATCTTTTTCTCTTCCGGAGAGATGATCTTGTTTTTCTTTTCAAGACCTCCGATCACGCGGTCGATAGCGTCCTGGAAGTCCTGCATCTCTACAGCTTTTTTATCTCTTCTGGCAGCGATCAGCGCTGCTTCGTTACATACGTTGGCGATCTCTGCACCTGCAAAACCCGGCGTTTGTGCCGATAACTTTTTCACGTCTACAGACGGATCGAGCTTGATAGGCTTGAGGTGAACTTTGAAAATGTGCTCACGGCCTACGATATCCGGCTTGTCGATGCTGATCTGGCGATCGAAACGGCCTGGTCTCAGCAATGCGGAGTCAAGAACATCGGGGCGGTTGGTAGCGGCAAGGATGATGACACCCGAGTCTGTCGCGAAACCGTCCATTTCCACAAGGAGTGAGTTCAGCGTATTCTCGCGTTCGTCGTTTGCCCCAGGCAATTGACCACGTCCACGTGAACGACCGATAGCATCTATCTCGTCAATGAACACTATACAAGGAGCTTTCTCCTTAGCCTGTTTGAAGAGATCGCGAACACGAGCAGCACCCACGCCCACAAACATTTCAACGAAATCGGAACCTGAGAGTGAGAAGAACGGTACAGCTGCCTCGCCCGCAACTGCTTTCGCGAGAAGCGTCTTACCGGTACCCGGAGGGCCTACGAGCAATGCGCCTTTTGGAATTTTTCCGCCCAGCTTGGTGAACTTGCCCGGGTTCTTGAGGAAATCGACGATCTCCTTCACTTCTTCCTTGGCCTCATCAAGGCCGGCTACATCTTCAAAGGTGATCTTGACCTTGTTTTCAGCATCGAACAGGGCAGCTTTTGACTTGCCGATGTTGAAGATCTGGCCGCCAGGGCCACCTCCGCCGGTCATGCGGCGCATAAGCATCCAGAAGCCGAAAAGCAACAGAAAGAGGAATCCCCACTGGATGAACACGGCAAAGTAATCCTCCCGTTTTTCGGTGACGTATTCGGGGCGGTTCTCTTCAGGAAGTTTTTTGATCAGCTCATCGAATTTCTCATCGAAGCGATCGACAGATGTGATTCTCAGTTTATAGTGAGGTCCGCCGGTGTTGGTACCCAGAGGGCCTTCATTGATGTCCTGGCTGTATTTTGCGTTTTTGAGGGCTTCCGGCTTGAGGGTGATCTCGACCAGTTCCTGATTCTTGATAAGGGCAATTTTACGCACATCGCCTGACTTGACCATCTGATCGAATTCAGCCTGCGTTTTTTCCTTGAGGTCGCTTGAGTTATTTATATACATCACCCCCAGAATCACGGCAATAGTTGCCAGGATGACCCAAATCTGGTAGTTCCCTCGCGGGGCTTTATTGGGCAATAGGGGCTTGTTATTGTTCTTGTCCATCGTATGTGTTAAGTAAGAAAGTTAAATCAAATGAATAACGTGTAGAAAAAGGTTTGGTTTACCGTGCATCTTCCACTTCCCGGATATCGGCGTCGCCCCAGAGGCGCTCAAGGGCATAAAACTCGCGACGGTCTTTTCGGAATACATGGGCTACCACATTTATGTTGTCGAGTAACATCCACTCTTTATTGTTTTTACCTTCGGTGTGCCAGGGATTTTCGCTGAAAGCCTTATACACTTCCTGGTCTACGGAGTCGGCAATGGCGTCAAGCTGTTTGTCGGAGTTACCGGAACAAATTACGAAAAAATCAGCTACGGCATTTTTGACCTTGCGCAGGTCCATGATCACGATATCAATGGCCTTCTTTTCCTGCATACCTTTGACGATTACTTCACTCAGTTGCTCAGAGCTGATGCCCTTCTTTTTTTTGGCCATTAAACTATCTTCGTTTTTTCCTTTTAAGCTTATCAACTTACAAAACTAAATAAATTCCAATTGTATAAAATTCCTGCCAATACCGTTTTCATGGGAAAGAACCTCGTTTTTGTGCCAGAATGTCATTCGACAAACACTTTAGCGCATGAAATCGGCCAACTTTCTTCCTCGGTTGACGGTACGACGGTTATTACGTCGAACCAAACCGCTGGCCGGGGGCAACGCGGCAACTCCTGGGAGGCCGAGCCCGGCAAAAACCTGACTTTTTCTGTGTTGCTTAAGCCGACGTTCCTGGCGGTAAAGGATCAGTTCTTTCTGAACATTATTTCATCTCTCTCTATTCGCGACATCCTTAAGGACAGATCAGATGCCACTGTTTCCATCAAGTGGCCGAATGATATCCTCATCAGCAGTAAAAAGATCTGCGGTATTCTGATTGAAAACCAAATTCAAGGTCAACAAGTTTCACAGTCCATCGTAGGAATAGGCCTGAATGTTAATCAAAAGACCTTTGCCGTGCCAACCGCAACTTCCCTCATGGAGTGTACCGGCCGTTCGGAAGATCTCCAATTGCTTTTTGATTTGCTCCTCCAGCGACTCGAAACGCGATATCTGCAGCTCCGGGATGGGAAATACGCTAAATTGAGAGAAGAATACCTGGATGCACTGTTCCTCCGCGGAACTGCAAGTGTATTCTCCTCCGGTGATCAGCAATTCCAGGGAACGATCATTGGCATTGACGACATCGGAAAGCTCGTTGTTGACACATCGTTCGGTGTGCGTTCGTTCGGTCTCAAGGAAATCGCTTATGTTCGCTGACTTATTGCCCGCATGAAAATCTTTGAAACCAACAGCAGGATCATCATTACCTGCAATAAATGGCTTGCGCCGTACCTCGAGAAAGAAGTTGTTGAACTCGGTTTCCCGGTCGAGCGTACTTTTGCGACGGGTGTGGAATTGAACGGCACCGTTGCCGATTGCGTTCGCCTCAACCTCAACCTGAGATGCGCGAGTCAGATATTATACTCGTTGAAACAATTCAAGGCGGATAAACCGGATGATATCTATAAGACGCTGGTGGCCTTCCCCTGGAATGAATTGCTGTCTGCACAAGGGTATATATCTGTTACCAGCAACGTCGACAATATCACTGTTAACAACAACCTCTTCGTCAACGTGAAGGTGAAAGATGCCATTGCCGATCGGATGAGGCAAAAGGTCGGTGTTCGCCCGAATTCAGGTCCGAACCTCGATAAAGCAGTGCTGCATCTTTACTGGAAAGAAAATAACGCGGAGATATTTCTGGATACTTCCGGAGAGACACTCGCCAAGCATGGCTACCGGAAGATCCCCGGCAAGGCACCGATGCTCGAAGCGCTTGCTGCCGCGACCATCATGGCGACAAAATGGGATCGGCGCTCGCCGTTTGTCAACCCGATGTGTGGTTCCGGCACGCTGGCCATTGAAGCTGCGCTGCTGGCCACGAACCGGCGTCCCGGACTTTTCAGAAAAAACTACTCATTCATGCACGTCAAGGGCTATGACGTATCACTATACGAAGCAGAGTTCGCCAGGTTGAAGGACCAGATCGTTGATGTCCCGGGCCTCGACATCATAGCGACCGATATCAGCGATGATGCCGTGAAGGTCTCTAAGGTAAATGCGGATATCGCGGGCGTTGGCAATATGATCAAGTTCGCCGTTTGTGATTTTGCGGATACGCAGGTACCTGAAAAAGAAGGTGTGGTCTATTTCAATCCTGAATACGGTGAACGTTTGGGCGAGCTCACGGCTTTGGAAGCCACCTACGGCAGGATAGGAGATTTCATGAAGCAGAAATGTCGGGGTTACAAAGGTTATATCTTCACCGGCAACCTCGACCTTGCAAAAAAGATCGGACTGAAAGCCAGCAGGCGTATAGAATTTTACAACGCAAAGATCGATTGTCGCCTTCTGGAATACGAGCTCTACTCCGGATCACGCCGTGAGCCAAAACCGGAAGTGAAAGCGGACAATGCATGATATACGCGTTCGACGTTTATTATAGCAACAACATCGCCCAGGCGGCAGCTATCGGGTTCGGGCACTGGACCGATCGCCTTCCGCAGGTTTCGGAAAGAGAGCTGATCATTAACATTCAGGACTATGTTCCGGGCGAATTTTACAAACGCGAGCTTCCCTGTATCCTGAAAGTTCTCGGTAAGCTTCGTTTTGAAACCATCTCCACTATCGTAGTGGACGGATACGTTCAACTGGATGATGACGGAACACCGGGACTTGGTGGTCATCTCTACAAGGCCCTTCAGGAAAAAATTCCGGTTATCGGCGTGGCGAAGAAGAGTTATGCAGACAATCATCGTCATGTCCGGGAAGTGCTGAGGGGCCAAAGCCTTCAGCCGTTATACGTAACATCTGTCGGGATCGACGTAGACGAGGCTGCTGCAAACATTCGCGCGATGCACGGCGATCACCGGATTCCCACGCTGCTCAAACAGTTGGACACCTTAAGCAGGATATAAAAAGAAACGTCCCGCCAACGGCGGGACGTTCAAGGGCTTTGGTTTTAATAACGATCACCCTGTTACAAAGCTTGACTTGTTTTGCTTCTTGTCACTGGTTGCCGTTGAGCCGGTTCCTGTCGTTCCTGTCTGCGATGCAGATGTCTGACTGGTAGCGTAGCTTCCGGTACCGCCTGATGTTTCGGTACCAGCTCCATATCGTGACTTCTCAACGCGAATCCTGTTCTCGACATTTTTCACACCGGACACAGCCTCAGCCAGATCCTCTGCCCTGCGTTTGTCGCTGCGGTCATTTACGGTTCCTGTAAGTGTGACTTCGCCATTGGTTACGGTAACGTCTATTTCAGATGCGTCTACCCATGGATCGTCACTTAACCGGTCATTAATGTCTTCACGGATCCGATCGTCGGAACGTGTATAATTTTTTGGTCCCTTTCCTTTGTGGCTGTTGCGCATATCACGCTCTCTCCGACGCTCGGCGTCTTCGTCTCCAAACCAGCTTGACACTTCATCCTTCGTACGGTCCCACCATGAACGGTCGCGGTCGTCGCGGTCCTCCCAGCTTCGTCCCCTTCCATAGTAATTTCCGTAGCCAGATCCGCCGGCATAGTTTCTCATATTGCCAGATCCGTAAAACGGGTATTCATCGTAGCTTCTTCTCTCGCGACTACGATCGTCGTAACCACCATAGTTGCTTCCGCCTATTCTTGACGATGATCCCATCCTGTAACCTTCACGCCGGTTGAAATTTTCATAGTCGCGGTCATAGAGATTTCTGGAGCTACCATAGGACGCGCGTCCGCTGTTGCCATATGATCCGCTATCCCAGTATGAATTGTTGCCCTGGTAGTTGCCACCTCCATATGATGAACCGTATTCCCTTCCGCCATAACCATAATTTTGATCCTGGTTGCTACCATAGCCCCTGTCGCCATAGTTGCCTGAATTTTGATTGGTGTTGTAATCGCTGTTGTAACGCCCGTAGTCGTTGCGATTCTCACCTGAGTCACGATTCCACTGGTTGCCGTAATTTCCCTGCTCGCTCTGTCTTCCATAGCGAGAATTGTAGTCAGTATCGCCCATGTTGCTGCTCATCTGACGCGAGCTGCCTGAATTGCGGTTGTCCCAATAACTTTCGTTACGGTCACTCTGATTTTGAGTGTCCCAATCCATGTCTGAAGAACGATAGCTGCTTCTTTGATTACGATTATTATCCATAGATTTTAAAGTTTAAGTGGAAATAAATATGTAGGTAGAAGAGAGCGACTAAAGATATGCCCGAGCAATCGCTTCGGGAAAATAGCGGGCATGTAGAATGCCATACTCAGAACATTCCGGCTGATGAAATGATGTGGGGAATCTAAGTCAAAGAAAAATTAACGCTTCCTGAATCTCAGTAACATATCCGTGCCAACACCTTCCGAGGACTTCACCTGAATGGTGCCGCCGTGTGCGCTCATGATCTGCTTCGAAAGACTAAGCCCAATTCCGGAGCCCTCTTTTTTTGTGGAGAAGAACGGAACGAATATCTGCGACAATTCTTTCTGCGATATTCCCTTGCCGTTATCGCTTATCGTCAGCGTGACGTATGCGTCGTCTTGTTTTGACGATACAACAATGGCGGGATTAGGTCTGTGTTCCAGTGCGTGTATGCTGTTCGTTATAAGGTTGATCAGAAGCTGTTGAAGCAACACACGGTCGCCTTCGACAGACAGATCCCCGGCGACGTGGACATCGAATGTGATCAGTTTTGCATCGAGCTCTGCCGACATCAGCGCCTGAGCTTCTTCGACCCATTGCTTTACGCCAATCTGCTCTTTATGGGGCTTCGGAACCCGCGTCAGCTTACGGTAGCTGTCGATGAAATTCAAAAGGCCGTCACTTCTCTTGCGGATCGTCCCGAGACTAAAGCGTATATCGTGGAGGTTATCATCGGTGAGATCGCCGATGTGTTTTGGATTTCCCGTCCGGTCAGTGAGTATGCCCTCCAGGGTTTCTGTCAGCGATGAGATCGGTGTTACCGAATTCATGATCTCGTGCGTGAGAATGCGGATCAGCTTGTGCCACGCCTCGATCTCCTTTTGTTCGATCTCCGAGTTGATATCATGAAGGGTGATCAGGCGGTGCTTCTCGCCGAGGATGACCAACGGGGAAATCTGAACCGAAATGAATTTCTTTCCTTCGTTTGTCTGCACTTCGACTAGTTGCCGGATGTTCTCTTCAAGTTTGTCGAGGTGTTGTATGAACGTCGGATTTAGTTGTTTCAAAATTTTCCAGTTCTTCACACCTTTTACATCGAGCGTGGCCTCTGCTGTCGGGTTCATTAAAATGATATCATCGTTTTTCAGGGCGATGATTCCGACATTGACCTGGTTCACGAGGAGTTGCAGGAAATGGAATTGCCCTTCCTTTTCGACTTTCACCTGTTTATAGGTTT
>CBHTUB010000172.1:0-11183 GCA_966095595.1 uncultured Chryseosolibacter sp. | reverse complement strand
CTTACGATTGAAAATCTTTTCGGACTCATTCTGGTTCTGGTAATACTGATGCTGTTCTTCGCACCGGGTATGTTGATGAGTTGGATTAATAAAGCTAACTTTGTATTCTGATCCCCAATCGGAGCGGCGAACTGTTAATTAAAGGACAATGAGTGACCAGATTCTTCATGAATGCGGAGTAGCCCTAATCCGCCTGCGTAAGCCACTTTCCTACTACATTGAAAAGTACGGCACCACTTACGCGATGAATAAAATGTACATTTTGATGGAAAAACAGCACAATCGCGGACAAGATGGCGCAGGTGTTGCAAACATCAAGATCGACGTCGAACCAGGCCACAGATATATCAGCCGATACAGATCCATCAAATCCCAGCCCGTCGCCCACCTCTTCAAGAAAATCAGTAAAAAGTATAAGAAAGCCCAGAAATACGGCAAGGACAAGTTCCGCAACGAGCATTGGCTAAAGGAAAATGTAGCCTTCACCGGCGAACTTTGGCTGGGCCACCTCCGCTATGGCACGCACGGAATGAATAGCATTGAAAATGTGCATCCTTTCCTCCGCCAGAATAACTGGAGAAGCCGTAACCTCGTAATGGCCGGGAACTTCAACATGACGAATGTCGACGAGCTTTTCGATATCCTGGTCAATCTGGGTCAGCATCCGAAAGAGAAAGTGGACACAGTGACGGTGATGGAAAAGATCGGGCACTTCCTCGACGAAGAAGTTCAGAACCTTTTTGAAAAATATAAAGACAAATTTTCGAACCGCGAGATCTCGGAGATCATCGAAAGTGAACTCGACCTGCCCCGTGCACTAAGACGGGCGTGCAAGGATTTCGACGGTGGTTACACCATGGCCGGAATGACCGGTTCGGGATCTGCCTTCGTAGTGCGCGATCCAAACGGTATCCGCCCCGCATATTATTACGCTGATGACGAAGTGATCGTAGTAGCATCGGAAAAGCCCGCGATCAAGACCGCGTTCAATATCGACTACAACCAGATCGATGAGATCAAGCCCGGCCACGCGCTGGTGATCACCAAGAGCGGTGAGTTCGGTCAGTATTCGATCATCAAGTCGGGTGAGAAGAAGTCATGCAGCTTTGAGCGGATTTACTTCTCGAGAGGCAATGACCCCGATATCTATCGGGAGCGCAAGCAACTGGGCAGGCTGCTCGTGCCTCAGATCCTGCGCGCCATCAACTTTGACCTCAAGAATACAGTCTTTTCCTATATCCCGAACACGGCAGAAACTTCATTCTATGGCATGATGGCCGAGATCGAGGATTACCTCATCAACAAGCAAAAAGAAGTGATCGTTGAAGGTAAGCCTTCGGTGGACTCTGTCGAAGACCTCATCTCATTCAGGCCACGCGTCGAGAAACTTGTGCTGAAGGACGTAAAGCTGCGCACGTTCATTACCGATGATCAGCATCGCGATGACATGGTCGCGCACGTTTACGATACAACCTATGAAGTGATCAAAAAGGGAAAGGATACGATCGTCGTGATCGACGACTCCATCGTCAGGGGCACAACACTTGAAAAGAGCATTCTCAAGATGCTTGACCGGCTTGGCCCCAAGAAGATAGTTGTCGTATCCTCCGCACCACAGATCAGATTCCCCGACTGCTACGGAATCGACATGAGCCGGATGGGAGACTTCGTTGCATTCCGTGCGATGATCGCCCTCCTGAAAGAAAGAGGCCAGGACTATCTGCTCGGCGAGGTCTACGAAAAATGTACACGTGCCCGGGGCCACCAGAGCCAGAACAACTACGTCAAGCAATTGTACGAGCAATTTACCGACGATGAGATCTCGGCAAAGATCGCAGAGATCGTAAAACCTGCGGATATGAAGGCTCAGCTCGAAGTCGTTTTCCAGACCGTTGATAACCTCCATAAGGCATGCCCGTACCACACCGGCGACTGGTATTTTACCGGCAATTATCCCACGCCTGGCGGTATGAAGGTTGTAAATCGTTCGTATGTAAATTATATGGACGGCAAGCTTGTAAGGGCATACTAGGGTCATACTGACAACAAGGATTCAAAGAGGGCCGATTAAACGGCCCTTTTTTATTGCCGGAGCCGGCAACCGGTTACCATTTTTAGTATTTTAGGAAAAACGAAAAGCAGCTATGAATTACTGGCTTGTCAAAACGGAACCCGACACGTACTCATGGGATAATCTGATGAAAGACAAAAAGACCATCTGGGATGGCGTTAGAAATTTTCAGGCACGCAGCAATATCAAGGAAATGGCTAAGGGTGATACCGTTTTTTTCTATCACACCGGCGATGAAAAATCGATCGTAGGGATAGCATCGGTTGCGGCTGCGGCCTATCCTGAGCCAAAAGATAAAGACTGGTACGCCGTCGACCTGGTTCCTAAAAAGGCACTAAAAAAACCGGTATCGCTCGCACAAATCAAATCGGATAAACGTTTAGCTGATATGACCCTCGTCCGGGCGTCACGGCTCTCCGTCCAGCCCGTCACTGAAGAACAGTTCGAGATCATTGTTGCCCTGAGCGAAGGCTGAAATTTCCAGATGAAGTATTGTCTTTTATATCTCACTTTAATCATCACTGCGAATCTCGCAACCAGCCATAATGGCCTTGCGCAGGTCGCACAGCCACACCGTTATGAAAAGGAGCAGAAAGGGCGCGATGAATATTTCAACGTCATTCCGCTAAACGACGATGGCATCGCACTATTACGCGAAAAGGACAAGTACAACGGAATGAAGAGACAATGGGAGCTGATCCTTGTCGACACCGCCCTCCAGGAAAAAGCGCTGATAGAATTTTCAATTGACAGCAGGTATCCGCTTGTAGGCTATGAGACCACACCAACCGAATTGCTGGCCCTTTACCGAATGGGTGAAACGTTCCGGAACGACCTCCTGCTCGTCAGTTTTGATCTGATCGGCATGCACGAAAGCGAGCGGCACGAGATCAAGCCGGAAGTCGATTTTAAAGTCACGCATTTCTCCAAAGTCGGCAAGAGCCTTGCACTGGGCGGCTACGTCTCCAACGACCCTGCCATCCTTTTATATGATCTTTTGGAAAAGAAGATCAAGATTGTCCCGGGCTTCTTTCAAAAAGACAACGAGCTTGTTGATCTGCGCGTCAATCAAAATCAAACCTTTAATGTCCTGCTGATCGACCGGAGCATGCGATCCGAACGGAAGCTGGTGTTCAGGACCTTTGACGAGACCGGCAAGCTATTGCTCGAAGATATCATACCTATCGATGAACAAAAATCCTTGCAGTCATCCATCACCAGCACGCTTGTGCGCGACGACCTCGCCGTGTTTGGAACCTGGGGCGAGCGCACGGGCAAACAGTCACTGGGCTTTTTTGCCATCGATGTGGATCCTTTCACCGACCAGCAGATCAAGTACTATCATTTCGGAGAGCTGGAAACATTTCTTGATTATCTCAATCCCAAACGCGCAGCGCGCATCAAGGAAAATACACGTGAAGATCTGAAGGAAGGACGCAAACCATCGTTCAGCACTTACGTGGTACCGTATAAAGTCGAAGAGAATCCCGACGGTTATCTAATGCTTGCGGAAGTCTATAATCCGGTTTCTCTTCCACCCTATGCCGGCTCGCCGTACGGAAATCCATATTACGTTTCACCCTATTCATACTACAATCCATTCTTTCCGGGATACTATCGCGGCATGCGGACCTATCGCCCATACAACTATGGCGACAATGTGAAGAACACGGAAGAGGTAAAGACCTTTGAGACTGTGCTCGTTGCCTTCGACGGACAGGGCAAATTGTTATGGGATCAAAGCGTCAAGCTCGACGACATCGAAAAACCTGCGGTAGAACAGGTCGCCGATTTTTATTCGACAGACTCAACAACCGTGATGGTTTACAAAAAGGAATCGGACATAAAGATCAAACGCATTAACCGGCTAACGAAAAAAGTGAGCGAGTCCACACATAAGATCGCACTCGTGTCACCCACCGATGAGATTCGCAACGAGGATGAAGATGAAGGAGGAGTTGAACATTGGGTCGCCAACCATTTCTATGTCTGGGGCTACCAGACGATCCGCGACGCCGGCAAAAAAGACGACAAGACGAGACATGTTTTCTATATCAACAAAGTGGTGGTGGATTAGTGCCGCAGCTATTTTGTCAGCTATCAATTTCACGCACGCGCAGTCTCTGCACGTGGCGAGATACGAAGTGATGCTGGACAGAAGTGAGGTGGGTTATAAGACCATTGCCAGCCACGACGACGGTCTCTTTCTCCAACGTTTGGGCATCGGCCCCAAATTCGATCATATCGAGCTGATACACCTCGACACGGCATTATCGGAAAAATGGAAGGGCACGATCGCGATTGAAAAGAACTACCAGGTCTTCGGCCAGACTGTCTTTGAGAACAAACTTTACCTGCTCCTGAGATACCGTGATTACTCCAGAAATGATCTCGTGCTCATTGCTGTTGAAAATGAAACAGGCAACTATGTCCAGTACAAGATCAAGGGCTACATTCCGTTTGCTCCGACCGAATTCCACGTCATGAAGAAAGGTGTGATCATCGGCGGATATTTCAACAGAACCCCCCTTGCACTTTTCTTTTCCCTCGAAGATTACAAATCAAAAGTCCTTGCAGGCTTGCTGAACGAGATCGGAGAGTTGAACCAGATCCGCGTCAACGACGATGACACCTTCGACCTCGTGATCAGCGCACCGAACATGCTGAAACAACGAACGATTTGGTTAAAACGCTACGATGGACAAGGGAACCTGATATCAAACGCATCACTCGATTCACCTGACAAACACCTGATATTCGGAAGAATGCTGACAACCGACGACAAACAGCAGATCGTTGCGGGTGTTTATGGAAACCGATCCACTGAATACTCGCGCGGGATCTTCATTTCCACCATCGACCCAGACGGCTATCAGCAAATGCGGTACTACAGTTTTGGCGACCTTGAAAATTTCTTCAAGTACATGAAGGCCAAACGCGAAAAACGGGTGAAGGAGAGGATCGAACGCAGGAAGGTGAGAGGTAAAAAAACACGATTCAACTACCGTTTCCTTTTACACCAGGTGATTCCCTACAACGATCAGTTCCTGTTGCTTGGAGAAGCCTTCTATCCGAAGTATAACTATGTAAACAATAATCCCATGTTCTTCGGTGCACGAAGCAACTACAACGCATTCCAGAGCGGAAGGGTCTTTGACGGATATTACTATACCCACGCGGTCATCATGGCATTCAATAAGCAGGGTGACCTTCTCTGGGACAACAGTTTCGAGATAAAGGATGTGAAGAGTTTCAAGCTGGAGCAGTTTGTCCGGGCGAAATTATTCGGGGACCGGATCTCGCTGTTCTATATTTACGACAACAAATTGAGGTCGAAGGTGATCAAAAACAACGACGTCCTCGAGGCAAAATCGCAGGATCTGTCACACAATCCCTACGAGGTAAACAGGCCGGTTGGAAGCACCGCACCAACACTGAACTATTGGTATGAAGATGTTCTTTTTGCGAATGGACTGGAGGACATTGAAACGCCAGGCGGCAGACACATGCGGAGGGTGTTCTATGTGAGCAAGATCAGGGTAAGCTCACCGTGACTTTAAAACTTAGATTTCAGATTTCAAGATTTCTCATTTCAGATTTAAATCCGGAGCATAGGTCTGTCCAGGTCAGCTTTTGAGAATGTATCATTCCAATATTCCTGGCATCCCAACCCGCGGCTGGCGGCCCGCAGCCATAAAGCCCGCCCGAAAGCCGGCCTAAACTGCGCATTTCACCGTGTTTCCCCAATTACATTGATATGATAACTGCAATTCCTTCTTATATTTGCGGTGACTCGTATGCAGAAGAAACTCATCCTCGATTCAGATCTCCTAAACATTACAGTCAATCGCCTTTGTCAGCAACTCATTGAGAATCACAATAATTTTTCAGATACTGTAATCATCGGAATGCAGCCGCGGGGCATTCACCTGGCTGACCTGATCCATGCTACCCTGGAAAAGAACATCCGCAAATCGATTCCTCTCGGCTACCTGGACGCAACTTTCCACAGGGACGATTTTCGCCGCAGGGAGATCCCGGCAAAACCAAGCGAGAACAGGATTCCCTTCATCATTGAAAGCAAGAAAGTGATATTGGTCGACGACGTGCTGTTTACCGGACGCACGATCCGTGCAGCCATGGACGCCCTGATCACTTTTGGAAGACCCGCAAAAGTGGAGTTGCTCGTGCTGATCGACAGAAAGTATAACCGTGAGTTACCGATCGAGGCGGATTATGTAGGAAAAATAGTTCAAACCCTGGCCTCGCAGCGCGTACTCGTTGAGCTCGTAGCACAGGGTCACAAACAAAATAAGATCTGGTTAATCAATAAGGATTAGTGAAATGTCTAAACTCAGTCAAAAACACTTACTCGGCATCAAAGACATCACGAGAGAAGACATTGAATTAATTTTTGAAACCGCCGACAACTTCAAGGAAGTAATTAACAGACCGATCAAGAAGGTGCCCTCACTCAGGGACGTCACCATCGCCAATATATTTTTTGAAAACTCCACAAGAACAAGGCTGTCATTTGAGCTCGCGGAGAAGAGACTTTCAGCAGACGTTGTGAACTTCTCTGCTTCGACAAGCTCGGTAAAAAAAGGCGAAACACTTCTGGACACCGTCAACAATATCCTGGCCATGAAAGTCGACATGGTCGTGATGCGCCACGCCAGCCCGGGCGCGCCATATTACCTTTCGAAGCACATCAAGGCAAACATTGTCAACGCCGGCGACGGCACGCATGAACATCCGACACAGGCTCTGCTCGACGCCTTTTCGATACGGGAAAAGCTTGGCTCCGTGACGGGAAAGAAAGTGGCGATCATCGGCGATATTCTCCACTCCCGCGTGGCCCTTTCCAATATTTTCGCGCTGCAGAAACTCGGCGCAAAAGTGATGGTGTGCGGACCTCCCACGCTCCTGCCGAAGTTCATAGGACAGTTAGGTGTTCAGGTGGAGCTCGATGTAATGAAAGCGCTGCAATGGTGCGATGTGGCCAACGTGCTACGCATACAGCTGGAACGTCAGCAAATCAAATACTTCCCTTCACTACGCGAATACTCCCTGTATTACGGCATCAACAAAAAGATGCTGGATAATCTCAAGAAACAGATCGTGGTGATGCATCCGGGGCCTATTAACCGTGGCGTCGAATTAACAAGCGATGCTGCCGACTCGCAGCATTCCATCATCCTCGACCAGGTGGAAAACGGAGTTGCGGTTCGGATGGCGGTACTATACCTCCTTGCGGGAGCAACCGGCTAAGGGCGGTTATCCACCCGTTCCCTTATCCTGGACGGGCGTAACCTATCCCGCATTTCCGGATTGTTGCCGCCCATAACGAGCAATCAATCCTGGATAACGAATTATTCGTGCCCGCATTTTCGTACTTTTGCCATTCGAATTTTTACAGATATGATCTATAACTCCATTATCGAGACCATCGGCAATACACCGATGGTTAAGCTGAACAAGCTGACGAAGGGCATCAAGGGAACCGTGCTGGCGAAAGTTGAGTATTTCAACCCGGGAAATTCCACCAAGGACCGCATGGCGCTGAAGATGGTAGAAGATGCGGAGAAAAGCGGAAAGCTGAAACCGGGCGGCACAATCATCGAGGGAACATCCGGAAACACGGGGATGGGCCTGGCACTGACGGCAGTAGCCAAAGGGTACAAGTGCATCTTTACGATGGCCGACAAGCAATCGCAGGAGAAAATCAATATTCTTAAGGCTGTTGGCGCGGAAGTGATCGTCTGCCCGACAAATGTAGCTCCGGAAGACCCGAGATCATATTATTCGGTGGCCCGCAAGCTGAGCCAGGAGATCCCGAATTCGATCTACCCCAATCAGTACGACAATCCCTCGAACGCGGTAGCGCACTACGAAACGACCGGTCCGGAGATCTGGAAACAAACAGGCGGGAAGATCACCCATTACGTTGCTACGGTAGGTACAGGCGGATCGATGTGTGGTACTGCAAAATATCTGAAGGAGCAGAAGTCGTCACTGATCACGGTGGGTATCGACACATACGGTTCAGTATTCAAAAAGTATAAGGAGACGGGCATCTTCGACGAGAATGAGATCTATCCATACCTGACAGAAGGATTTGGGGAAGACATCCTGCCAAAAAATGTCGACTTCAATGTGATCGATCAGTTCATCAAAGTAACCGATAAGGATGGCGCCATCATGGCTCGAAAGCTTTCCAGGGAAGAAGGTCTCTTCGTTGGATGGTCGAGTGGCTCTGCCGTACACGGCGCATTGGAATATGCGAAGGACAACCTGAAAGAGGGAGACGTCATGGTAATTCTTCTTCCCGATCATGGCACGCGCTACCTCGCGAAAGTCTACAACGATCAGTGGATGAAAGATCACGGATTCCTCGAAACAAGAAGTTTTGGCACGGCACGGGATATCATTACACAGCGGAACGGCAAGGACAGTCTGTTTACCGTCAGCAAGAATGCAAAAGTAAGCGACGCGATCCGTGTGCTGAACAAGGAAGGCATCGATCAGATCCCCGTCACGGAAGACGAACATTTTGTCGGAAGCATCAGCTCATCCACCCTGCTTGACAAGATCATTGCCGATCCTCAGTTGCAAAGCAAACAGGTGGGCGAAGTGATGGACAAGCCGATGTTGTTCGTAGCGCCTGACAGCACTTTGGATGTGCTTTCATCACTGCTCAACCGCGACAACAAGGCGGTGCTTGTTCGCGATGCCGATGAGAAAGTTCACATCATCACACAACATGATGTGCTGAAGGCAATGACAAATTAAGGCTTCAAGGCCTATTCAAAATGATCAGGTACCCTGCTTTGCTGGTAGCGCTAATGGCGTTTTTTTCCGGCTATGGTCAACACGGCCTGCCGGATAGCGTGTACGCGAAATATGGTCATCTGCCACAGGACAGCAGCTACGTCAACACATTGAACAGGGCGGCAACAGCCTACCTGAAAACGAATCCGAATATTTCACGACGGGTAAGCGAGCACACGCTTGAAGTCGCTTCCAGGATCAAGTACACACGCGGTTATGCGCGGGCACTGACGATCACGGGAAACTCATATTGGTACGAAGGAATGTATGAGTTCGCACAGAACTACTCCCTGCTGGCTGCGCGCAAATACCAGACTATACACGACAGCATCGGACTGGGACAGACCTATAACAACATCGGCGAAGTCTACAAGAAGCTCAACGATCTCGATAAGGCACTCGAATATCTGCTTAAATCCATCGATCTCAAGCGAAAGGATTCAGCAACACACGCGATCACTTACTACAACATAGCAGAGCTTTATATCAGATTGAACAGAATACCGGAAGCACAACGATTTATCGACAGATCCTTTGCCATAGCAAAAGCCGAAAACAACACGCGTGTGAGTGCGTTCGACTACTGGAGTCTGGCTGCCATTGAAATCCATCAGAAAAATCCTGATGCGGCACTGGATTACTATTTCAAAGCCGAAGCTATTTGGAAACAACTCGGCGAAACCAGGTCCCTGATCCAGACCTATCAGGACATAGCCGAAGTTTACCGTAGCGTCAAAAAATTTCATGAAGCTGAATCTTATCTGAACCAGGCCATGCAACTGGCCAGAACGATAAAAGTGCCCGACCTTCAGGTAAAAAATTACGAACGTTTTGCGCGGCTGGACTCCGCCCGGGGAAATTTCTCGAGAGCATTGTTGTACATGTCGAAACACAATGCACTCAAGGACAGTGTATACAACTTGCTCAAGGCTGAGCAGATCGCACGTCTCCAGACCATTTATGAAACGGAGAGTCGCGAACAGGAGAATCAGCAATTGAGAACAGAGCGGGCTTTAAAAGACTCACAGCTTGCCGTGCAACGCATTACACTGCTGGCGATCAGCGCAGGACTGATCCTGGCAGGGATCGTAGCCTATGTCCTTTACCGCCAACGAAAGAAAATATTGTTTCAAAAAGAAGCGATCGAAGTACAGGCTACGGCGCTATTGAAATTGAATGAGGAGCTACAGCAGCTGAACAGAAATCTAGAAGAGAGGATTGAGCAGCGCACCTCGCAGCTCCTGGTTCAGAACCAGAGGCTCGCAGAATTTACATTCATCAATGCGCACAAGCTTCGCGCTCCGGTAGCCAGTATTCTCGGACTGATCCACCTTCTATATCACGGCACCGGGGACGAAAAAGAAACGATACTTGCCCATCTCAGGACATGTAGTGAGGAACTGGATCAAACGATCCGCGATGTAAGCAAGAACCTGGAAGATGCGATCGTCAAAGAGACGAAGCACTGATATTATTGGTGCTGAAGGATCTCGACTTCTACCCTGACGTTTTCGGACGCCCTTGCGTGATTCTTGTCGTAGATTGGCCTCTTTCCACCCCATGCCTTGATCTCGATCCTTTTTGCATCGATTCCATTGGCTACAAGGTATTCGCTGATCACGCGGGCACGCTCTTCAGACAGCGCTTTCGAAGAACCGAATCCATTTACGGAACCGGTGAGGGAAAAGAAATTATCGGTCTCTCCCATGGTAATGATCTTTCCTTGTCCGCCGCCGTTCGTATGGCCATGCAGCCTGATCCGATAGCTTGGGTTTTCTTTCATCATGTCAAGGAGGCTATTGACTTCATAACGTGACTCCGGACGCATGATCGCAGCGTCATTGTAGAAGAGCACGTTGTACATTACAGCAATATCGCCCTTCTGAAGCCTTACAAGCTCAAACGGCACGACGACATTTCCATCCTCGTCGGTAGTAATATCTTCGGTGACCGGATTGTTATAGTCGATCGTACGCTGGAGTTTTCTGTATCCAAAAACGTTACACAATAAATTAATATTGGTGTTTTTACCCGGGGCCTTCACTTTTACTTCTGCGTTGCCTTTGTAGGTCGCGAGCTTGCGACCTTTTTCAATATCAAGCACGTCTATTTCGCCCTGCACTTCGCGCTCGTCAGTACCCCTGAAGATCTTGAAGACGAATTTTTTACCTACGATCCCGTCATCCTCCTCCGGCTCTTCTTTTTTCTTCTCAACCACAGGCTCTTCCTTTACTTCAATCGGCTGTACCTGCGAATCGGTAGCAGAGCTTACGTCCTGATT
>CBHTUB010000171.1:0-11193 GCA_966095595.1 uncultured Chryseosolibacter sp. | reverse complement strand
AAGCCTCGGGCGCGAAAACAACTCGTCGTTCAATGGCCACGAGATCTATGTGGTAAAAAGTAACGCAGACTATAACCTGAAGCTCTTTATCGACAAGGAGGACTTCTCCATCATTCATCTCGAGTTCCAGACAGCACTCGGATCGGATGACATCCAGAGGAAGAAGGATTTGGTGAGCAAATTCATGGGATCAAAAAAAGCCATCGATTTCCGGAAGATCGATGGAAAAATGTACCCTGCTTTTATGTCGATGACGACAACCGTCAACTGGTACGACATCAAATCGGGCGCACTGAAGTTCGAAACTGAATTGATCCAGCAACTGATGATCAACAATGTCGATACAAAGGCACGCGAAGGTGTGTCGATGACAGACCGTATGAGAAACTACGGCCTGCAATATCAGGATCAACCCTACAATAAAGAATTCTGGGATAGCTACAACGTGCTCAAGGAAACGCCTATCGATAAAAAGATCCTCGAGGACCTCGAGAAAGTAGCTCCGCTCGAAGCACAGTTCGCGGATTATTGATCTTACCTTTCGAATCTCACTTTAAGATTCTTGTATCAAAAGGAAGAGCCACTCTGTCGTGGCTCCTGAAAATTTTTAATCTGAAATCTGGAATTTTAAACCTACCGAAGCGTAGCGAGCGTATCCTTCATTCGCTTCAACGCCTCACGAAGATCCTTCTCGGAAGCTGCATAGGATAATCTCACGCATTTCTCATCGCCAAAGGCTCCGCCAGAAACCATCGACACGTGCGCTTTCTCCAGCATGAACATGGCGAAGTCGTCCGCATTTTTTATCGTGGTAGTTCCATCGCTTTTTCCGAAGTACGAGCTGATATCGGGGAAGAAGTAAAATGCACCCTGGGGAAGATTTGTCTTTACTCCGGGAATTTCCTTCAAAAGCTGGTAGACGATCTCTCTTCTCTTTTTGTATTCGTCCACCATTTTGTTGGTAGGAGTAATGTCACCCGTGATGGCAGCCAGCGCAGCGCGTTGTGCGATGGAACAGTTCGCCGATGTAATTTGACCCTGAACCTTATTGCAACCGTTGGCAATCCATTTCGGAGCCGCGATGTATCCCACGCGCCAGCCCGTCATGGCAAAGCCTTTTGCAAATCCATTCACGGTGATCGTTCTCTCGAACATGCCCGGGAATGTTGCAATGCTCACCCTTTCACCCGTGTAGTTGATGTGCTCATAGATCTCATCGGCGATCGCGATGAGGTCGTGCTTCACAATTACTTTCGCAATTGCTTCCAGCTCCTTTGCCAGGAAAACCGAGCCAGTGGGATTGCACGGTGATGAAAATATCACAGCTTTGGTTTTCGGCGTGATGGCATCTTCCAGTTGCTTAGCCGAAACCTTGAAGTCGTTTTCGATCTCACCCTTTACAAATACAGGTTTCCCTTCTGCAAGACGTACAAGGGCATCGTAGCTTACCCAGAATGGCGAGAAGACGATCACCTCATCGCCCGGGTTGAGTAGCGCGATCATCGCGTTGGCAATGGATTGCTTGGCACCGTTTGACACCACGATGTTTTCAGCCTTATACGGAACATTGTTTTCCTTCTGATACTTTGCCGCGAGCGCCTCACGCAGATCCTGATAACCAGGCACCGGAGGATAGGCAAAATATTTACCGTCATCGATTGCTTTCTTCGCCGCATCGCATATGTGTTGAGGTGTCTTGAAATCAGGCTCACCGAGGCTGAGACTGATAACATCGATACCCTTGTTTTTGAACTCGCGTGCTTTTGCGGCCATGGCCAGTGTCGCGGATTCTTCAATCGCGTTGATGCGGTTAGATAAGCTGTTCATAAGTAATTGATGAATGATTTTTGCAAACGCGGCAAAGAAAGGAATTTATGTGCTAAGATGGAAGATTAAACTGAGCTAGTTTTCAGGCAGTTAACCCTAACGAGGATTAGTTACACTGTGCGACTAGTTAAATAATGTGCGGCCCATGATGCTTCGGCCCAGGGTGATCTCGTCAGCATATTCGAGGTCGCCGCCTACTGGTATTCCACGGGCGATGGTGCTGATCTTTACGGGGAGATTTTGAATTCGTTTGTTGATGTAAAATGCAGTGGTGTCGCCTTCCATGGTCGGGCTCAGCGCGAGAATTACTTCCCTGACCTCGGCGCCGTTGCCACCCAGACGTGTCACGAGCGATTCGATCTTAAGGTCTGAAGGTCCTACGCCATTGATTGGAGAGATCACGCCACCCAATACATGATAGAGACCGATATATTGTGCCGTGTTCTCGATCGCCATTACATCCTTCATGTCTTCCACCACACAAACGATGGAACGGTCGCGACGGGGACTGATACAGATCGAGCATACTTCCGTATCGGAGATATTGTGGCAATGTTTACAATACTTGATTTGGGATCGGAGGTTGCTCAGCGCTTCTGTTAGTGCAAAAGTGTTTTCGTGTTTTTCACGGATCAGGTGGAGCACCAGTCGCAGCGCTGTTTTTTTTCCAATGCCGGGAAGTTTGGATACCTGGTTTACCGCTTCCTCAATGAGTTTTGAAGGATACTCCACTACCGGATCGGATTAAAGAATACGTGCATCGATGCCGGCCTCGCAGATAGCCTCGCGCATCGGACGCAAAAAGTCGAAAGTGCCGGTGCGGACCGTGCATTTTCCCTTGAAGTGGATCAGCATGGTGCATTGCTCAGCCTGCTCGGCAGAATGGTTGCAAACCCGGATGAGCGTATCGATCACATGATCGAAAGTATTGACGTCGTCGTTGAAAACCACAAGGTCCATTACGTCAACGGTCTCGGTCGCTTCGAGAACATCAACCAATACTTCTTCCTGATATGCGGATTTCATAGCGTTTAAAAAATAACATACAAAGGTAATCAATTTCGGATTCAGAAAGTTCTCCCCCGGTTAATCGTTTTTAAGGCCATTTTAACCGGCGTACCGGCCGCTTCAAATTTGGATTTCATTGCATTTCGTCATTCTTTAGGTGCCTCAAATCCAGCCATTTCCAGAATGACACCGGCACTTGTAGTCACCATCATTATTATTTACTTCAGCGTCCTGATCCTCATATCGGTTATCACCTCCCGGGGTGCAGACACACATACTTTTTTCACCGCCAACCGGCAGTCGCCATGGTATCTGGTAGCTTTTGGAATGATCGGATCCTCACTGTCGGGAGTGACGTTTATTTCGGTACCGGGAAACGTAGGGAAAATCGGTTTCGGGTACTTCCAGGTTGTGCTCGGTTATCTCGTTGGATATTGGGTGATCATCGGCGTATTAATGCCGCTTTACTACCGGCTGAATCTCATTTCGATCTATACATATCTCGAAAAAAGATTCGATTTCTGGTCATATAAAACCGGTGCTGCATTTTTCCTTGTATCACGTACACTGGGTTCGGCACTGCGACTGTACCTGGCGGCAACGGTACTTCAATTGTTTCTTTTTGATGCCTGGGGTGTCCCATTCTTTGTGACTGTGGCTACAACGCTAGCGCTGATATGGGTGTATACATTCAGGGGTGGCGTGAAGACCATAGTTTATACCGACGCGTTCCAGACGCTATTTCTTGTATCCGCCGTATGTATAGCCGTGTGGCAGATATCCGATGATCTCGGGTGGTCGCTTCCCCAGATGGTAAATGAAATTCAGGAAAGCAAATACGCCAGGATATTCTACTTCGATGATCCGAATGCCACCTTATATTTCTGGAAGTACTTCCTCGGCGGCATGTTCATTACCATCAGCATGACAGGCCTCGACCAGGAGATCATGCAGAAGAACCTTACCTGCAAAACATTGGGTGACGCGCAAAAGAACATGTTCTGGTTCAGCATCGTGCTTGTGATTGTAAACCTGTTATTCCTCACGCTGGGTGCGCTCCTTTACTTCTACGCCGAAGTAAACAATATTCAGATCCCGGCCAGCTCCGATGAGTTGTTCCCGATGCTCGCGATGAAAAATTTTAGTCTTCTTGTCGGAATATTTTTCCTGCTCGGGATTACCGCGTCATCGTATGCAAGTGCAGATTCAGCATTGGCCGGATTGACGACTTCGTTTTGTATCGACTTCCTGAACTTCAATCACAAACCCGAAAGCACGCGGAAGAGACAGAAATTTCTCGTACACCTCGGTTTTTCACTGTTGTTCCTTCTCATCATTGTGATCTTCCGTGAGATCAACGAACGCTCCGTGATAGACGCCGTGCTTAACGTAGCGGGATATACCTACGGTCCCCTGCTCGGGCTGTTTACCTTCGGATTATTTACAAAGCTGTCCGTGCGTGACAGGCTGGTCCCTTTTGTCTGTCTGTTATCGCCGGTGTTGTCTTATTTGCTCAGTGCAAACTCAGAGGCGCTTTTCAATGGTTACAAAATTGGGATAGAGATCCTGCTGATCAACGGGGGGCTCACCTTTCTCGGGTTGTTGCTGATCTCCGACAGGAAAAAAGAAGGCGTGGTGGTATAAAAGGAAAAGGCCATCATGGAGTGATGACCTTAACCCGATTAAAACCAACTCCACAAAAATCTTGTCTACGAATCAGACGTGTCTATTTCTTGTTGTAGGTGTACTCCTGTCTGGAGTTGCCTTTTACGAGGCGGATGGTATATGATCCTGACTTCACGTCCTCGAAGTCGATGATCATCTTTCTTTTCTGCAGAATCTGCTCGGCGATCACATTTCCGTTAGGCTGAACCACCTGCACCATCGCACCGATGAATTTTTTATCGGCTTTCAATACAAACAGACCTTTGTCTTTCGAGTTCGGATCATGCTTGGTTACGGGATCTTTTGCCATAGCGGCAATTGTCAACAGCACAGTAAGCGCGCAAAAGAAGATTATTTTCACGACCATTTTCATAACATCACATTTCAATTACAATCTATCAGTCGGTGTGCCAAAGGCGTGCCGGAATTAACGATCGCGAAAAAAACCGCGAAATACTGAGACTAGTTCCGACGTGCTCTCTTTTTGGGAAGTTTATTTCTCAATATGGACGGTTGGGTTACAATTCCGTCGACGGATTCCAGAATATGGCGTTGAACTGCTGGATTTTGTCGCCAGTCACCTTCACACCATCTTTCCTCAGGCGTGCCGCCATGGCAGAAGGCGGCTTGAAATGATGCTTGCCGGTGAGTAACCCCTGACTGTTGACAACGCGATGGGCCGGAACACCTTTGGGACAAGCATGCATTGCCCAACCGACCATTCGTGCTCCTGACTTTAAACCGAGATAGTGAGCTATGGCGCCATAACTGGTCACCCTGCCCTTCGGGATCAGTTTGACCACCGCGTATACATCGTCGAAGAATGAGTACCGATCGTCGTTGTTTTTTCTTTGTGCCATTTCCTAAATGTTCGATCTTCTTAAATTTACGCCCGATTTACAAGCCTGAAGTGAGAAAAGAATTCATCGTTGCAATATTTTTATTTACCGGACTCCATTCGTTCGCGCAGTCATCTCCTGAACTCATCCTTCCCGATTCGATAGGATGGAATGTTGTCAGTGAAAACCAGAATATCTCGTTCTGGCTGCGTGCATCCGATCAACGGGAAGCCAGATTCTCGCTCGAAGGCGGCGAAGGCTTCAACATGCATCTTGATTCGTTGGGCAACTTTAGCTGGAGACCTTCATTCGATCTCGTTGATCGTCTTCAAAAGATCAGGGATATTTCCGTGATATTCCAGGCGCACTGGGCTGATGGCAGAAAAACGCGCAAGCCTGTGACGTTTACGGTAAGACACGTGAACAGGCCGCCAGTAGTGGATGAGCTGCCGGCGTTTTACGTGAAGCAGTCCACGCAAAATACCTATCAGATATCGGGCGACTTCGCCTATGATCCGGACGGTGATCCGGTTGTTTTCAAGTCCCTCGCCTCACAGATGCCTGAAGGCGCAGGACTCTCTTCGCAAGGCGTATTTACCTGGACGCCCTCGCGAAGCCAGTTCGCTTCATTGAAAAAAGATCCGCTCTTCGTTGAATTCATTGCACAGGATCAACCTGACAAGGCCGAGACAAAAGGCAGGATCAGGGTGGCTCAGACACAGCTCGACCTTGCGCCCGAGATCCTTATCGTTCCGGGCGACAGCGTATTCACCATCAAGGAAGACGAGAGCATCAACCTGAAGATCTACATCGCCGACCCGAATGGCGACGACAATGTTCGTAACGCAGGATTTCTTTCGTCTGAAACGAGAATACCTGCGGCTGCCTTAAAGGAAAACACACAACTTCAATACGAGTTTATCTGGACTCCCGGATACGAGTTTGTAGACGAAGAACAAAAAGCAATCAAATCCGAGATCAACTTTTACGCACTCGATAAATCGAATAATCGCACCGTCAAAAAGATCCGGATCGTGGTGAACGATGCGGAGAACCTTATCAAGAAGGATGGTCATCTTTACCAAAAATATCGCAGCAACCTCGTGGAGGCCGTGACGCTCATTCAGCAGTTGGATGCGAATCAGAAGAAATTGAATGTCGAATACAAGAAAGCGCGAAAGGGCAAGAAGCATCGTTCCATTTTGAATGCATCGCTTGGTGCGGTGACAGGCTTGTCGCCCGTCGTCATCGATCAGCCTGATCAGTCGAAGATCGTGAGCGGAGTGGGCGGAACAACCGTGTTAACCCTTGGTACGCTGGAAGCCACGGAGGTCATTGGAAGGTCGAAGGAAAGTATCATGGAGCGGATAAAGAACGGGATCGATATCCGAAACAAGGTCCAGGCCGCAGGAGATGAATTTGCGAGGAAATATGCATTGAAATCTTCGCGTCGTACCGCTGAGTTCGACAAGGACATTGAAAAACTTCGCGCCGCGCTTAGCGATCAGAGGATCGTGTTGCTCGAGCTGGACAGCTATAGCAGGAACCCTTCAAAGATTGACGACAAGGAGATCAAGAAAGTGTTCGTAGATTTTGGCGAAGCTGACAGGTGATCGTTTAGTTGTCTGTCTCGCGTTATTCGTTTAAATCGACATCGCCAATAACGGACAGTGTCTTTCTGTAACCATGATGTCCTTCATTTTACTGTAATCGCGAACCTTCGCAAAATAACGATCAGGCTGTGACATCAGTCCCTGCTTCGTCGGGTCCTTTGCGAAATTACCAATGAGTTTCATTTCATACCGGTAGAATGTTTAACTTATTGGTCATCGCAAAATCTCCGATATGAAACATTGGCTTTTTGTAGTTGTCCTGCTGACCTCATTTTCGCTGTATGCTCAGGAAGGAGATGAGGCCGAAAGCGACAACGCCGGGTATCCGTTACCTGCGCCCGACTGGAAGAAGGATCTCAAAAAAGGAAAGGTCGATGGCTACATCTATTCATATGAAGCAGCGGATGAACGTTCACGCCTTGCAAGCTCTGCCCTCGAAAAATATCCCGTAACGCACATTACTGATAACAATCCTTCGACTGCGTGGGCCGATGGAGTGAAGGGTTCTGGCATCGGCGAAGTCGTTGTGGTGGAGCAGATCTCCGACATCCTGTGGATATGGGGAGGTTACGGGAAATCGAAAGAACTCTATGCGGCGAATAATCGTCCGGCTAAAATAAAAATATACATCCTTGGAACATTCTGTCACGATTGTACGCCAGAGATATGCATGACGTCGCACATGGTCGTTCTCGCCACCAGAGAGATTGTGTTGAAAGATGTGAACGCGTTTCAATCCGTTAGTTTGCCGGAGTTTTCAATAAAGGATAACACGATTGATTGTCCAGGGCGCGGCACCGATCCTGAGCAATATAGGGAGCTCGTTGCCATCGAAATTCTGTCGGTATACAGAGGTACAAAATATGATGATACTTGTATTACCGAAGTTATGGACGATACCTCATACAAAACGTGGCTGAAGAAGAGACAGTCCAAATGAAAATTCTACTCCCCTGTGTTTTATTATCGATGCTGATGTGTTGCGGCGGTAAACACCTGCGCGACGAAGGTGCACAGGTGCTGATCGATAGCCTGATGACGGAGCGATCGGAGCTCTTCGCCAGTATCGATGCAGACGTTGTGGGTTATACTGCAGGACGATACTCGATTATTTTGCGTGCAGAAGTATCGGGAGAAAAAGCAAATCCTGAAGAGGTGAGATTATTTGCGAATAACGAAGAGATGGAGTACTCGACAGCCGTTGGAAATTACTATGAACGAACTTCTGCCTACAGGCTTACCCTCGATGAAGACAGCGAGGTTTCTGACAGCCTTATCTTTTCATTACGTTACCGCGATTCTGTGACATACGAAATTCTTCGTGTGGATGTCAGGCCGATCATGTCATTTATCAATAGTCGGGCACTTTATAAGGAATGGCAGGTAGATAGGAGCAAGCCAATTTCGATCAACTGGGGCGGGGATTTACCCGATAGCATCTCTGTTTGTCAGATGTATACAAAGACAAACGAAAATGTGGTGACGATAGAGACGGATTGTATCTATCAACAGAAATGGAACCCATCAAAGTCTCTGGAGGTTTCGCCGCAGCATTATACGAGAAAGGATGGCGGCGTAGTGGCGACATTTTTTGTCAAGTGGTTTAAGTCCGGTTTCTATACCAGGAGCGACCGGCGCGTTGGTGGCACCATCAACATTCGTGCAGTGGCAGAGCAGGAGCTGGTTGTTGATAAATCCGCTTTGATGTGATCGTGTGTGTCGGCTTCCTCACGGCAATAGGTGTCCACTTTGTCATCGGCTATACATCATTCACTCATCTGCTCCCTGCCTATTTTGGTGCCTTTACGAGCCTGATCGGCTTAACGCTCACCTATTCCGCAATGCGTGGAAACAGGAGCTTGTCGGTGGCTTAGAAACTTTCTGCGCGGGTTATTTCGAATAGTATACGTAGGTATTCGCGATTTTGTCATGCAGGGCCTGGCATTTTGCATCCCAGCCAGCCATCATGTATCCGATGAACAATATAAATGCCGAGATAAGCTTGGCAAGGTTACGCCCAAGGGCATGCGTAAAGGTGATCTGGTCGCCATTCGCGTCGCCCACCTTTATTCCGACCGCCAGCTTTCCCAGGGTTGCCTGGCGCGACGAGCTCTCCATAGCAGCGTAGTACAACAGGTTGATCAAAAATGGCGATGCATATAGACCCATCCAATCGCCCGTGTCGCCCATGAAAAACAAGCTTACGATCCACTCTATGAGCCAAAGAACAAGTGCGTCAATTATCGCAGCTGCAACGCGGATCCAAAAACCGGCATAAACAAATCTGCGTTCCGACTCGGCAGGCATATCCAGAATATCGCTCATAACGTGATTGATTGATGACTGTAAATTTAACAAATACTCTCAATCGCCGAAGTCGACGGTAATATTGGATGCAACACCGATCCTGAAACCGTAGTCCTGATGTTTGCCGTCGATAAAGTTGGCCGCTGCCTCCAGACGGAATATCCTAAGGATCCCGTCGATGGAATATCCGATCTCGGTATAATTTCGGGAGTGTGGCGTTGCGAGATAGTTCACAAAAACGTTTTCACGAATGCCGGCGAGCCGCACAACCGGAATATTGGTGACCAACAACTTTCTGAACTGGTAATGTACGTTGGCTGTAAAATATCGATCTGCCGTGCTAAACGCGTAGTAGTCGAGCAGTCGAAAGCTTCCAACCGGGTCATTGGTGACAAACGGTGTTTGGTTCCCAAGGAAGTGCTTGAAGTCCGGAAAATATATTCCGCTTTTGGTGAAGAACTTTCCTCCCTCGAGACGAAGGTTGATCCTTCCCCTCGCACCCACATCGAAGTCGTAACGTGCCCCCGCCGACACAAAGTCATAGTCAACATCACTTCCGAGAAGGTTGTTGAAACCACGCTTGTATTCAGCGGTAAAAATTGGTGAGGAACCGGCTATGGGTTCTTTTCTCCCATTGAAGCTTCGGAACCTCATCCACGGTTGTGCGGATATCGCAAAGGATCCTATTAGTGCCTGATGTTTGGGAAAAGAAGTTTCGTTCAGTTCGATGTTGGCCGGATTATTTCCCGTGTAACCTTCAACAGAGCTTCGGTTGATCAGCTTGTAATCGCTCGTGTTCTCCAGATATGCCCGGTCCTGCCATGACCAGTTTGCCGACACCGACCATCGCGGGCCAATCGTGCGTCTGAATTTCAGGTTGAGATAATCCTGTTCATAGATCTTCATGAGGTTTTTTTCGAGAAGCAATGTTGTGAACGTATTGACGAGGGGAAGGATGGGATCATCCGGGTTATATTGTTGAATGTAACGTCCACCCTCCAGGTCGCCCTGGTACTTTTTATTTCGGATCTGGAAGTTTGCGTAACCCAAGAATTTTTTCCTTGAAAACGCATAACGCGCCACAGGTGTGAGACGAAGCCGTGTCTTGTTGGTGTCCTGCAGCACCGTGCCGATGGCAACCTTGTACACGCCACTGAAACCTTCAACCGTGTTGAAATTGGCCATTGGCATATAGATCCGGACATTCGAATGTTTGCCGATCTTGTAGTGGTCGCCAATGATGAGATCCCATGGTTGAAAACCCTTGTGTTTGGATCGCTTCAAGGTGTCACCGGCCTCTTTTGCTTTTTCAATCGCTGAGACACTGTCGGCCTTCTGATAACCTTTCACTTCTTCAGTGGTCAGGGGTATGGGCCTGATCTGAGCCCAGTACAACGAATCGTTTTTATATGTGGTGCTATCTTCCCTGAAAGTAAAGTCAGCGGTGACTTCAGGTTCCTTCATCTCTTTGCGCTCTTGCTTCTCGTAATCCTTGATGATCGCCTTTAGCTCCTTGCGCGTGATCTCTTCACCAGAGGCGAGTCGCTCCTGCAAATTGACGGTTTCCTTCTTCTTGTTCTTCTTCGATGTAGCCTTCACCGCTTCCTGTTTTTTCTGAACCTCTTTTGCAAGTGTCTTTTCCGTTGTCTCGTCGATCACTTCCATTTTTTCCACATATAGCTCGGGATTGAGCTTGATCTTGTAATCGCTGACGGTGGACAGGTAGTGCGCTTCAAACTCGAAGCCCATGACCTTGTCGTCGACTTTGAACTGGTGTGAAACCGGAAGCCAGACTTTGTCTTCGATCGGAGCAAAGGTCACCTTCATAAAAATATTGATGCCCATTTTCGTCGTGTGGAGGTCGAGTGTATGAATGCTCCACCACTCTTCGACGATCGTGATAACCCCGTCGACCACGTTGTCACCCTTTGATC
>CBHTUB010000170.1:0-11219 GCA_966095595.1 uncultured Chryseosolibacter sp. | reverse complement strand
TAGCCCGTGGTTAGTGGTTTTAATAAGATGTATTGATTTTCCCATATACCGAACAATGGGTGATCCGATGTTTAACCTTATGAAAACCTCCCTTATCTTTACGAGGTTATTAGATTATGAAAAAGATCCTGAACTACTATCTTTTATTTTGTTCCGTGGCATTCCCAGGCTGCGACAACGATGATGTACAGACTCATCAGATGACCTACATCGTCCCAAACAGCACGGGAATCAATTGGCCTGAATATGTCTTCAGCACCTACCAATATCCATCGGGTGAGACAAATCTTAATGCATATACATTTCAACCCGAAGGGCATTACCAACGTGACTATACCTATAATGACGGTAAGATCTACATTTTACGCGATGGTCGTATAGATGTGGTCAATGCTTCAACACTCGTATCTGAAACATCGAAGGAAGTAAATGTGCCGGATGGATATGATTACAACAGGATTGTTGTAACGGATACGAAGATCTATCTGCTGGGCTACGCGTCCGGAGCTACGGCGCTCCATCGCTTCAGCAAGACTTCTTTGGAGGACGAGGGTGCGTTTGTTGCCAGCAACGTTCCCGAAGTGATCGATGCCATCGCTACTGGCGACAAGCTCGTAATCGGATCTACTAACTTATATATCATTGATGCCGTCAGCGGCGAGGTAACAGGGTCGATCGATGTGCCCGCAAATGTTAACTTCCTTTTAAATGGGACGGACAACAACATCATAGTCGTACATCCGGCGCAGGTATCCACAGTGGACTTACAATCCGGGTCTGTTGCAACTTTTGATGACTTCTCCCAAACTGATCTGCGACCTGCGCTTGACGTTGAAGGCAATACCTTACTTTATCTGCAGACTGCAGCCCAACCCTTCCCCTATCGGTATAGTGGAATCTATGAAATGGATCTGGAAACAGGAAGTGTCAGCGAGCTGGTCGAGTACGGAGCTTGGTTGGACGATATCGATATCACGGGTTTTGGATATGACACGCATCATCAAACCCTCCTGATAGCCGGCCCTCGTTATTCAGACACCGGAATTCTGAAGATCATGGATCGCAAGGGAAATGTGGCAAAGGAAGTTGAAGGATTTAACAACCCCACCGGAATTTTGATTCATTCAAATTAGGAATGAAGAATTCTGGATGGTGTTAACAATAAAAAAGCCCCGGCTCTCACCAGGGCTTTTTACAACTATATGACTACCTAAAATCACTTCTTGTTATCGTTCACTTCTTCGTATTCGACGTCTGAAACATCGTTGTTCGGATTCGAAGAAGCGTTTCCATTGCCGGTAGGACCAGCACCTGCGCCCGCACCAGGCTGTGCACCACCGCTTGACTGATACATCTCGGAAGCTGCAGCCTGCCATGCTCCATTCAGCTCGTTCATCGCAATATCAATTCCTCCAAGATCCTGGTTCTTATGGGCAGTTCTCAATTTCTCGAGTGCATTGTTGATCGCAGTTCTGTTGCTTTCAGAAAGCTTGTCGCCATACTCCTTCAACTGCTTTTCAGTCTGGAAGATCAGCGAGTCGGCCTGGTTGATCTTTTCAACCTGCTCTTTCTGCTTCTTGTCCGCTTCGGCATTTGCCTGAGCTTCCTGTCTCATTTTCTGGATCTCGGCATCTGTCAGTCCGGAAGAAGCCTCAATTCTGATCTTCTGTTCTTTACCGGTTCCCTTATCTTTCGCAGACACGTGAAGGATACCGTTTGCGTCGATATCGAATGTCACTTCGATCTGAGGGATACCTCTCGGTGCCGGTGGAATTCCATCGAGGTGGAAACGTCCGATCGTACGGTTGTCTCTCGCCATTGGTCTTTCACCTTGCAACACGTGGATCTCAACGGAAGGCTGGTTGTCCGCAGCAGTCGAGAACACCTCTGATTTCTTCGAAGGAATCGTCGTGTTGGACTCGATCAGCTTGGTGAACACGCCACCAAGAGTTTCAATACCCAATGAAAGCGGAGTAACGTCGAGCAGGAGCACATCTTTCACTTCACCTGTCAATACACCACCCTGGATCGCTGCACCTACGGCGACAACTTCGTCCGGGTTCACACCTTTTGAAGGCTTCTTGCCGAAGAATTTTTCTACTTCTTCAACGATTCTCGGAATACGTGTAGAACCTCCAACAAGGATCACTTCATCGATCTGTGATACGCTCACACCTGCATCTTCAACCGCCTTGCGGCAAGGCTCGAGGGTTCTCCTCACCAGGTCGTCGACCAGCTGCTCGAACTTCGAGCGTGAAAGCTTCTTCACCAGGTGCTTGGGCACGCCGTCGATGGATGTGATGTAGGGAAGGTTTACTTCTGTTTCCTGTGAGCTTGAAAGCTCGATCTTTGCCTTCTCGGCAGCTTCCTTCAAACGCTGAAGGGCCATCGGATCTTTTCTGAGGTCGACGTTCTCTTCACGCTTGAACTCGTCTGCAAGCCAGTTCATCACGCGCTGGTCGAAGTCATCACCGCCCAGGTGAACATCACCGTTGGTCGATTTTACTTCAAACACGCCATCGCCAAGCTCGAGTATCGATATATCGAATGTACCACCACCAAGGTCGTACACCGCGATCTTCATGTCTTTGTTCTTTTTATCCAGACCGTACGCCAGCGCCGCAGCAGTCGGTTCGTTGATGATACGTTTCACATCAAGACCTGCGATCTGCCCTGCTTCTTTTGTAGCCTGACGTTCCGCATCGTAGAAGTATGCAGGAACAGTAATTACGGCTTCGGTCACTGTTGTACCCAGGTAGTCTTCAGCAGTCGACTTCATTTTCTGAAGGATCATTGCCGAGATCTCCTGAGGAGTATATAAACGATCTCCGATGCGAACACGCACCGTGTCGTTGTTTCCACGCTCTACCTGATAAGAAACCATTTTCATTTCTCCCGTAACGTCATCGTATTTTTTGCCCATGAAGCGCTTGATGGACATTACAGTATTTTTCGGATTGGTAATAGACTGGCGTTTGGCCGGATCTCCAACCTTGCGCTCTCCTTTTCCATCATCCAAAAAGCCGACAATAGATGGAGTGGTTCTACGTCCTTCACTGTTGGCAATAACAACTGGTTCGTTACCCTCCATTACAGCTACGCAGGAGTTGGTAGTACCCAAGTCGATTCCAATTATTTTTCCCATGATATATTAAGATTTACAGTTCAACATTAAAGATTGAGTACTGGCTCCTGAACAATGGTTATGCCAGCGCCAAAAACATGTCAGAAAATGACACATTGGCAGATAATGGTCTCTTTTTGATCGACGCGCTACGTCAAAGGTGCGTATAAACGACAAAGCTGGTGCTTTAATCCGCAGAAATGTCTTTTTACTTACACCAACCGTTTAGTCCCACCACCAGCCAATATCTTTGACCTGATTAAAACTGCACCATAGATGAAGAAATTAGTATTCCTGATGATCCTGGCGATTGCTGCATCAGCTTGCACAAAGAAAACGATCATTCTTAAAGCGCCTCCAGGTCAGGTAAAGAAGGCCACCGGCACAAACTCGGCAAAATCAACCGCTCCCGGACAGCAGAAGAAAGCCTCTGGAACCCAGTCGGCCAAATCATACGCTCCCGGACAGCAAAAGAAAAATTCATCCAGGAAAAAGGATTAAAAACTAACATGAATCAGGCTTTCGCTTCGGCGGGGCCTGATTTCCCTTTCAGGGATCCTTTTACTGGTCAATGGCAATAAGGATCGCCTTCGATTCTTCGTGTCCCTTGTTGCTTAAACGGATCAGATCTTTTTTAGCCTCTTCAACCTGCCCTTGCTCTATCCTGATCTTCGATCTCAGAAATAATGCCTCTTCATTATCCGGGTTAAGTTTCAGGCTTTTTTCCAGGCTCCTCATCGCATCTTTTTTTTCCATCAGACGATATTGAACCATTCCGTCGAGATAATGTAGTACGGAGAATTGCTCGGGCGTGAATTGATAACGTTTTCCATCCAGCACCAGCTTCAAGTCTTCATTGGCCTTATCAAAATTTTTCCGTTGGATGTTGATCCTGATGTGTGTATTGAAGAGTGGAAATTCAAGGCCGAGTCTCCTGTCGCACTTGTTGATGTAATGCAAGGCGCTCACTGTATCCTTCAATTGTAGCAAGGTTTCTACAACATAGTGGTAGTTTGAGTATATGCCTGAATCCAGCTGAATGGATTTCTTGTAGTCGTCGCGCGCCATTGAGTAATTTTTAACTGAATATTGGCTGAAGCCTCGCATCATATACACTTTCGCATCAGTTGTGTCCTTTGAAATAAACTTCGTGAGGTCGATAATTATCCCGTAGTAATCATTGTATTTAAGCCGCACCTGCGCTCGGAGGCGATAGGTAACGATCAGGGAAGGTTCGATACGTTCCATCTCGTTGAAATGGGTATACGCACGTTTCCAGTCATTGAGCTCCGACCGGTAAATACCGAGCTTCTTGTGTGCGTCGAAGATATCACGATCGTGCAAGAGCGCTTTATCGTAATTTAAAAATGCAGAGTCGTGTTTGCCGAGGTGCTCGAAGGCAAGACCCTTGAGAAAGTAAGCAAGTCCCGAAGGTTGAGCCTGGATAGACTTTGAAAACTCCTCCACAGCTTTTTCCTTGTCATCGACAGCAAGGAGACAAAATCCCTTTTTCACCGGGACGATCGATTCTTCGCTTAGCCCGTATATGGTTCGTGAAATGTATTCGAAAGCGAATTGAAAATCGAGCCGCTTATCGAGCAGTGATTGCGTCGCCTCATATTTATTCCGATCGATCTGTTCGAGACCATAGATCACCTTGCGGAGGTCCCGGAATGCGTTGTCATAATCTTCAAGCTCCATGTTCACGGTCGCCCGTTCGATGGTGAGATAGGGATTTTCGGGATTCATCGCGATCAACGCATCGAGGTCGGCGAGCGCCTGCCTGTATTTCTTCATGCTGAGATACAACATGCTTCTCCAGTAATACGCCCCATGGAATTTTGGGTCGGCCTTGATCGCAAAGGAAAAATAATCGAGCGCTTCGGCAGTGTCCTTACGATCAAGCGACCAGGTCAAAAGCCCAAGTCGTACGAGTGCCTTGGGGTACGGTTTTATCTCCGAGGCCCTTTTGTACAGCTTGATCGCCTTTCCGTTTTCACCCCTGAAAGCAGAAATGTTCGCCAGGCCGAAATGTGCCTCGGGAAGATTTTCATTGATCCTCAGAGCGTCTCTGTAGCAACCTATGGCATCGTCAGATCGCCACATCAGCTGATAAAGCTCTCCAAGCTCCGTGAGGATGTATGGGTTTTGCGGCGCAAGTTTCCTGGCAGCAAGATAGTCAGCTTCCGCCTTTTGCAGATGATTCAGGATCTTGTGCGCGGTTGCGCGATAATAAAAAGATGCCGCAAAAGAAGGCATCTCGTCGATAGCTTCCGTGAAATCAAAAATAGCCTTGTCGTAGTCCTCCGTATCGAAGTGCGTTAATCCGGAATTGACATACGTCTGCATCGTGCCGGACAGGTTCCACTCGAATTCAAAGGCCGGATAATCCTTCGTGTCGATCTCCGGCATAAGGCTTTCCGCCAATATCTTTTCAATGTTGTGTTGGGCCGATACTACGCCGTACAACAGAAAAAATACAATTCCAATCCAAAATCTTTTCATCGCTATTGTGACCACTCGGTCGGCGTGCGGTCCCACCTGTGATCTTTTAACTTTCTTCTCAGCTCGCTATCCAATCTTTTTCCGTCGCTTGCAGCGATGTTGGCCTCCACGTTCCTGATCTTTCTCATCCCCGGAATGATAGTATGAACGTCGTCATTGCCGAGAATGAACCGCAGCGCCATCTCGGGCATGCTCATGCCGTTGGGAATCAGCGGGCGAAGCGCATCTGCGTGGTCGACACTTGCATGAAGGTTTTTTGGAACAAAGTAGGTGGAACGCCAATCTTCCTTCGGAAACACAGTGTCCTTTGTCAAAGTGCCTGTCAATGTTCCCTCATCAAATGGCACGCGGGCAATTACACCAACATCCAGGCCGCGGCACAATGGAAAGAGGACATCTTCCGGTGCCTGGTCGAAAATATTGTAGATCACCTGAACCGCATCGATCAACCCGGTCTTTAATGTGTTGACTACATTTTCCGGTTCCCACCTGTTCACACTAATGCCGATGCATTCGATCTTTCCTTCGCGCTTCAACTTTTCGATGGCCATCTTCCACTCATCCTGATTCGACCAGTCGTCCTCCCAAACATGAAACTGTTGCAGGTTGACACGGTCAACATTCATATTCTTCAGACTTTTCTCGGTATACCCGATGATGTGTGACGCAGGGAAACACTCTTCCAGCCTGTAACCACGGCGCGAGGGCCACTTCAGGTTCTTCGGAGGGATCTTGGTCGCGGTGTATAATTTTTTATCGGGATGCCGTCTTAGCAGGGCACCGAGTATCTGTTCGCTCTTGCCCGATCCATAGGCCCACGCCGTATCGAAAAAATTGCAACCCAGCTCGACGGACAATGCCAAAGCCTTGTCGACCTCCGCAGCATCGGACCCCGTCCAACCCGCCAGTCCCCACATGCCGTAGCCAATCTCGCTGACATTCCAATCGGCCCTTCCAAAACGTCTGTATTTCATATTTTCAGAATTGATCTACAATATAAGTTTTACAGGTGATATGATGGATTTCATTTACTTTTGCGATCCTGGACGGGCAGCGAATTATTCAAAATGCACCGGTCCGATCGATTTATGAGCTTAGAGCAGGAAATTTCAAAACGCCGTACGTTCGGCATCATCAGCCACCCCGATGCAGGAAAAACAACACTAACAGAAAAGCTGCTGCTATTTGGCGGCGCGATCCAGAAGGCTGGCGCGGTTAAATCCAGCAAGATCAAGGATCACGCCCGCTCCGACTGGATGGAAATCGAAAAGCAACGCGGTATCTCGGTAGCCACATCCGTAATGGGATTCAATTACAGGGAGGTAAAGATCAACCTGCTCGATACGCCGGGTCACCAGGACTTCGCCGAAGATACTTACCGCACGCTTACGGCCGTTGATAGTGTGATCATGGTCATCGACTGCGTGAAGGGCGTCGAAATACAAACTGAAAAATTGATGGAGGTTTGCCGCATGCGCAGCACGCCAGTGATCTGCTTCATCAACAAGCTCGACCGCGAAGGCCGCGACCCGTTTGACTTGCTCGACGAGATCGAGGAAAAGCTGAATATCAAAGTTCGTCCCCTGAGCTGGCCGATCAACATGGGCAAGAACTTCAAGGGTGTCTACAGTCTCTATGAGAAAAGCCTGCATCTGTTCACCCCGAGCAAGACCACCGTTGCGGAAGGGATCGAGATCAGCGATATCAATGATGCCTCACTCGATAGCTACGTAGGCGAAAATAACGCAAAGCAGCTCCGCGCAGATGTAGAGTTGATCGAAGGCGTGTATCCGGATTTTGACGTAAACGATTACCTCAATGGAAAAGTAGCTCCCGTTTTCTTTGGAAGCGCTGTCAATAACTTTGGCGTGAAGGAGCTTCTCGATACCTTCATTCGTATCGCGCCCGCCCCTATCCCGCGGGAGACCACGCTGCGAATTGTCGAACCGAATGAACCGAAGTTTTCCGGCTTCATTTTCAAGATCCACGCCAACATGGATCCGAAACACAGGAACCGAATAGCGTTCCTCAGGATATGCTCGGGGAAATTTGAAAGGGGAAGTAATTATTTCCACGTGAGACAGGAAAAAAGCCTTCGCTTCTCCAACGCCACGGCATTCATGGCGCAGGACCGCGAGACGGTGGATGAAGCATGGCCGGGAGACATCGTGGGTATTTATGATACCGGAAACCTCAAGATCGGCGATACGTTGACGGAAGGAGAAAAAGCCATCTATACCGGCATCCCGAGTTTCTCACCTGAGATCTTCAAGGAAGTGGTGAACATGGATGCAATGAAGACAAAGCAACTTGAAAAAGGTCTGTCGCAGCTGATGGAAGAAGGCGTTGCACAGCTCTTCACCTATGAATTGGGAAAAAAGAAAGTTGTTGGGGTAGTAGGAGCACTTCAATTCGAGGTGATCCAATTCCGGTTGAAGAACGAATACAACGCGACCGCTCAATTCGTGCCCCAGAATATTTACAAGGCTTGCTGGATCAGCAGCAAAGATCCGCGGAAGCTGAATGAGTTCATCGAATCAAAGCAACGACACATTGCGCGCGACAAGGACGACAAGCTTGTATTCATGGCCGAGTCACGTGCGTGGCTACAGATGGTCCAGGATAATTTCCCGGATATCAATTTCCATTTTACGTCGGAGTTCAAGGATTAATAATTTTATAAAGATGAGGTCGGTCCTTCTGTCGCTGGTCGCATGCATAGCATTCTTTGCCGGGGCACATTCACAAACCATATCCCTTCCCTATTACGACTCTACATGGTCACAGCCACACCAGCCGTTTCGCATCGCTGGTAATCTGTATTATGTAGGCACACATGAGCTTGCCTGTTTTCTCATTACCGGCGATAAGGGGCATGTCCTCATCAATACCGGACTTGCTGAATCGACCAAACTGATCAGGGAAAGTGTCGAGCGCCTGGGATTTAAATTCCCGGACATAAAAATAATTCTCACCAACCAGGTGCACTACGATCATGTTGCGGCCATGGCGGAAATACAAAGACTCACCGGTGCGAAGGTTATGGTACACGAAGCCGACGCACAGGTCCTGAGCGATGGCGGAAAGTCAGATTACATTTTTGGTCCACTCGGTAGAACATTCGAGCCGGTAAAGGCTGATAAAAAATTGAAGGATAGGAAAACCATCGAGCTGGGTAACATCAAATTGCTCGTGCTGCATCATCCCGGACATACAAAAGGTGCGACGAGCTTTATTCTTGACACGGAGGACGACAACCGGAAGTGGAGAATTTTGATTGCCAACGCGCCCACAATCCTCTCCCAGGCAAGAATTTCCGGAATGCCATCATATCCGAAGGTGGGAAAGGACTACGACTACACATTGCAATCCCTGAAAGAACAAAAGTTTGATATCTGGGTGGCTGCCCATGCAAGCCAATTCGACTTGCATAAAAAATTCAATCCGACACTGGGCTATCAGCCTGAATCATTTGTCGATCCAACCGGATTCGAAGGCTTGCTGGAAAGTCTAAAGCGCGACTATGACAAACGGCTTGGAGAAAAATAACAGGTTTAGGCAAAAGCGATCGAGAGTAGAACCATAGAAATCTCTAAAGATCCACAACGCACACCATGACAATGCATGGATCCAAAATCAAAACTCTTCAGTCTAAGATCTCAAATCAACACCTGCACAACTAACGGGGATGTCCCGTTTAACATTATCATCCGCACCAAACGAACGCCATCTCCTAGCCGATCTTTTTCTGCAATAGCGTGATCTTTTCCTGGGCTTCAGCTTTTCCAAGCGACAAAGCCTTTTTGTAGAGCTCGAGCGCCTCGCGATAGGTTTCTTTCTTTTTGTGTGGTGCCAGTCTGGTCCTGTTCGCAGCTTCTTCAACGGCCTTCGCCCTTGCGTAATAAGCCTCGGCTTCGCTCACCTGGAAATTATCGACAAGCTCGGTCACCTTGGCTTCAAGAAGCGAAAGCTCCTGTTGCTTTACCGCAATTTTAGTGTGCATATCCGTAAGCTCCTCTTGTTGAACTTTAACCGTCTGGATCAATCCTTTGTTTTCTTCCTTGTAGTTGTTGACCTGTTCTTCAAGCTTGGCGATTTCGTCGGCACGAATAACCAACTCATCCTTTAGGGAGGCTACCATCATCATATAGGCAGTAGCTTCTCCCTTCGTTTGCCTCAGTTCGCCTTCGATCTGAGTGAGCTTTTCCTCTGTCCTTACAACGTACTGGTTAATGTCTTTCAATCTGTCGCTGAAGTCTTCATACGTCGTTCCCTGATCCAGGTCAACCTTCAACACATTTCTGTTATAGTCGATCGAGTCGAGTAATACTTTAACGTCGCGCATGGTTACGACCACGGAATAACGTGTGTTTAACTCATGTCTGAGCGAATCGTTTTCGGCTTGCAGTCGTTCGGCTTCTTTATTGCAGGCAGCGAGACATAAAACCCCGAAAAAAAGGATGATTGGTGTTTTCATAGTGGCGGGACAAAAATAGTCGATTGTCTTATTTTTGAAATGGAAACGCTATTATTGTTCTGAAACTTCGTTAAGTGAAAGATAATCCAGGCTTTAAGGTAATCTACGAAGACAACCACCTTCTGATCGTTAACAAGGATGCGGGAATATTGGTCCAGGGGGATCAAACGGGTGATGAACCACTCGTTGAGCGTTGTAAACGCTATATTAAAGAAAAATATGGCAAACCCGGCGAAGTTTTCCTGGGCGTGGTTCACCGGCTTGACCGACCTGTGAGCGGAATTGTTGTACTTGCGCGTACTTCCAAGTCGCTGGAACGTATGAACAAGTTGTTCCGGGAAAAGGAAACCAACAAGATCTACTGGGCCATCGTGGGAAACAGGCCAAAAACAACTACCGGCACGCTTATTCACTGGCTGTTGAAGGACGAAAAGAAAAATAAGACCACCGCTTTCTCGCGCGAAACACACGGCGCATTGCGTTCGGAGCTTCATTACACGCTGATCGAACAGCGCAACGGTTTGTTTTTGCTTGAAATCAATCCCATCACCGGTCGTCCACATCAAATAAGAGTACAGCTTGCTTCAATGGGTTGTCCGATAAAGGGCGACCTGAAGTACGGTTTTCCCGAAGCCAATGAGGATGGAAATATTTGCCTTCACGCCAGAAAACTTTCGTTCGTCCATCCGGTTAAAAAAGAAGCCATGACCTTTGAGGCCCCCTTGCCAGATAAGACATATTGGCATTTATTTATGCAGTAAAAATCAATGACGAAGGTATCCTGGACTGAAAGACTAAGAGAACGATGGCAACTAAAAAGCGCCTGGCAGGTGATCGTTGTACTCATTGTGTTTGCCTGTACCGGATTCACTGTTCTCTTTATCAAGCCCTATATCATGAAGTTGTTCACGGGAAGCGAAGAATCGCAAACACTTGGCACAGTTTTATACTACGTGTTCATCCTACCGCTTTAAAATATTATTTTACTTGGGTATGGCTTTCTATTTGGGCAATTCAATTTCTTTTGGAAATTCGAGAAGCGGTTCTTCAATCGACTTAGTTCTTTATTCAACAAACAAAAATAATCTATGAAAAGAGTATTATACACCCTAA
>CBHTUB010000169.1:0-11260 GCA_966095595.1 uncultured Chryseosolibacter sp. | reverse complement strand
TCTATCGATATAGTCAATGCAATGATTGCAGGGAAATATATTCGCCTGTGCCAGGTTCTCGATAGCAGAATGGAGGCGGTGAATGAGGCGAGTAAAAAGCTCAAGAAACTTCAGCGCACGGATCATTTTCTTTTCGAAGAGCGCGGCTCGAACGATCTTCATGTTGGCTGGCCGTTCATCCGCGGAAAATTTGCCGATGGCACACCGGTTCGTTGCCCCTTATTGTTTTTTCCGGTCTCCATTGTACAGGAGAATAATGCGTGGTATCTCAATTTGCGACAGCAGGCAGGTATTACATTCAACAAGTCATTTCTTCTTGCCTATTCATATTACAACAAGGTAAAGCTCGACGATGAGTTGCTCGAGACAAGCTTTGAAGACTTCAATGTTGACAGCACCGTCTTTCGCACCGAATTGTATCAGCTCGTAAAGGATAAAATAGCGATCAATTTCAATGCAGATAACTTCCGCGACGAGCTTACGCCATTCAAGGTCTTCAAGCGCAGCGAGTTCGAGTCGTCGCACAAAAACGGCGAGCTGAAGCTTTATCCGGAAGCGGTGCTTGGCATGTTTCCCCAGGCGGGTTCCCAGCTCGTTCCGGACTATGTGCAATTGTTGAACAGTGAAAATGTTCAGGACCTCGAACAGTTCTTCGTTGGAAAGATCACCGAACACGAGCATCTGTCAGGTGGAGCCGATATCCGGGAAGAAAAACTTTTCACGCCGTTCACACTCGATGCGTATCAGGAAAATGCCATCAAGACCGTTAAACGGGGGAAGTCTATCGTTGTGCAGGGGCCTCCGGGAACGGGTAAGTCGCAGCTCATTTGTAATCTGATCGCCGATGCCATCGCGTCGGGTAAACGAGCGCTTTTGGTTTGCCAGAAGCGTGCAGCCCTCGATGTCGTATACCATCGGTTACAGCAAAAACATCTGGGGGATTTCATCGGCCTGGTTCACGATTTCCGGAATGAAAGAAAGCTGATCTTTTCAAAGATCGCCAGGCAGATAGACAGCATCGATGACTACCAGACCTCAAATCGTTCAATTGATGTGATACAAACCGAGCGCAGATTTTTCCAAACCTGCCGTATGATCGATCAGATCTCCGAGGAACTCGAACAATTCAAGTCGGCTTTGTTCGATGACTCTGAATGCGGATTGAGCATCAAGGAATTGTATCTGACCTCCGACCTGAACGGAGAGACGTTGAATGTCCGGCAGGAGTACAGGGATTTCTCTTTCGGTGAGCTGCCGTTGTTTCTCAGGAAACTGAGGCAGTACGGCAACTATGCGAAGGTCTTCGATCAGCCCGACTATCTCTGGAAAGAGCGCAAGTCGTTTGCGCGATTGTCATTGTCGGATATGCAGGAGATGCAGGGAGTGATTTCGGAAATTCCGGCATTGCAGAAACAGATACAGGAAAGCGTGCTGAATCTTATTCCCGTCACCTTGAATCTTGAAGAGGCTGATTCGTTTTTTCAACGCGAGGCGGAAGTGCTGGGATTGATTGCGCTGTTGAAGAACGATACGATCTACGAATATTTTAAAGCAATGACCGAAGAACAGGATGATGAGACGAGCTTGCTTTGGTTCTCCAACGTGGAGCGAATGGTTCTCAACTGTTTCGAAGGAGCGGGCGTAGAACGTACGTTGTTGTCGGAGAACCTGGTGGAATTCCAGGAAGTACTTCACTCGCGGACAAATGCGGACGCCAATTTTGTCAAGAGATTCAAATGGGAGCTCACGTCGAAAGATAAGGTGGCTTTGAAGCGCGTGGTCGTTGGCAATAACCTTACCTATAACCGTGAAGGATTCAGGACGCTCGAGGAGCGGCTGGATAACCGTCTTAACCTCGAACATCATCTTACGTCGCTGAAGAAGAAAGCCTGGCTGATCGATCTTCCGCTGGATTATGACCTCTCTACGCTGAAAACATGGTTTACACGACAGAAGCTGGCCATCAGGGCTAAGCTCGCTTTCAGCTCACTCAGGGAGGTTCAAAAGTTTATGCCGCTTAAGAAATTCTCACGAGCCGAAGTGATCTCAGTTCTGGAAGATCTTCTGAGGATAACCAGCCAGGTGTCTGCCAACAGGGAAAGATGGCTGCGTCATATCACACCCTATCAGTTCAGACAGCTCGTCTATGACCCGACGATCGAAGCGGAGATGATCAAAACACTTCGTCGCGACTTTGAAAAACTTGTCGATTACGATAAACTGAAGGAGTCACTCTCGGTTTCGGAGGCTTCGGTATTGGCTAAAGCCCATGAAGCGACCGGTGACTGGGACGTTGAAAAGCACGAGGCACTTGTTCAGAATAGCTTGCGTTTGTCATGGATTGAACACATAGAGTCCAAGTTTCCGCTGCTGCGTGCGGTATCTTCGATGAAGATCGAGGAATATCAGCGTGAGCTTCACCATTTGGTGGAAGAAAAACAGAAGCTAAGTCACGACATCTTACTGAGTCGTGCACGTGAACGGGTGTATGACAATCTGGAATTCAACAGGCTGAACAATCGGGTGACTTACCGTGACCTTTATCACCAGGCTACCAAAAAGAAAAAGATATGGCCATTGCGAAAGCTCATTTCTGATTTTGGTGATGAGGTATTCCGCCTCATGCCGTGCTGGATGGCTTCACCCGAATCCGTATCTGCAATTTTTCCGATGCAGGATCTTTTCGACATTGTCATCTTCGACGAGGCCTCGCAGTGCTTCTCGGAACGGGGCATTCCGGCTATGTACCGCGGAAAGCAGCTCGTGGTTGCCGGTGACGACATGCAGTTAAAACCGAGCGAGCTTTATCAGCTGCGTTGGGATGAAGACGATTCCGAACACCCGGACCTCGAAGTGGATTCGCTGCTCGAGCTGGCGGAACGTTATTTGCCGACGGTGCATTTACAAGGACACTACCGGAGTCAGTCACTGGAGCTGATCGATTTTTCGAACAGACATTTTTACGATGGCAGACTTCGGTTGTTACCGGATCGCCATACACTGAACAGGAACGAGGCCGGGATCGAGTACCACAACGTGCATGGCGTGTGGGAAGACAATGCCAACGAGAAAGAGGCACAGGCTGTTGTAGACCGGATCGTCAGGCTTGTAAAGGAGGATCCGAAAAAGGAGATCGGCGTAGTTACTTTCAACTCGCCGCAACAGGCGCTGATCATGGATCTGCTGGAAGCGCGTTTCCTCAATGAAAGGATGAGCATTCCTGCTTCGCTGTTCGTAAAGAATATAGAGAACGTGCAGGGCGACGAGAAAGATGTGATCATTTTTTCCGTCGGCTACGCTGCAGATAAAGATGGCAAGTTAAAAATGCAATTCGGCAGCCTGAGCGTAAGCGGAGGTGAGAACCGGTTGAATGTCGCCGTTACAAGGGCACGTGAAAAGATCATTCTGATCTGCAGCATCGAGCCGGAACAGTTGCGCACAGAGGATATCAAGAATGAGGGACCGCGGCTTTTGAGGAAATACCTGGAGTTTGCACGCGATGTACATGAAAGAAGGTTTGTTCCATTTGTCGATAAGTCGTTGAAACAACCGGCAACCTGGTATTTGAATTCGCAGCTCAAAACCTGGTCGGATGGCAAATTTACGGGCGTGAAGTTTTCAACAGACGAGTTGCCGCTCGCGGACTTTCATTTCGAGAAAAGCGGACAACACTTGGGTATTGTAATGACGGACGATGCGCGATTTTTCAGCAGTCTTTCGGTGAAGGATTCCTTTGCCTATACCCCGACTTTGTATCAGCAGAAGCATTGGGACTACCATATGGTGTTCAGCAGAAACCTCTGGCAGGACCGTGATAGGGTAGAAGAGGGCTTGCTAAAGTTCATCGGATCCAGAGCCGCCCAGGTCGCATAACCTCTGCGATTACCTTTGCGCCTCTGCGTCACCGCGGTGAAGAATCCTACGCATGATCGTTACCGTGAGCGTCATTCGTAAGTTCGCGGGACGGCACTAATCCATCAGTAGGGATACGTGACCAGCGGAGAGCGGACTTTCAGCTCGACTTTCTCGTTGGCGTGCCCGTTGCGATAGTAGCAGCTGAGGATGGAGTCCATTTTTTGCTTGCCGGAAGCGATCAGTTTTGCTTTTTCCTGAACGGCAGGGTCAAGTAATGAAAAAAGAGGTTGGTCAACATTCAGCAGGTTCGGAAACGCTGCAAGCAGTTTTTCGTCCCATACAGGGTAGTAATTCACGAGGTCATCCGGGTAGATCACGGTTCTGTTTGAGCCGGGCTCCGGAAGCACTTCAAAGGGTTCTTCCAGGTTAAGGTAGCCGTAATCGTCTGTCAGTTCTTCGCCGGGCTGGATGTCACGAATGGCGATCTCGAATTCATAGGCCGTTGTCATGCAATTGGCGTTGGAGCTATGGTTCACAAAGCGGGCGTGATCCCAGCAAAAGACATGATTTCCGGCGGGGTTGCGGTAGGTATACTTGTCCATGATCTCCCGATACACCGGCGCCATGCTGCGAATTTCCGCTGGAGTAAAAATACGGTCTAGCTTGTCCAGGGTCCAGGTGATAGTACCTTTTGGGATCAACTTGGTTGCCACTACCCCATAGCCGATCTTGTCATTGATAAACCGGAGTTCTGTGTCAGGATGGATCATAGTCTTTTTTCTGAAAACTTTATAAAAGTAAAACAACAAAACATTATTCGCCCGTAAAAATTCATTCTGGATAAAAAAAAGAAGCCAGGCGTTTCCACCTGACTTCCACTAAACAACCAGACGCCTCACAAAGCTTACTTCACTGTGGCATAAGCCGGAACAGTTTTAACAGTTTTGATAATTCTTGCTGCTACTTTGTAAGGATCTGCGGCAGAGTTTGGTCTGCGATCTTCCAGCCAACCCTTCCATCCGTTTTCTACCGTTGCGATAGGGATACGGATCGAAGCACCGCGATCTGATACACCGTAAGAGAATTTGTCAATGGACTGTGTCTCGTGTTTGCCTGTGAGACGTAAATGGTTGTCCGCACCATAAACTTCTATGTGTTCTTTCACTACCGGAGCGAAAGCTTTACAAACTGTGTCATAAATATCCTTTGAACCTGCCGTTCTGAGCAGCGTGTTCGAGAAGTTGGCGTGCATACCTGAACCGTTCCAGTCGGTGGCGCCGAGCGGCTTGCAGTGCCAGTTGATGGAAACACCATACTTTTCAGCTGTTCTTTCGAGGAGGTAGCGCGCAATCCAGACCTGGTCGCCGGCAGCCTTTGCGCCTTTAGCGAATACCTGGAATTCCCACTGACCTGTTGCAACCTCAGCATTGATACCTTCTACATTGATTCCTGCAGCGATGCAGTAGTCAAGATGCTCTTCAACGATTTCGCGGCCGAAAGCGTTTTTCGCTCCGACTGAGCAGTAGTAAGGACCCTGAGGGGCAGGATATCCTGATGAAGGAAAGCCAAGAGGCTTATTGGTCTCAGGATTCCAAAGGAAATATTCCTGTTCAAAACCAAACCAGAAGTCATTGTCATCGTCATCGATCAGCGCACGGCCATTGGTAGGGTGCGGCGTGCCATCAGGGCTCAATACTTCGCACATTACGAGGTATGCATCCTTGCGGGCAGGATCAACGAATAGCGCAACAGGTTTCAGCAGACAGTCAGACGATCCGCCCGGAGCCTGTTCAGTTGAACTTCCATCGAAGCACCACATCGGACAGTCGTCCAGCGTGCCTTTGAAGTCTTTTACGATTTTTGTTTTGCTGCGAAGACTCTGGGTGGGTTTGTAACCGTCCAACCAGATGTACTCAAGTTTGGTTTTAGACATAAAATTTGACGTTTGTTGTTTATAGATTATTTAGTTGTTTCTAGAATTTGTAGACGGCGGCGAGGGCAAATGATGACATCTTGTCTGTCGGCTTGTTGTCGGCGTCGAGATAAGTGTCTTCTGATGTTGAGTCGAGTCTCAGCTCGGGTATGATCGTTAACGCACCAACCTTATAGTTACCTGTAAGCGTAAGTGCCGTAACGCTGCCATCACCTTCAGCATCCTGAGCGATATAACCTGCGAGATGTCCTTTCTTCACAGAGAAATATTCTGCGCGAAGACCGAGTGCAAAACTTTCTGATAAAGTGATCTTAGGATAAACTGCGAAACCAGTGAAGGAAACTGCGTCGCCTTCTGAATCTTCGATCTCACCCTCTGCAACGAATTCTTCACCTGTAGCGATTGTCTGGTGAGAAGTATTGAATCCGAGATAGAATTTATCGGAGAGGTTCCAGCCTGTCGTCAGATCGATCTGGAACAGAGAGCCAGCAGATGAAAGGAAGCCGACGATGTTGCCGTCTTCGTCATACGCATACGGATCATCTTTCGAATCGAGTGTTCCATCCTGATCGCCGTACAACACATTCAACCAGATACCACCGGCGTCGGTTGTCTTGCCGATCTGTGCACCAAGTGTGTAAGTGTTTACCGGGTTGAATTCTACGATGTCTGTCGGGTTCATGATCGCGAGCTTACCTACGAGGCCATTTCCAAGATCGAAGTCCGCGCGAAGACCGGTGTGATTGAACGGTCCCCATGAGAACATATAAGACGTAGAATAGTGGAAGTTTACTGCTGGAGAGATCACTTCATAACCGAGGAAAGTGTTGAACTGACCCATGTTCAGCGTCACCTTGTCGCTCAGCTTGTAATAGGCATACATCTGGTTGATGATCGCCTGCCCGGAAGCGGTTCCGAACACGGCAGCCTGTCCGCGGGGACCAAACACCAGGTCTGCTGTAAAGCCGACTTTGTCATCGCCATACGACGCGATGATGTTCGCCATACCGAGACCAAATCCTTTCAGGTCTGCAAATGAGGTAGATGGGCCGTACGCGCCGGTGAGGCCGTTTCTGCTACCCATCGTTGTGCGGAAATAGGTGTCGATAGAGCCTGACAGTGTAAATGTTTTTTTAGGTTCTTCTTCCTTTTTAGCCTCTCCTGCAGGAGTGGTAGCAGTTGTTGCTGGTGTTGTCGGCGTAGTTGATGACGCCAGTACGGTTTCCTGTGCAAAACTACCAGATGAGATCAGCGTTCCGGCGAGTAAAAGTCCTATGCATAGTTTCGTGGTTTTCATATTTTAGTAGTATGTTTTATTGAACATTAAGCTAGAGTAGTCCCGGTGTGGTGTCGCATACCTGCCGGGTACTGCTTTAGTGATTTAAGAGTTTATTTGAACTCGTCCCGACCATCGATCGGGACGAGTTTTTTTATGATCAGACAGTAGCCTCTTTTGATACACCCAAGTCGTATGGATAGAGGTTCTCGCCGTGCTGGCTGTAGTCTGATCCGACTTTCTGTTCCTCCGCGGAGATCTTCAGTGTCGAGATCAGGTCTGTAAGTTTCAGAATGATCATTGAGCCGATGAAAGTGTAGGCAATTACAACTGCCAGGGCGATCATATGTGCAGTGAACAGTGTAGTCTCTCCGAAGAACAAGCCGTTACCTGTTGTGTTCGCGCCGTTCACAGCCTGGTTCGCAAGCAGGGCAGTCATGACCATACCTACAGCACCACCTACACCATGGCAAGGGAATACATCGAGTGTATCTTCCAGGGAGGTTTTGGCTTTCCAGTGTACAACCACGTTGCTGATGATCGCTGCAACTGTACCGATGAAGATCGATGAAGGGATTGTAACGAAACCTGCAGCAGGAGTGATGGCAACAAGGCCTACAACAGCACCGATACAGAATCCGAGAGCAGAAGGCTTCTTGCCTCTTACAGAGTCAAACAGTACCCAGCAAAGACCAGCAGCAGCAGAAGCAGTGTTTGTTGTTGCAAAGGCAGCAGCTGCAAGCGGTCCTGCGCCCAACGCGCTACCCGCGTTGAATCCGAACCATCCGAACCATAGAAGACCGGTTCCAAGGAGTACGAAAGGAATGTTGGCAGGGGAAATCGAGGTTTTTTCTTCAGACTTGTTTCTAAGATACATGGATGCTGCAAGTGCGGCAAAGCCAGCTGACATGTGCACCACGGTACCACCGGCGAAGTCAAGGACACCCAGCTTGAAGAGGAAACCTTCAGGATGCCATGTCCAGTGTGCGAGCGGAGCATATATCAACAGTGAGAAGAGAACCAGGAAGATCACATATGACTTGAAGCGGATCCTTTCTGCAAAAGTACCGGTGATAAGTGCAGGTGTGATGATCGCAAACTTTAACTGGAAGAATGCGAACAATACCAATGGAATGGTGGGTGCAAGCGACCATGGTTTTCCGTCCAGTACATTCTGGAACATGAAGAAGGTTGCCGGATTTCCGATCACACCGCCGAAATCATCTCCGAAGGGCTTGATAGGATCTCCGAAGGCGAGGCTAAAGCCCACAACGATCCAGAGTACACTTATTACACCCATTGCGATAAAGCTCTGGAGCATAGTGGAAATGATGTTTTTGGTGTCGATCATACCACCGTAGAAATACGCCAGACCTGGCGTCATAAGGAGCACTAAGGCGGTGGCTGCAAGCATCCAGGCTACGTCGCCTGAATTAATACCCTCTGTAACGATGGTTGCTGGTACTGCCGGTATAAACAGGGCCAGAACACTCACCGCCAGGAGCAAAACGAACGGAACAATCGCTGTTTTCATAGTTGGTGTTTAGTTTTAGGGTTGAAATTCGTGTTGTCTGATTTAAAAACTGATCAAATTTTCCACTATTAGGGTTAAAATTAAACCACTTTTGAAAAAAAATCTACGGAAACGTTGTAGTAAGGGTCGATTTTTAATCGAAATCGACATTGAATTGCGAAAATTTTAAACTCCTGGATTATCCGGAATGTAATTCTGATGAAATGATATCTTTTGAAATGAAATTTTGATATGGGTTATATACCAAACTATTATTCTGAATGGAGAGGTGACTACTGCCATCTTTGTGAGACCCCCACCGATATGGACGCCCACTTATCAAGTACAACCTGATCTTACCATTTATAATAGAGTCAGCAGCCTGGATGGCCCAAAATTCTTTTTTTGGCTGGCAAAACTGTAAACCGCATTAATTTTTGAGGATAGAAAAGAGCCTGCCGACGTCGGTATCCCGGACCTGGCCACGAGTTTACTTTGAACATGAATCGTTAGACGGCCACGTTTCGCTTCCACCACCACTGAAAAACGACCAACGCCCAGATGCGCGCATGGATGTCGCCAGGGTTAGAGGAGAAAAGCTGTCGCTTCAGATTGCTGACCTCCGCATAATCGAAGATATTCTGTTCCCTGATGAATTTTTCGGATAGCAAATCATCCATGATCAAGGACTTCATTTCTTTTCGGAACCACTTCAATAGCGGGACCTCAAACCCTTTCTTCGGACGATTGTATAACTCAGGCGGCAAGAGATCGCGGAATGTGTCCTGCAAGATCTTTTTTCTGATCTGTGGCGTGATCTTGTACGATGACGGAAGCGAGAAACAGAAGTCCACGAGCTCATAGTCGAGGAAAGGTGTACGGATCTCCAGGCTATTGGCCATGCTCATCAGATCCACTTTGGTGAGCATGTCGTTGGGCAGAACAACTTCCATATCCGTCCGGAGTATGTCATTCATGGTATGGTCCTCACTGAGGAACCGAAGTGAAAATTGCTTGCGCTTTTCGTAGTCGGCCACCATCAGTTTTTCACGTACATGATGGGTGAGCAGTGACGCAACTTGGGTTTCGGTTGCGTAGCCGGCCCAACGCCAATACCTTTCTTTCGGTGACAGCTTAGCGCCCTCGCCGAACCGGATGAGCTGGCGCGCCAGATTGCCAAGCTTTCCGCTTCGCGACTGTGGCAGAAGCCTGAAAAGCGGAAGCATGGACGAGACCGTCTTTTCTTTTACTCCGGGGTCGATGAGCTTGAGAAACGCGGCGTGCTTGTTGTAACCTCCGAGCATTTCATCGGCGCCATCGCCGGACAAGGCGACGGTGGCATGTTTTCGGGTTTCCCTGCTCAGAATATAGACGTTGATGGCCGACGAATCTGCGAATGGTTCGTCGATGTAGTCGAGTATGTTATGCACGTGCTCATACAGGTCGTCATTCGTGAGTGAAAAGACGGTGTGCGATGTGTTGAATTTTTTTGAAACCAGGTTCGCATATTCCGTTTCATCAAAGAATTTTTCGGTCTTGAATCCGATGGAGAACGTGTGAAGGTCGGGCTTGTGCCGTACGGCAAGTCCGGTAACAACGGAGGAATCGATCCCCCCGCTTAAAAATGCGCCCAGCGGTACATCGGCAACAAGCCTTCGTTGTACAGATCTTTCCAGGAGATCAGCAAATTTTTTCTTTGCACTATCGTATGACAACGGATTCCTTTCGCTTTGTTGCCTGTCGTACGGAATCTCATACCATTTAGAGATGGACATCTCCTGTCTCGACACCCGGATACAATGCCCTGGTAAAAGTTTTTTGACTTTTGTAAAAATGGTGTCAGGGGCGGGGATGTAATTCAGCTGGAGATAAGTGAAGAGAGATGAGTAGTCGAGGTCTTTTTCAATGCCATAGTGAATGATTGTTTTCATCTCCGAGGCGAAGACGAATTTGTCCTGATCGTACACATATAGCAGCGGCTTCACCCCATAGCGGTCGCGGGCGACGAAGAGTGTTTGTGCTTCACGATCGTAAATACAAAATGCAAAAAATCCGTTCAGGCGGTTCAGGCAAGCTTCCCCGTCGAGGATAAACAGTTTTAATAATACTTCTGTGTCAGAGTGCGATGTAAACGAAATGCCACGGTTCTCCAGGTCGTGCCTCAACTCCTGATAGTTGAAAATTTCGCCGTTGAACACGATGCAATACCTTCTGGCGTCATCCCACATCGGTTGATGCGCAACAGCAGACGTGTCGATGATCGAAAGCCTGCGGTGGCCGAGCGCAACCCATTCGTCCAGGTGAACATCCTGATGATCAGGTCCACGCCTGTTCATCGACATCGTGGCGTTGGTCACGTGTATCTTGTTGAACTTTCCGACGAGGTTGAACGCAAAAATTCCTGTTATTCCACACATAGGATCGGATGCAAATTGGTGAGTTACGTATTTTTTACAGGAATTAGTTTTCTTGAGGACAACAGCTTATAAAGACCAAGGGCTATCACCCAGATAAACAACACGACGAATTCAGTGTAGTTGCCGCCGACATTCGGTAATGTGCCCATCACTCTCGGCAGATACGACATAAAGAATATAAACCACACATATGCAAAATAAAAAGTCTCGAAGCGCGCCCTGAAGTTTTGGCCGGGATTTATTGTCTTTAAAAACGGCATGACGAA
>CBHTUB010000168.1:0-11293 GCA_966095595.1 uncultured Chryseosolibacter sp. | reverse complement strand
GCAATCGCAATAAAAATTATTTAACCCGGGTTTAATATCATCGAGCACATGTGCAAGCTTCAAAGAAGAGCAACGTTTCAACAAACTGTGTTGCCTCACAGAATCCCCCATTTTTTCAATGTGGGTTTCGACAGAATGGAATACTTTCTACACTGGATTTCCCTGCACGTCGCCGAAACTCCATCGCAACTTCTTATCCGCCAAAGAGGGAAACGAACTCGAAGCGCTTACCGGAGAAAAGTCCCCTGTCACTCAACTTAAGGTCGGGGATCACCAGAAGGGCCATGAACGACAAGCTCATAAACGGAGACTGAAGCTTGCAGCCCAACTCTTCCTTCGCGAACTTGTCGATCGCGGTATATTTTGCAGAAACGGCATAACCATCTTCGGTGGTCATCAGTCCGGCTACGGGAAGCTCGAGAATTCGTTTCGATTTGGTATTTACGGCACTGATCCCTCCTTTCGCGTCAATGATCATGTTAATGGCCGCTGCGATGGACTCGTCATCGATGCCCACAGCGATAACATTGTGGGAATCGTGGGCAACCGAAGAGGCTATCGCGCCGGACGTCAAGCCAAAATTCCGGATGAACGCAATGGCAGGACGAGCCGCATTGTAGCGGTTAACAACCACAAGCTTTAAAATATCACGATCGGTATCAGCCTCAACGAGGCCGTTGCGAATCAGTGGGTCGTGAATCGATTGGTCCGTGATGAGCTGGCCATCCCTGACATCGATCACCCTCAGTTTCCCGCTCATGGCTTTCAACTGCAGATCGGAAGCCGAGATCCGCCTGCACGAAAAGTTATTGATCGCCTCGCTCCTGACCGGGGCGATCAGCGTCCTTCCTCCCTCTGCCACCAACCCGCCATTGACGAACGTTTTCGAGACCTTAAGGTCTGTAAGATCATTGACCACGATAAAATCTGCCGGATCATTCACCCGGAGGCTTCCGACCTCGAGCCGATAGTGATCGATCGGATTGATACACGCTGCCTGCAAGGCCTTGAACAGATCGACACCCTTGCCGACGGCACGTTTTACCAGGGCGTTGATGTGACTAACCTCGAGGCTGTCGGGATGTTTGTCGTCGGAACAGAACATGATCCGGTCCGGGTAATCGTTGAGCAGCTCGATCAGGTCGTCAAAGTTCTTCGCCGCGCTGCCTTCGCGAATGATCACCTTTACCCCCAGCTTCAACTTGTCGAGCCCTTCATCGCGGGAAAAGCACTCGTGGTCCGTTGAAATTCCCGCTGCGAAGTAGCGCATCGCATCTTCGCCACGAAGCCCGGGCGCGTGACCGTCGATGGGCTTGTGATGCTTGCGTGCGTTGGCGAGCTTCGCTTTGACGGAAGCGTCGTCGTACAGCACGCCCGGCCAGTTCATCATTTCAGCCAGATACTTCACCTCGGGATTTCCCAGCAATTTGTCGATATCGGCCAGGTCTATCTCCGCGCCCGCGGTCTCGAATGTCGTAGCAGGCACGCAGCTCGGTGCCCCGAAATAGAACTTGAACGGCACTCTTTTGCCATTTTCGATCATATACTCTACACCCTTCACGCCAAGTACATTTCCGATCTCATGCGGGTCGGACACCGTGGCGACCGTCCCATGCACGACGGCCATCCGGGCAAACTCTGCAGGAACAAGCATCGAGCTTTCGATGTGCACGTGGGCATCGATGAATCCCGGCAGGATAAACTGGTCAGGAACGTTGTCGCGTTCAACGATCTGGACAATCGCTCCGTCGGCGATCTCAAGCTCGCCCTTGTAGATCCTTTTATTCCGGACATCAACAATATGTCCGGCGATTTTGAATTGAGATGTGTTCAATGCTATTCGGTCAAGTGGGACAAATACCGTTATTCATCACAGCATGTCAATGGTATGCTGATTTTTTTTCATGGATGACTTGACTTTCCATCATGGTGATGACACTTTGCCCTGTATCGTTTCCGGCAGACGAGTGTATCGGAAGCGATACATCGTGTGAATCGACGTGATTCCATAATTATTTGATTTACAATTAAGTATTCGATTGGCAAGGTTGTTGGCAAACACGTCCTGGCAATTAATCCAAAGGCATATGTTCAGGAACTACCTCACGATCGCCGTCCGGAACCTGACGCGACAACTTTTGTACTCTTCGATAAACATTATCGGGCTCGCGGTTGGACTGGCGTGTAGCCTGGTGATCTTCCTCTACGTATGGAATGAATGGCGTCACGAACGGCATTTCGAAAATGCGGACAGGATCTATCGTGTTGGCGTCAGCTTCTTCAACATGGGAAACTTTGCCAATGGCCCCGAGCTGTTGGCCGATGTGATGAATGAGGAGTTTTCTACTTCCATCGACGGATTTACACGTTTTCAAAAAAACAGTGACGAGATCATTCGCGCAAAAAATGAAGAGTTTCGGGAACTGGTGTACTACGCCGACTCCTCCTTCTTTAAAATTTTCTCCTACGAGTTCATCACGGGCGATCGCAATACGGCCCTGAGTGCTCCGGATAACGCTGTCATTACGGCGAGCATGGCCATGAAGTATTTCGGAACCGATAAAGTACTGGGTGAAATTATCGAGGCGGGAAAAGAACGCAAGCCCTATCGGATCACCGCCGTGGTAGAAGATGACCAATTCCCTTCCCATCTGAAATCCAGGATCTGGTTATCGCTGGACCTTCCAAAAGACAAACCGTATTACTGGACATCTGCGAGTGTCTACAACTACCTGCTTGTCAAGCCGGGGGTAGGTGAAAAACAGATCGAAGCGATATTGGATAAGGTCATCGACAAACATGTCTATCCGGCATCGATGGCCCAACAGCAGGGCACTTCCCTGGAGCAATATAAAAAAGACCCTAATGCAGTGCGGTTCATTCTTCAACCGCTGACGGACATCTATCTTCATTCAAAACTTTCGTTGGAGGTATCACCCGGAGGAAACTGGATGAATGTTAAGGTGTTCGGCATCGTGGCAATCATCATTCTTGCGCTCGCAGCCGTGAATTTTATCAACCTGTCGACAGCCCGGGCGTCGAGGCGCGCAAGGGAAGTCGGTATCCGTAAAACCCTGGGTACGACAAAACTAAACCTCATAGGCCAGTTTCTGCTGGAATCGATCATTGTTGCCGTGATCGCGATGATGATCGCGCTCGGCCTTGCGGAGCTGTTCGGCTTCCTCTTCTTTTGGATCACGGGCCAACAACTCGCCATAGACCTGCTATCGAACTGGCTGAGCGTTGTCGCGGCCCTTGGCTTTGCATTGCTCGTCGGTCTGGCGGCAGGACTCTATCCGGCGTTATACATGACGCGTTTTGAAGCCGCGAAAGTGATCAAAGGCACTGCGGCCCTTCCTTCGTCTTCGTTTCTGAGAAGCGGGCTCATCGTTTTCCAGTTTGCGATCTCCGTCGGCCTGATCGTGTCTACCATGATCATTCTGCGACAGATGAATTACATGTCGACCAGAGACCTGGGGTTCAGGCAGGAGAACGTAGTGACGATCGACAACCTCTGGAAGATCATGGACCACACCGTGGACCTGCGCGAATACATCAGGCAACAACCCGGCGTAAAGGAGGCTTCTCTTCATTCGGGAGAACCGGGAAGCAAGGCCGTCCTGTACTTCTACACTTACCAGACAACGGCGAACCCGGATCCGCTGACGATCAACACGTACTTTGGCGACCATTCATTCCTTGACGTGATGGGCTTCAGGCTGATCGCCGGAAGAAACTTCAACCGCGATCTTGCCTCGGATTCGGCGTCAATCATTCTTAACGAGTCCGCCGTAAAAGCGCTTGGACTGGCAGAGCCCATCGGCGCGCAGATCAACGGGAGCTATAAAGTCATCGGCGTTGTGAGCGACTTTCATTGGGAGTCGCTCCGCACGGAGATCGCTCCACTGGCCATCCAGCATCGGGGCGATCGCATGTCGGATTTGCCCTACAGCCAGCTCGCCGTAAAGTTCGATAATTCACCAATTGACCTTCTGAAAACGGTCGGGGCGCGGTGGAAGCAACTCGTGCCGGATGAACCGTTTACCTACCACTACCTCGACGAGAACTTCGGTGCTCTCCTCGACAAGGAGAAAGTTCTCGCCAGGGCGATCGCGTTCTTCGCGGGACTCGCGATCGTCATCTCATGCCTCGGACTTTTTGGCTTGTCAGCCTACACCACCGAAGCGAGAACGAAGGAGATCGGGATCCGGAAGGTGATGGGCGCATCCCATGCCAGCATCATGTTGCTGCTCAACAAACAGTTTACGACCCTGGTCGCCATTTCAGTATTGATCGCCATTCCGATCGTTGCCTACATTTCGAACGTCTGGCTCGAGACGTTTGCTTACCGTGCTTCCATTCCGATCTGGCTTTACCCCTGTGGCGCGCTGATCGGATGGACCATCAGCTGTCTTACGGTCTTGTCCCATACACTGAAGGCCACCAGGAATAATCCGGTTGAGACGCTGAAGTATGAGTGAGCTCAGCCACTCAGGTCGAAGGCAGTTAATATGCCATTTCAAAGACAAAAGGCCTCAAGACAAAAACGCTATAATCCACCCGGAGGCGGGGTAATGTATATTATAATTTTCTGTTATTCATAGCATTACATATCAGCATTTACATTAACAATCCATATGTGATCGCGGCTATCAATTGACCATCCGTGCAAACCTGCACTCCCTCCCTTATCCGATTTTAAGTTTTCAAGACAGATGAACAATATAACATTCAATTAGTCAGCGTGTTATGTGGATTCCATTGAATCAAAAGAGCTAAATTCTTTAAAAAAATAATGTGCAATTTTGCACTACAAATATTTGATTTTAATCATAAAATGCAGTATTGTTGTGTAGTATTACACAACACCATGAGCGAATTTGAAAGGAAAAAGATTGAAATGGAGCTTCGGGCTTTTATCAATAAGAATTTCGAAAAGCCAGGTGAGTGCCGTAATCCTGAGCAGGTCAGGTTCTATATCCGTGAGCTTTGTACAAGGATTGAAGAGCTTAAAAACCGATTTGATTACGTTCCTGAGAGTGCCTATGCGTTGCTGGCCCAGTACACGGCGCGCCAAAAAAGTTTTGTGTATAGAGATTTTGTGAGTTCGTACTGAGTGTCCTATGCGTTACATACCCTCCCCTATTCAAGTCCAATGCGATTGGATCTTTACTGCCACAGCGAATAAATCGGGGCGGATGCAATATCATAGGATCAAACCAGGGCAGAGTAAGGTTCGGATAAGCCGAAACGAATTTATCCGCACGTATAACTCTGCCCGCATTTTGGCTGTCAGGCCCCTGCCTGTCACGGGTAACGAAACCGACTTCCAGCTAGAGTTCTACGTATGATCTACGACTTTAACTTTTTACTGGGATTGAAATCCGCCTGGAACTTCCTGAGGACCTGGCTGATATTGATGCCTTCTTCCAGGACTCCGGAGAAAATGTCACCGGTTTCCTTTAGCCTCGGAATGGCGTTGTTGATATTGAAGTCCGTCATCCTGAGACCACGTTTAACTTCCTCCCAGAACAACGGCATCGACACGGGCGCACCGGGCCTGGGTCGCAATGAATAAGGTCCAGCCACCGTAGCCTGCGGTCTGTTCTGCAGAAAGTCCAGATAGATCTTGCCCTTCCGATTCGACGTCAGTCTTTCCACACTTGTAAACGCCGGCAACAGGGAATGCACGACTTTCACGAGGGCACGCCCGAACTCCTTTGAATCTTCGTAATCATACTTGCCACCCAACGGAATGTAGATATGCAGGCCGGTCGATCCGGAGGTCTTGCAATAGGACGGAACGCCTACGGCTTCCAACACCTCGTGTGTCACCCGAGCGGTTTCGATCACCTGTTCAAATGAATTCTTGTCCGGATCGAGATCAATGATGCACCAGTCCGGATGATCGGGGGTCTTTGTCCTGCTGCTCCATGGATTCATTTCAATACAACCCAGCGAGGCAACATAAAGCAGGCTGGCCTCGTCATCAACTACCAGAAAGTTTTTCTCACGCTGATCGGTCTCGCTGTAGTAGGCATGTTTGGCTATCCAGTCCGGAACCTTTCCTGTAACGTCCTTCTGATAAAAGCTTTTCCCATAGATGCCGTTCGGAAATCTGTTCAGCGTCTGAGGCCGGTCTTGATAATAAGGCAGCATATAGGGAGCCGCCTGGTAGTAGTAGTTCAGCATGTCGCGCTTCGAGATGTTCTCCTCCGGCCAGAAGATCTTGCTCAGGTTGGTGAACTTGATATCATGACCGTTGATCTTTCTGACCTGAGTCTCGTCTTTTGGATTCAATAATGTCTTGCGATCGGACGTCGCGGGCTTGCCTACCTTGTCGGCGACCACATTCTTCTCCTCTTCTTCAGGCCCAGGTGGTGCGGCGGTCCGCTCCCACTTCACCTCATGCGGATCCTTGTCCTCCCTGACCCCCCTGAAAGACGGATGCCTGATCGAGCCGTCACTGTTCAGCGACCGGTAGGTGATCTCGGCAACGACTTTGGGCTTTACCCACGTGACCGTAGCCTGCGGGGGATCCGGACGGAACCGGGAAGGTTTGTTATAGTCCGGGACTTCTGCAAAAGGACATTTTTTAGTAATGTGCGGCTTAAGCTTCTCCAGTATCTCGGTTTGCATTTTGGTAGTGAACCCCGTTCCCACCGGACCAATGAACACAAGCTCGTTTCCCTCGTAAACGCCGAGCAACAACGCACTGAACTTCTTACTGGTATTCTCGTTCTTCGTGTAGCCGCAAATGATCACTTCCTGATGTCTGGCGGTTTTGATCTTTAGCCAATCCCGCGAACGGGCGTCGGGTATATAAACGCTGTCCGCGCGTTTTCCGAGGATCCCCTCCAGACCCATCTTGTCTGCAAGCGCAAAGAACTCTCTTCCAGATATACCGAAATCATCGCTCACCCTGATCGACGAGCCATCGGGTGTTATCTCCTGAAGTATGCTGCGACGCTCGTTAAGCGGTGCGTTCATCAGATCATGTCCTTCCAGCCAGAGCAGGTCGAACAAAAAGTAAACGAGCTCGCCATCGGCTTCGCTTCTCCACTCCTGCAAGGCGCTGAAATCAGGCAACCCCTTCTCATTGATCACGACAAGTTCCCCGTCCACCACGGCATTGATCTTCCAATCTTTCAATGCATTCACGATCGGGTAATATTTCTTTGTAAAGTCTTTATTGTTTCTCGACTTGATCCCGACGTTGCCGTCCCTGATGTATGAGATCGCGCGATAACCATCCCACTTCACTTCGTAAAGCCAGTCATCACCCTCTGGCGGCTCATCGACAAGCGTCGAGAGCATCGGTTTAATGTCTTTTGGGAAGGGAGACTTAGGATATTTTTCCAGGGTCAGACTCTGCTTCACGTTCGCCGCGGGACTTTCATCATCAGCTTTGTCCGAAGCATCATTCGCCTTGCGACTGATCGTCTTTCTCGACCGTGACGGGCTTTTTTTCAAGGCCGTCGCAGCCGCTCTTCTCGTCGATTTTGCAGTTCGGTTGCTCTTCCATTCGCGTGAAGTGCTGTCATCGGCAACCTGCTCGAGTGTTTTACCCGACACCACTGATTTGTCCATTGAGGTAATGTCGTTTTCGGTTGCAAATTTATCTCGGTGTTTGATGAGCAGCCATGAGTTATCGCCGCGACCCGCAGTCCGCACAAGAACAAATTCCCCCTTGAGCTTCTTCCCTTTCATGCGAAACTTGATCTGACCTGCATGAAATGCCTGAAGCAAAAGCTTTTCATCTTCCGTTTTCGACCCCGTCGGTTCTATGGGTTCGTAGGTGCCCTCGTCCCAGATGATGACAGTTCCTGCTCCATAGTTCCCGGGAGGAATGATCCCTTCAAAGTCTTTATAATCGAACGGATGATCTTCGACCAGCATGGCCAGACGCTTGTCGGCGGGATTCATGGACGGCCCCTTCGGAACGGCCCAGCTTTTCAATACACCGTGCATCTCGAGTCGGAAGTCGTAGTGCAACCGTGAGGCGTGGTGCTTTTGAACAACGAACAACAGTCCTGTTTTAGACGGCTCACCGCCGGTCGGCTCCGGCGTGTTTTTGAACGAGCGCTTGCGTTTGTATTCTGTTAAGCCCATATAGGAAAATACGACATTTTTATGCCAGTGGGAAACGCGGCTGCGAGCAAGGGATGTGTCGTTTAAAGTTCGGGGTAAGTTTCAAAGTTTCGAGGCTCAAGTCGCAAGAGAAGTGTCGGCCAGAAGTTTAAAGCGTTCAGTTAACCGTACTGTTGGTGTTAAATTGACGTAGCGTTAGATCCTTCACTCGCTGCTGGCCTGCGCGCAAGGCCGGTGCTCAGGATCTGTGCGAAGGGAATATCAAGAGTCCTAAACCAGGCCCGCGGCTCGGACTAGCTGCTCACAGCTCCACCTAACCGGTTCTGCGATTAACGAAACTCCAACTATATTTGCAGTTTCGAACGATATGGAATCAGCGGATTTTGAGAAGATCACAAGGAAGATCAGAAAACAGGCCTGGGACCTTAACAAAGATTATGGTTTGATAGAGGAAGGCGACTTCGTGATGGCTTGTCTTTCCGGTGGCAAGGACAGCTATACGATGCTCGACGTCCTGCTGAATATGCAGAAGGCAATTGGTTTCAGGCTGATCGCCGTCAATCTGGATCAGAAGCAGCCGGGATTTCCCGAGCACGTACTGCCCGATTATCTGGCCTCGAACAACATTCCGTTCAAGATCTACGAGAAGGACACTTACTCCGTCGTCATTGAAAAAACTCCGGAGGGCAAGACCATGTGCAGCATGTGCTCTCGCCTCCGCCGCGGGAATTTATATTCGATCGCCGAAGAGCTTGGCGCTACGAAAATTGCGCTCGGCCATCACAAGGACGATGTGCTCGAAACGTTTTTCCTCAACCTGTTCTTCAGCGGCAAGCTCGAAGCCATGCCTCCCAAGTTCATCACAGACGACAGAAAGCACATCGTGATCCGTCCCCTTTCCGGTACACGCGAAAAAGAGATCCAGGCATATGCTTCATACAGGAATTTTCCGATCATCCCGTGCAACCTTTGCGGGTCACAGCCCAACATGCAGCGCAAGATCGTGAAGCGAATGATCGGCGAGTGGGAGACTCAATATCCTGACCGCGTAGAGATCATGTTCAATGCCCTGTCGAACATCTCTCCTTCCCACATGTTTGATACGAAGCTGTATGATTTTCTCGGTCTCAAAAAAGACGTTGGCGACGAAGTGAGCCTATGATGCGTTGCTAAGGACCTTTACATCCTGCATAAGCCTGACCACCTCGGCATCTTCTTCCTTCGATGAAGGTTTCGGTTCCTTTCCGGCACTACCTGGCTTAACCCACTGCTTTGTTTCGAAATCCCAGACGCGGATCACTTTCGCCGGACTGCCAACGGCAATTGAATACGGCGGAATATCATCCATCACGACGGAGTTTGCTCCTATCCTGCAATAACGTCCAAGTGTCAATGGTTCTCCGCTTTTTTTCCCCATGATGACACAACCAGTACCAACCCACGCATCTTCTTCCATGACGATCGGCGCTTTTGTGCAGGGCTGATAGTGATGCGGAGAGTCGGCAGCGTTGCCATGGTGCATTCCCAGAACGCGTACATATTGTGAAAGGCCAACATGCTTGTGCAGCGTTACCGGTCCGATGATCACACAACCGATACCTGTATGAACCTCGTCTTTGATGATCACATCGCCCATACCGTTATTGATCACAACGCCTTGCTCGATGCGCGAATATTTTCCCATCTCGAACTTATTGAACGGTACGAGGTCGAGACGTGAAGCCCAGCTAATACCACGTTTGAAATACTTCGGAAAGATCAGCCACAGCCAGATGTACCACCGCACCCGCGATCCATATGGTTTTTTCCGGAAGATGAACGACAATATGAGTTTCTTCAGCTTCGGATTGCTTTTGATCTTTTCTTTAAGCGACATAAGGCAAACGATGTTTTTGTTCGAGTTCCTGAGCGATGTAGTTGCTAAAAAGCTGCGCCCGTTTCTCCCAGGTATTCTGGGAAGCGATCTGGATGCGCTTCTCGCGTTTTTGCTTGTTATCCGTGGCGTAAGCGAGTAATACAAAGTCGGCAAACTGCTGGTCATTGTCGGCGGTGTGTACGGTGTACGACAGCTCCTGCAGGATATCGGGATTGAAATTGGTGGACACAACCGGCTTGGCGGCAGCCATGTACTCAAACAGTTTCAGGGGAAAGATCCCATGGCTTACTTCATCACACTTGAACGGAATGATGGCCACATCGAATCGCCTTACAACCGACGGAGCTTCCCTATGCGGCACCGGGCCGGTGAAATGGATCCGTTTGTGGTTAAATATTTCCACAGGTATGTATTGACGCTCAACCGGACCCGCCAGCACCAGATGCCAGTCTGGCAGTCGCTCAAGCACTTTCAGGAGCAACTGATAATCCATCCGGCGTTCGATGTTTCCAAGATATCCCATGATCTTTCCCGGTATCGGAGCGACTTTCGGATGGATCGCCTGTTCCTTGACCGCGCGATTGAATAGCTCAAAGTTTGCAGCGTTGGGAACGAGATAGTTTTTCGAATAACCCTTTGACGCAAAATTCTTCTGTAGCGCCGGAGCTGTTGAAATGATGATGTCCGCTTGCTGTGCAGCCCTGTCCTGCAGGTATAAACCATGCTTGATGGTAAACGCCTTCACCATTGGATCGATGCAATGATATACATTCATCGAAATGGACGCCTTCAGATATTTTGCAAGGGATGGAAAATAAAAATTGAATGAATTGACGTATATGATCGAGTCAATACTGTTTTGTCTGAAATAACGATTTACCCGCCTGCTCAGGATACGATGGTTGAGCTTGCTGAAGAATTCGTAGAGCCTGCCCTTCGGCAGAAAGTTGATCGGCCAAACAAACGGTGAAAGTATTACTTCGACGTCCTGCTTCCGGAAGGAAACGCGGGACCAATAAGCCTTCAGCCTTTTCCAGATCGGCGCTTTGAAAAAGCCCGTCAGCAGATCCAGAAACGTGTAAGGATGATCGAGGAAAAATACCTTGTTGCTCTTCGCCAGCTGTACTGCCAGTTGCCACGGCGTAGACGTGTATGGACCATCGTGTTTGGGCAGAGACTGAAAAAAGATATTATAGCCCTGAAGACTATTTCGTAACTGAGGAGACGGCTGAAGTTTCATAACAATCAGCAGCTGAAAAAATTTGTACCGGGGTGGCTGATTGGTCAATGGTCAATGGAAAAGTCGGCGTTAATCCGGTTTTAGGC